>JBOGCH010000036.1:0-13817 GCA_051656645.1 Marinifilaceae bacterium
TTGCTAAACTGACGTACGGGTAACTGTACCGGGGGTTCGAATCCCCCCTCTTCCGCTCTGCACGGGGTGTAGCGCAGTCCGGTTAGCGCATCTGGTTTGGGACCAGAGGGTCGGGGGTTCGAATCCCTCCACCCCGACAGTAAAAAAGAGCTTCAAAATCAATAATTTTGAAGCTCTTTTTTGTTTTTACACTATGGCATCCATTCAACAATCCCTGTAACTGGATTTGCTTGGCGCCAAGTCATAAAATCAGCGTAATTGTTTATACCATGTCCTAGCACTGCATGGTAATATTCTATACCTGCAACGGATACTTCGTCTGGCGTTTGGTATTTTAATGTCATAATTATTTCGCGCGTTTCAGGAGTCAGCGCATCATAAACTTTATCCGCAAGGCGTTCAAAGTAGCCATCGTATTTTGAATTTTGCTTTATATGGATCATATCAATTTGCCACTCATTTCCCTCATCGTCCAAGTACCATGCGTGCCATTCAATACATGCTTCCTCTGTTTCGGCCAAATTGACATAAGTTATTTTAGTTATTCCAGGCGTTGCAGCAACACGTGCCATTGCCTTGAAGCTCTCTTCGATACTTAATGCCGAGGTATATATATGTAGATCAATATCCCGATGCTTTACCATTAATCCCATAGCAAGCGATCCAACAACATGGATTTCTGCTCCTATAGTTTCCCATGATTCCACAATGCCGGTAGTTTCTATAATTTCAATAGCTTTTTGCGTATTACTCGCTGCTAGTTGTTCTATTTCTTGTATCATAATGTTCATTTTTCTACAAATATAATTTCAATACGCAAAAATCCGATAGTTTTGGACTATCGGATTTTACTATTATACATTAATGCTAGACATTATTCCTTAAGCAATTCATTTTCTATTGCCTCCTTAAGCGTATGCTTTGGTAAGGCACCGCGAGCAATTTTAGGATCGCCCTGCATTGGTATGAATAACAATGTGGGAATAGAACTTACACCAAAGATAGAAGCTAACTCTTGCTCATGCTCTGTGTTTATTTTATAAATGTATATTTTCCCATCATATTCTTTGGCTAACTCCTCCAAAACGGGAGCTAAGGATTTACATGGTCCACACCAATCGGCATAGAAATCAATAAGTGCAGGTTTATCCCCTAAATATTTCCATCCTTTTGGATTCTTTTCATAGTCAGCGACTTTCTTTAAAAATTCGGCTTTTGTTAATTCATGAGTCTTCATAAGCTATATATTTAAGAATGTATACTCCTTTATTCTCAGTTTTTACGGACTTATTATTTTGGAGTTAGATACTTAACTAAATTTATGCTTCCCTGTATAAGTATGTAATATGTAGCTTTTACGTAAAAATTTAAATAGAACATTTTGTCTTCAATTGTGATATATATTATTTTTGCGCACTTAACTTTATACATTTGTTTATAATTTTGAAATATGCTAGTTGTCCTTATTAAGAATATTTACAGCCGAATGGTGGGTCTATTAATTTCCCCTCAGCATACTTGGCGAGAAATTATTGGCGAGAAAGAGTCTGCTTTGTCAATTATTAAACATTTTTTCCTACCGCTAGTTTGCATAACAATAGCTTTGCAATTGACCATCCTCTTTTTTGAGCGCACATGGGGACAAGCTATTTTACTATCCATTATTAGTGGTCTATCTGTACTAATTGGTACTAGAGGAGCATGCTTAATAGTAAAGGAATTCTTAATTGAAAAGGTTGAGAATCCAAAAGAATTAGCAGCACTATATACATATAATACAGCAGCTGTTTTTACCCTTTTCAATGGGCTAAGCTTTGTGCTTGCCGGTGGTTTTTTGGAGCAACTATTCTTAGCACTTAGTTTTGTTCCTATTTTCTCTTTATACGTAGGTATAAAAAACAATCAAGATATTGCCCTTAAGCACAAAACCGGTTTGTGGTTAATTAATTTTATCACTATTATTGTATTGCCTTATGCTTTACGGAAAATGTTGTGCATACTGTTTTCTATTTCGGCATATAATATTTAATTAAAGAAACATTATGAGTAACGATATAAATATACGCAATCGTCGCGCTTCGCACGATTATGAATTCATCGAAGAATACGTAGCCGGCATGGTTTTAACCGGAACAGAGATTAAATCTATTCGTGGGGGAAAAGCCAGCTTAGTTGACTCCTATTGTTTTTTTCATCGCGATGAGTTGTGGGTAAAAGGCATTCATATTTCCGAATATAAATTCGGAACTTATTACAATCATGAGGAGAAGCGCGAACGTAAATTACTGTTAACAAAAAAAGAGCTTGATCGTCTACAACGTAAAGTCAAAGAAAGTGGTTTAACCATTGTGCCTACACGTATTTTCTTATCGGATAAAGGCTGGGCAAAAATAAAAATAGCTCTGGCTAAGGGTAAAAAGGAATTTGACAAACGTGAATCCCTAAAACTCAAGGATGCGAAACGCGAAATGGACAGAGTTCGAAAATTCTAATCTTATATCATTTTTTTACTTTTTCTTGCGGTTTTGATTTTAATTCTTTTACATTTGCGAATGTAAATTTTGAATTTCAAATAAAATAGTACATAAATAGCAGAACATGTATCAAGGAATTAAAACCGTATCATTTGACGAAGCTGTTAAAGCGGTAAAATCCGGAGATCGGATTCACATTCATAGTGTGGCGTGTGCGCCTCAAGGATTGATCCAGGCACTTTGTAACAGAGGACGCCAGGGAGAGTTGAAAAATGTAAAGTTACAGCACCTACATACAGAAGGGGATGCTCCTTACGCTGATGGCGAATTTGAAGGTGTATTCTTACTTGAATCTTTCTTCGTAGGAGGAAATGTGCGTAAACAAACGCAAGAAGGATATGCTGATTATATCCCTGTACATTTAAATGAAACACAAAAACTTATCCGTCAAGGCATTACTCCTGTCGATGTAGTAATGATCCAAGTGTGTCCTCCGGACAAACACGGATATGTATCTATGGGTACTTCAGTGGATGCAACTTTAGCTGCCGTACAAACTGCAAAAACAGTTATCGCAGTTATTAATCCTAATGTACCACGTGCATGGGGAGACGCTATTATCCACTTAAGCGATATCGATATCTTCTGTGAAGATAACACTCCGCTTATCGAAGCTCACCCTTCACACTTAAGTGAACAAGATATACTTATCGGAAAACATTGTGCTAACCTAATTGAAGATGGTGCTACACTACAAATGGGTATCGGTGCAATCCCTAACGCCGTTCTATCGCAATTGGGAAATCACAAAAATCTAGGTATTCACACTGAGATGTTTGCAGATGGAGTTCTTCCATTGGTAGAGAAAGGTGTAATCAACAATATGAATAAGAAATTCGATAAAGGTAAAATTGTTTCTACATTCCTTATGGGATCTAAAACAGTTTATGACTTTATTGACGACAACCCGGGCGTTGCTATGATGGACGTAGGGTATACTAATGACCCGTTCATTATTGCTCAACAACCTAAAATGACTGCTATCAACTCAGCATTATCTATCGATTTAACCGGACAGGTAAACGCTGACTCTATTGGATGTAAATTCTATAGCGGATGTGGCGGACAGCTTGACTTTATACGTGGTGCTGCAGCAAGTGTAGGTGGAAAACCTATCATTGCCATGCCTTCGGTTACTGCAAAAGGTGTAAGTAAAATTACTCCTACATTATTAAACGGTGCTGGTGTTGTAACCACTCGTTTCGACGTTCATTACGTTGTTACTGAATTTGGTGCAGTTGATTTATACGGAAAAACACTTCAGGAACGTGCTAAAGCTATTATTACTGTAGCGCACCCTGATCATCGTGAAGCACTTGATAAAGCTGCATTTGAGCGCTTTGGAGGGCACTTCCACTTTTGCTGTTGCGAAGATTAAATCATAATACATAAAAAAGCAGAGGAGGAAATCTTAGATTTCCTCCTCTGCTTTTTTATGTATTATTAGTCCAACAATATAGATATACTTCCGTAGGTAGGAGAAAGAGCTTCTGCCTTACAATAGCCGCCCCATGCTATTTCCGGATAATCCCAACGTTTGTTTATGTATAAGGTTAAATAATCGTTAGCATGCTTATTTAAACGACATGCCACTGCCCCATTATCCGAAACTACAGCTATTCCACCTTTAGGAGCTTTCAAACCATAATAATAAATATTCTCTTTCATACCCTTAGCCCATTGCGTTAGTGGCTTCTCACATGGCGCTCCACTGTCTGACCAATAATAGTAGTTATGAGTGTCCATTTGCCATGGCTGATTTGGGTTAGCTCCATATTTAGGTACCTTCTTATTGTAAAGTGGTGCATTCCCTTTATTTGCTGCGAACGATTCCTCCGGATAATAACTCCAATAACCGTTTCTTTCCCATTCTAACGTGGTGAAATTATCCGGCAATATAAATTTTAAACCCGACTCTCTCAAATATCCATTAGGTTCATCATTCACTTGGTAATATACATCCAGTTTGCCATTGTTATTAACAGTCATAACCATCTCAACAGCAATATTGTCATAATTTCCTTTTAAAACGCATTTAACGTTATTCCCATCCTTAGTGATTTTCAATTCTTCTTTTTTCCATAATTTATCGTCTAATATAAAGTTACGTGCCTTACTACGTACTTCAGCCCCAGTTAAATGATTATAGTTTACATCAATATGCAAGAATGGGCCTTTTTCAATCACTACAGTTCCTCGTGAAGTAGCGTTTTCAATCAACCCCGTTATCTTATTAAATGGTATTTTGAAATTATTACCTTCTATAATCGTAAAGTCATTATCATCCCCTATCTTAATAGGGGTAGTATTATCTGATACACGGATATTTAATTTTTTACCTATCAGGACATTATATGCATCTATTAGTTCTCCCTCTTTATCCATAAACTTAACTAAAAGTTCATTGCCTTCCTCCCAGTTTTGAGCAGGTACGGATATTACACCTTTCTTGTGAGGTGCGATATTAGCCATTTTCCCCTTAAACAGCTGTCCGTTGTAGCTATATTCAACCTCTACCTCATTTAAATATGTATGGTCAAACCTATTATAAACATTCAAATTAAGGGGCATCCCCGACATAAAAGCGGTTATTATCTTCGTTTCTAACTTTATTGGCGAATAGGCCTTTTTTGTTCCCCAAAACTCAGGTTTCTCACGTCTCCACACATCAATAATTCCCCACTCACCATAACCTACCGCATTGCCTCTAAAACCATCAGGCTTTGCTGTATGTGCAAACTCTTTCCAAAATGCAGCTCCTTTTTTAGGAGTCGGGATCATAAATGTTTCATCAATGTATCCCCAAATAGCACCACCCAATCCACCGGGAGCACTAAATGTTCCACTCCACATTTTATCAAGTGATTGCCCCCAGAACTCTCGGATATTTGGGTCATCACGCAAAGTGGCATAAGTATAACATGGTACATGTGCCCATTCATCAAATATTGCAGGATAGCCATCTACTTGATAACCAAAACTTCTAACACCCCACTGATTTAAGTTTCCATGCACATCCTGATAGTGCATACTTGCAATATCATAGCACTTAACTCCTGCCGGAACAGAACCGGGATAACTAAAAATTGCCGGGCGCGTTGAATCCTCTGCTTTTATCCAATCATAGGATTTCTGAAAATTAGCCCCATAGCTAGACTCATTGCCTATACTCCAAAAAATCACCGAGGGATGGTTGCGATGAGTAGCTACCATTTCCTTTAACTGCCCCAATATCCTATCCGTATACTCCGGACAGCTATGCATAGCACTACGCGACTTGGCATAGTTTTTCTGACCATGCGTGTTTATAAAACATATCGCTGTCTCACACTCCACATAAATCCCCATTTTATCGCAGAATTCTACAAATCTTTCCGTAGGAGGATAATGTGAGGTACGCACAAAGTTCTGATTGGAACGTTTCAATAAGACAACGTCAACGCTATCTAAATATGCATCTGTAGTACGTCCCAATGTTGGATGCACATCGTGTCTACATGAACCACGCAATTTAACCTGTTTGCCATTTACAAACATTTTATTCCCTTGAATCTCAACAGCTCTGAAACCTACATTCTTACTATAATACGCCTTGCCAACCCCTCCCATCATTAATGTAATATCTAGGGTATAGAGATTAGGATGCTCTGCATCCCATTTTTGAGGATTCTCCACAGCAATCTCATTTATCATGTCCCCATTGCCTATATCAAAAGTTTGTTCTTTGACTACACTGCTACCATTCCTTAATACAGCTTTTAATTGCGCGCCATTACCATTTACATAAGCATTGTATTTTAATCTTAGAGTCGCATCCTTATACGCACTGTCTAACAGCGTTTCTATAGCAAAGTTTGCCACCGAAATATTATTATCTACGGCATACAGCATTACATCACGCAAAATACCGCCAATCGTGTGGTGCGCATATCCTGATCCATACGACACATCATCAAGACAATCTGTTACTTCTAGCATAATTTCGTTATTCGCACCACACTTAATAAATGTTGTTATGTCCGCTTCCCATCGGGTAAAACCTCCATGATGTTCCCTCACACACGTTCCATTTACAAATAACTTAGCATGACTATAAACACCATCAAAACGTAGTAATACACGCTTTCCTTTAAAATAGCTCGGAATTGAAACTGATTTTCTATATGTATAAACCTTATCATGTTCCAGCGCATACCCTTGCATAGCTGCTTCGCCGGGCACAAGAATCGTTTCCCATTTACTCTCCGGTTGATACTGAAATTGCCATTTACCATTAAGTACTATGGCATTGTTAACCATTTTGTCAAGCTTATAGGGCTTTAAAAATTCTTTAATATTAGTTCCTAATGCAGTTAAGCACACCATTGACATAAGGAACACCGATAGCAAAATTCTCCTCATAATTACGTAGTTGTCTATTTTAACTCATGTACTATAATAACACAATCCGTGAATCATTAGCACATTGTGTAGCAATAATTTTGTTACAACAAATAAATACACATCACTACAATCTTACAAATCTTAAATAGGTTATTGCTTAACATGAAAAGTGCCAATCTCAGAAAAACGTATACTTTTCGGAACAAATCAATATTCATTGTGTACATACAACTTAAAAGAATCTATTATAATATCACTCCTCTAATAATATTGAGAATAAATGGTACGTGGTCTTATCTTTTTTTATTTTTATTCAACCAATCTAATATTAAACATTAAATTTGAGAAAACTATATAAATCTACAGACTTATGATGATGGACTGGAACCGACTGCTTACGTCGCAACGCTATACTGCCGGAGATGCAACCAAACAAACAGCAACACATGATCGATCGCAATTCCAACGTGACTACGACCGATTAATATTCTCGGCACCCTTCAGACGCTTACAAAATAAAACTCAGGTATTTCCCATTCCTGGCAACATATTTGTACACAATCGCCTAACGCACAGTCTTGAGGTGGCAAGTGTAGGTCGTTCATTAGGTAACAAAATTGCTCAACATGTTAAAAGTCTTAATCTACCAATGGCCAATCCCGAACTACTCGAGGAAATTGGTACCATTGTAGGCACCGCTTGCTTGGCACACGATTTAGGGAACCCACCATTTGGACACTCTGGAGAGGAAGCCATCTCCTATTTCTTTACCACAGGCAAAGGCAAAGAGTGGAAAGAAAGATTAACTGAAACCGAATGGCATGACTTAACCCACTTTGAAGGCAACGCTAACGCCTTCCGTCTATTAACACACACCTTTACCGGACGTCGTCCCGGCGGATACGCCATGACTTACTCCACCCTTGCTACTGTGGTAAAATACCCCTTTGAATCCACTGCATCTCAAAAAGGCGGATTTAAGTATGGTTTCTTTCAAAGTGAGAAATCTATATTCGCAGAAATAGCCGAAGCCACCGGTCTAATACAATTAAGTAGTTCTCCATTGCGTTATGCCCGTCACCCCTTAGTTTATGCCATGGAAGCGGCCGATGACATATGCTATCAAATAATGGACATTGAGGATGCCCATAAATTAAAACTTCTCACTTACCAAGAGACGGAGGATTTGTTGCGCGCCTTTTGTAGCGAAGATGAATGGAATCACGTTACCGGAACGTTCCAAACAGTGTCCGATCGTAATGAAAAAATTGCTTACCTCCGCTCCATTATAATAAACTCTCTCATCAACAACTGTGCTCACGCATTTGTCAGTAATTACGCGGCTATCATGGACGGAACCTTTCAAGGCTCACTTATCGCGCAACTTCCAACACATTTAAAATTAGCCTACGATAATTGCACCCAAATAGCACAGGAGCGCATCTATCACACAGGCATGGTAACCCAAATCCTACTTGCAGGTTATCGCATATTTGCCACTATTCTGGATGAATACATTCACGCCATGTTTACACCCGAAAGTTATTACTCTAAGAATCTTTTGTTGCTTATGCCAGGTCAATACCATCTGCCTCATGATGCTTCGGACTATGCCAAGATACAAACCATTGTTGACTACGTATCCGGTATGACCGACTCCTATGCTCTCGATTTATACCGCAAACTTCAAGGAATAGAACTACCGGCTATTGGCTAAAACTAATCCTATCTAACTAACGTGGCCTCTTCCCAAAGGAAGAGGCCACGTTAGTTAGATAGGATTAGTTTATTGCTTGGCGAATTCGCATCAACTTAATCAGCAAATCCTCCAATTTATCTAATTGCAACATATTAGCGCCATCTGATTTGGCATGTAACGGATCCGGATGCGTTTCAATAAAGATTCCATCCACGCCTACCGCTATTCCTGCTTTAGCAATACACTCAATTAGTTCCGGTTTCCCTCCGGTAACACCACCAGCCTGATTAGGTTGCTGTAAAGAGTGTGTTACATCTAAAACAACGGGACATTTACACGTTTCGCGCATGATATCTATTCCGCGGTAATCCACAATTAAATCCTGATAACCAAACGTTGTTCCACGCTCTGTTACCATAACATTATCATTGTTCGTCTCACGTACTTTTTCTACAGCAAAATGCATAGAATCCGGACCTAGAAACTGACCTTTCTTAATGTTTACCACTTTTCCTGTTTCAGCGGCAGCAACCAATAAATCGGTCTGACGACACAAAAAAGCAGGAATCTGAAGTACATCTACATATTCCGCAGCCATCACAGCATCCTCTGCCGTATGGATATCCGTAACCACAGGTATCTGGAAGTTATGACGCACTTTGGCTAATATTTTCAACGCTTTCTCATCACCAATGCCGGTAAACGAATCTAAGCGCGAACGGTTAGCTTTTTTAAACGATCCCTTAAAAACATAAGGAATACCATATTTATCGGTCAATTCAGAGATATGTTCCGCAATGCGCATAGCCATATCTTCGCCCTCAATAACGCATGGTCCCGCAAGTAGGAAAAACATATCGCTATCGGTTAGTTCTTTTATTATCTGCATATTATTATTATTTATTCGTTTCATTTTTTGCTCTCGGAAAGTTCCGTTTATTTAAGCAAATAATCAATACCTCCGACCTAATATTTATAGAATTTCTTCCACCAAACTTTTAGGCGTTCCAGTATCTTCATTTCTTGTGCATTACCTTGCGGTTTATATAGCATGCGCCCTTTCAATTCCGGCGGCATAAAAGCCTGTTCCACAAAGTTACCGGGATAGTCATGCGCATATTTATAGTCCATTCCGTAGTTCAAATCTTTCATCAACTTGGTTGGCGCATTGCGCAAATGTAACGGCACCTGTACATTACCGGATTGTTTCACTAACGCCATCGCCTCATTAATAGCCATGTAAGCCGAATTACTTTTAGGCGATGTAGCCAAATAAATCAAACATTCGGCCAATGGTATTCGTGCTTCTGGCATACCTATTTTGTGCACCGCCTCAAAACAAGCATTGGCTATAAGCATAGCATTAGGATTTGCAAGTCCTATATCCTCTGAGGCGAGTATAATCAATCGGCGCGCAATAAACTTCGGATCCTCGCCTCCCACCAACATGCGTGCCATATAGTAAATAGCGGCGTTCGGATCGCTTCCTCGCACGGATTTAATCATTGCCGAGATAATGTCGTAGTGCTGCTCGCCATCCTTATCGTACATTAATGGGTTTTCCTGCAATTCGCGTTTCACCATCTCATTGTCAATAATCACCTTCCCATTGGGATGCGCGTTTACCACCAACTCCAATATGTTAAGCAACTTACGCGCATCTCCCCCACTAAAGGATAAAAGCGCCTCGCGCTCCTTGAGCTCTATGTCGCGCTGCTTTAGATAAGTATCCTTTGCTAAAGCTTTATCTAGTAGCTCATTCAAATCCAACTTCTCTTGTGCTTTTAGCACATAAACCTGGCAGCGGGACAAAAGAGGCGATATGACTTCAAACGATGGATTTTCGGTAGTAGCTCCAATCAGCGTTACCGTACCGTTTTCTACAGCCGCTAACAGCGAATCCTGCTGTGCTTTGGAAAAACGGTGAATCTCATCAATAAACAATATTGGATTAGGGGTATTAAAAAAGCGTTGTCCCTCGGCCTTTTTAATCACCTCGCGTACATCCTTCACACCAGATGACACTGCGCTCAATACATGAAACGGTCTGTTCAACTGATTGGCTATAATCATGGCCAATGTGGTTTTCCCCACGCCGGGAGGTCCCCACAAAATAAAAGAGGACATTACGCCGGATTCTATCATCTTACGTAACACCTTACCTTGTCCCACAAGGTGTTGTTGTCCTATATAATCGTCTAGAGTTGCGGGACGCATACGTTCCGCCAATGGCTTATTTTCCATATATTACTCCTCTCCGTTACTATTATTGTTATTATTGGAATACAATCTGTAGTCATCCACCAGCTCCAACAACTTTACGCCATATTTCTCCACCACTCGCTTCCCTATACCATGAATGGCAAGTAACTCCTTTTTATTGGTGGGTAGCGTATTGGCAATGCCAATCATGGCCTTTTGCTGTAGTATGGTATATACCGGCAAATTAAGTGATGTGGCTTCCTCGTTACGCCATTCCCGCACCTTGTCATAAAGTGCCTTATTTTTTATCTCATCATAATCAATTGCCGGTCCTGCGGCTTTACTCCGTTCCTTAGATACTGAAGGGCGCTCCATTTGCATACGCGATCGCATACGGTAATAATCCCCAATGGTAAAAGGACGTTGCACCAAGCTCAGTAGCGCCAATTTTAGATCCTGTTCCTTTAACAATTCGTCCATTTGCAACTTTAACTGCTTAGCAGCCTCCTTATTATCCGTTTCCGGCAAAGACAGCATAGTAAGCGGAAGTAGCAATTGTTCCAGTTGCGTTGTGAAGTAGCTTGCACCTTTACTTATACGCTCCAGGATATGTTCATCCTGCTCATAATTCTCTGTGGTAAATATCAAACTCTTAAGTTGTCTCTGAAATTTGTCCGACACCTCTTCTGTCTGCATTTTCAACTCATCCTTCATTAGGCACCAGCGTTCTGTAAGTTGCGGAAAACTACTTTTCAACGACATATAGAAAATCTTAGCCACCTGGCTGGCCAGCACAATCATTCGGTCAAAATCAAAAAGTTCACGCAGTATGCCGTAGTAGTTGTCGCGCTGTGACAGATTTAACTCTCTCTCCGTAGGTTTCAACGCTTGCAACGATAGGATGTAATTATCTACCCGCGTATCATTTATAAGCGCCTGTGGCGAAATTCGCGAACGTAATACAATACCCTCCAACGTACGGCAACGGCTAAGCGCCACATACACCTGCCCGTGAGCAAATGCTTGAGCCGCATCTATAATTACATTGTCAAAGGTTAAACCCTGACTCTTATGTATGGTTATGGCATACGCTTGGCGTAAAGGGTATTGGCGGAATATGCCTTCCACCTTCTCCTCAATTTCCTGCGTCTGCTCATTAAGCGTATATTTAATATTTTGCCACTCTCCTTTGCCCACCATAATCACGTCGTCATCACAACGTACCGTGACACTCGTATCAGACACCTGTTCCACTATCCCAATACGTCCGTTGTAATACTTTTTCTCCGGGCTCGGATCGTTTTGTATAAACATTACCTGTGCTCCTTTTTTAAGCTCTAGGCGGAAATCCGTAGGATATAGATATTCCGGAAAATCACGATCTATCACCGCGTCAAAAGCATATTCCGGCTGAGCAATGCGCCCCATCTCCTCTCGGTTTATACGTTGTGCCTGCGCGTTATGGGTGGTAAGCGTAACAAAACCTTGATCTTTAGGCGGAGAGAAACGATCTTGATATCGGTCATTTAACCTTGCCAACGTATCAGGGCTAATCTTATTGTCACGTATAGCATTCAATATGCTAACAAAGTCCGTATCACTCTGCCTGTATATATGTGTCAACTCAATAGGATAATAAGGTGTTTGCTTAAACTCCAAACTATAAAAAAAGAACGGTGTCTTATAATATTGTGACAATATTGCCCACTCATCATCCTTCACCACAGGAGCCAACTGCTGCAAATCGCCAATCAATAGCAGCTGTACACCACCAAAAGGTAAGCGCGGATTCCTGTATCGGCGTAGAATGGCACTTACGGCATCCAACGTATCGGCACGTACCATACTTATTTCGTCAATGACCAAAACATCTATGGAACGTATCAAATTTATCTTTGTCTTGTTGTACTTATTGTTCTTTAGTACATCTCGTCCCGGAACATAGGGTGTAAAAGGCAACTGAAATAAAGAATGAAGTGTTACCCCCTGTGCATTCATGGCAGCTACGCCCGTTGGCGCGGTTACTACCACACGCTTTAGCTGCTGCTCACGTAGTTCACGCAGAAATGTGGTTTTCCCGGTGCCCGCTTTACCCGTCAAAAAGATATTACATGAGGTGTTTTGCAGAAACCGAAACGCAAGTTGTTTGGGGATATTTATCTCTTCCATATTTATTTCTCTAGCCTTTGATAATAGTGCTACAAATGGCGTAACAACTATACAAAGTAACAAAAAAAATCGGCCGATTCAAAAGAACCGGCCGACCACTAAAATCAAACTACCTACCTACTTAACCTCTATCGTCTTGCTCAACTTATCTTTATGCTCTTTTTTGGGCATTGTAACCTCAAGGATACCATCCTTATAGGTTGCTTCAGCCTTTGATACATCATATCGCTCTTCAGGTAGTTCGACACTTCGACGAAATGAGTAAGATGAAAACTCTCGTCTCAGATATTTCCCTTCTTTTTTCTCCTCTGTTTCGTTACTTTTTTCGCAAGATAAGGTAAGTATACCATTATCATAGCTTAGTTTAAAATCGTCCTTCTTAAATCCCGGAACGCGTAACTCCATTCTTAACTGCTTGTCCTCTTCGATAATATTCATGGCCGGCAACTGTTTATGCCCTTCGGCAGGAACTAAGTTACCATTAAAGAACTCATCCAACAACGAAGTATAAAAAGGATTCATCTCTGTGTTACGTTTTACGATACTCATGACTCAAATAGAAATTGTTTTATTCGTTATGTATGGTCTTGTACGCTGTTACGGTGGTACAGTTTCTAATTTGAGAATTAAATAAATACAATAAAATCAAACAATGGATAATGACACTTAACGGATACTTGTCTACTTCCTTATGTGGTTTCCTGATTTGTGTTTACTTGAATTGATTATTAATTTGTTATCGAATCTAAATTTTTCTGTTATTCCTGTACTGTATTTACAATACATTTTTTCAATCAATTCTTTACTAACTTTGATAAGCTTAACTACGA
>JBOGCH010000037.1:0-28406 GCA_051656645.1 Marinifilaceae bacterium
GCTTAATTAATTATGATGAGACGATAAAATAAATACAATAGTATGTATTAACGATATTATGACTGTTTAAAGTTTACAAGCTGGAGAATGCATAAAAACAGGCTATATAAGCAATCGGTAATCTCTATTATATGGCAATGCATAATATGATATAATTGAATATAAATACAATAAACACTAAACTATGAAGAACATTGTAACCGTTTTGTTAGCCTTATTTATTACACAGACGCTACTCAGTAATGTTAAGAAGAAAGATTTTAGCTCAACAAAGATAAAGAGTAAAATAGAGGCCATGATGAACGAAATTAGTAATAATAAATTTGGTGATTCAGGTAAAATATCCCTAGTTAACTATTCATACAAAGGAACTATTAAGAACGAAAACATAAAAAAAAGAATTATTGATTCATATTTCTCATCCTCTGCCCCAATTATAATAAACTTGTCTGGCGTAACTGTTGCTGATACTACTATGCGTGAAGATACATGCGTTATCACCCAAACAACATATCCGTGTTTTGAGATTAGAACAGTTGATGAGATGCTACAATTATCAGAAATAGGAAGAGAGCAATTGGAGCTAAAAAAGAATGCTCTCTATGAGATAATCAAAATTGGATATGAATACATTGAATTAGAGTGGTGCTATAAAGAAAAAAAATATAAAGTATTTGGAGTTGTGTCAAGTGCCGATGATAATTATATATATGATCCCATTGGTAACAACCTACTTACTTCGACATGCACTATCAAGACTCATATTGCACAGGGACTCTGGAAAGAAGATTAATTTAAAAAACCTGACACCTAACTTCAAGTTATACTTTTAGTTAGGTGTCAGGTTTTTAAGTGTTATTGAAAACCGCTATCAATGCATTAGATAATATAATCAACACATGCGCGATCCTGCTTTAATGGTCCTATTAAGTTTTTAGCCACTGCGACATGATCTGGATGTTGCGCATATTCGGCAAGATGCTCCATTGAGTCAAATTCAGTAATTAACGATAGGTCAAATTGCTCGGCCGGATTGCTGTTAATACCTACTTCGATAGCTTTTAAAACTTCAACTTTTCCTTTCAAGTCCAATAGTGCTTGCTTAATGTTTTCTAACGATGTTAAGCGCTCCTCTGCCGTAGCAAATGGTCCAAGTTTAAATAGTACAATGTGCTTTACCATATTAATATTTTATTTTAGTGTGTTATTGTAATTCGGGGCATGGGTATCCGTTAATTCCCATGGCTTGCCAACGCCCAACAACAGGACGTAGACGGGTTACAAAGTTAGCAAAATCTTTTTGTGTAGGTTGTGTCCATCCAACCTCGGCATAAGCAGCTATACGTGGAAATGTCATTTTGTTCAGAACCTCGGTATTTGGGACAAATTCAGTCCACATTTGACAGCCCGAGCCAATTATATTTTGATGGTATTGTTGTGGAAGTCCCTTTGGAATAGGATCGAAACTATAGGCTTTTTTAAGTGGAATTCTACCATAACTATAGTCTAAGTATGTTGATCCGTGATATGAATTTACTAAGCGATATCCATCTTGAGCAGCTTTTGCAAGTTCTTTCAGATCGCCTTTCCAGAATTGTACTACAACATTAGGAGCAATTTTTGTGTTCGTTTCGCTGAATTTGATATTATCATCGGCATGAAGATTTTTTCCTAGGATTTCATTCCATCCCATCATGCTAGCCCCTTTTTTCTGAATAAATTGCGACATAATGTTTGTAAACTCTATCTGAATATCCATGAAGGACGAGAAGTCTTTTTGCTTTTTGTACGCTACCATTTTTTCATCCTCTTCCCAATGGTTAAAACGTACTTCGTCACCTCCAATGTGAATTACATCTGTTTTAAACAGTGCGAGTACCTCAGAAATTACATCCTCCAAAAAGTCTTGTACTTTAGGGTCTATGACGTTGTAGGTGTGATAGTGTTTTCCAAATACAATAGGTACATCTATCTTCTCATTTTTGGTTCCTAACCATGGATAGGCAGCTATGGATGCACTTGCATGTCCAGGCATCTCTATTTCCGGTACTATTTTAATGTGTCGAGCCTTGGCATAGGCAATAATTTCTTTTACTTCTTCTTGGGTGTAATATCCCTCGTGCGCACATCCGGCACGTTTTTCGCTTCCAAATCCGCCAACTTGAGTATCTGTGCGTTTTGAGCCAACTTGCGTTAACAGTGGATATTTTTTAATTTCAATTCTCCATCCTTGATCGTCCACCAAATGCCAATGAAAAACATTCATTTTGAGTTGAGCCATTACGTCAAGCATTTGTTTCACCGATTTGGTGCCGTGAAAATGGCGTGCCTCATCGAGCATATATGAACGCCATGAAAAACGCGGAGCGTCAGTAATTTCAAGGCAAGATAGTGTTTTATGATTTGCCGAAGCCAATAAAAGCTGCATTAGAGATTGGGTTCCATAAAACAATCCGGTTTCAGTGGATGCAGTAATGTGAATGCCATTTTTTGTTACGGCTAGTTTGTATCCTTCGGCGCCAGATTGTGCATCCTTATTTAATTCTAAGATTAATTGCGCTTGGTCTTTCTTCTTAACATTCTTAATTTGTAGGCCTAGTTGCTGTTGAAACTCTGTTTCTATGTATGGAGTAAGATTTTTTAAACTCTTAGCATACATAGCAACATTGGTGTTTAATGTATAGGTGCCTCCAGTGTAGTTTACAGACTGTGGTGCAGGAATAATTGGCATGTTTGTCTCATTTTGCGCATGGGCATAAAGTGCAGTTATTAGCACAATGAGTAGGGCTAATGTCATTTTTTTCATAGATAGATCTCTTGTTGTTTATTAAGTATTTCTACAAATATATTAAATTTATATAATAACTAAGTAAATTCTACACTCTATATATTAAATAATCTGTTTTAAGATTTTTCCACGTAAAAAGGTGTAAACTTTGCCTATTGCCTTACGTTATATCACATCCAAACTGATATATATTATGGGAGTTTACTTACAGATATTAAATAGATTATTACTTCTAACCATCTGTTTACTGGGATCTTACATTTGTCCGGCAGAGAATGGGGGTAAGAGTTTGTGCCAATGTTCGGCTAACGAATGTGCAGGTACCTATATGCCCTATAAAGGCAATGCAGCAGATATTGCAACTCCCGATATTCCCCAAGGATTTGAGCCACTTTACATTTGTCATATTGGTTGCCACGGCAGTAAGAATCCGGAGAATTCTCAGCTTATTGATGATTTATTGTTGCAATTTTCGGAGGTATCCAAAGCAGGTAAAGTAACAGCGGAGGGTAAAGTATTTATTGATATGTTGAGTCAACTAAAAGAGCAGTTAGGAGGTAAATGGGGCGAATTAACACCAACGGGTGTAAAAGAGATTACAGCCATAACGCAGCGTATATTAACTAACAATAATAATTTGTTTTCGACTTCAGGAGCGCATAGTAAGATAATTGAATGTGCTTCGGCCCCATCGCCTTGGTGCATACATAGTATGCATGTATTTATGTCTGGAGTTAAAGCCCATACAAATAATACCATTATAAAAAGCAGTTACGGCAAAGAAAATTTATGGACATTGGAATTCTATAATCAAAACAATAATTATGTTCGGTTTTACACGAAAGGTAGCTGGAGAGGTAAGCTTAATAAACACAAATTAGAAAAGCTAAATCCAAAACGCTTCATAGAACAATTTATTGACCAAAGTGTAAAGTTAAGTCAGGAAGCCCAATGTAATTTTATGCTACGTGTTTTCTTATTACGTAATACCATTTTGGGGATAGATGGGTGTCCTAATTTGGATAATTATTTTACATCTGATGAACTGAATGATTTATGGCAATTTAATAATTATAAGGATTATCTGTCACGCAGCAGTAGTGGCGAAGATAGTTTTGTGGCAATGAAGGTAGCAGCTCCTTTGCTAATGGAAATGATTACATCGGCAGACAGAGCGTTATATAACAGAAAAACGATAGGTAATTTCCGTTTTGCCTATGCAGAAACTCTAATTCCGCTAATTGCACTAATGGGAATACCTAACGGCAATGTTTTAGAAAGTAATCCCTATCAATTATGTCGTTATTGGCGTAATTTTGAAATTGCACCAATGGCTGGAAACCTGCAATGGATTTTCTTTGGAAATAAACAAGGTGAGATTCTTGTTAAAGTACTTCTCAATGAGAAAGAAACAACATTGCCATTAGAAAGCGAATTGACTCCTTATTATGATTGGAATAAAGTGAAAAGATTTTATTCAGAGCAGCTTATCCGTATATTACCCACTATTGGAAGTAATTAGAGCGGAAATATTACTTCTTTTATAAGGAAATTAGCTTTAAGTAACCTATGAATAATGAAAATATTATAACTTTGTAAAATGGAGGGAGTATTTTCCTCATTTTTTAGGTAAGTAATAAATAAATTATAGAGTATAAAACAATTATTGGTATGAACGAAGAAGTTAAGTTTTACATTGACGAGGCAAAAGAACAGATGAATCATGCTATTCTTCACTTAGAGGAAGAATTAGGAAAAATCCGCGCCGGAAAAGCAAATCCTAAGGTATTAAACAGTGTTTTGGTGGACTATTACGGATCGCCTACTCCACTTCCACAAGTAGCCAATGTAACTGTGCCAGATCCTCGTACCATAGCTGTTCAACCATGGGAAAAACAAATGATTGCTCCTATTGAGCGTGCAATTATTAACTCGAACCTAGGCTTTAACCCAGACAATAACGGTGAAGTTATCCGTATAAATATCCCGGCTTTAACAGCAGATCGCCGTAAAGAGCTTGTTAAACAAAGTAAAGCTACTTGCGAAAACTGTAAAGTTAGCGTACGTAACGCACGTCGCGATGCAATTGATGAGTTTAAAAAGATGGTAAAAGATGGCTTATCGGAAGATGTTGCTAAGGATGCTGAGGCTGAGGTACAGAAGTTGACCGACGGTTACAATAAAAAAATTGATGAGATGTTTATTGGAAAAGAGAAAGATATCATGACTATCTAATTTCTTATAAAGATATTTTAAATATGCCTGCATTTTTATGTAGGCATATTTTTATTAAAACACTGCTATAATACGATTATATATGTTTAAATTTATTGATATTTAAACATATGATATGAGAACTACTATTTTACTTTTTACACTACTATTTATACATATAGTAGGAACCTGCCAGAGCAAAGAGAAAAAGCTCACCTTTTATTCGCCTAACAAGCGTATTGCCTTTGAGTTATTTACCGCAAATGATAGCTTAAGTTACAGAATTTCACAGCAAGGCACAACTGTTGTTTTGAACTCTTCCTTTCTATGGAAGATTGGTCCAAACTACCTTGGAGATAATGTGGACTATTTGGAAGTTACGGAAGCACGTAAGGATAAATCCAAATATCAACTCTGGGGATCGGACACTTTTATACAAAATATCAACAACTCCTCTTTGATAAAAGTGTATTGTAACAATGGACTCCACTTCCTTGTGGAGCTTTGTATGTACAATGATGGCGTTGCATTTCGTTATATTGGAGAATTAAGTAATGAGGAGGAGGAAATTAATGACTTTACAACATTTACTATTCCTCAAAATAGCTCGGTATGGATGCAAGCAGATACGAAATACTATGAAGGGGCTTACCGAGAAATAAACTCGGACCAAATGCCACATGATAAGATTATGGGACCTCCAATAACCTATAAATGTGCAGACAATGTATACGTTTCTATTACGGAAGGAGGATTGCTTGACTTTGGAGGTATGGGATTACAATGCAACGGTACAAATACACTGACAGCATGTATCTCTGGCAAAACATTATTGAAGGGACAGATACAAACACCATGGCGAGTAGTAATGATTGGAAATTTAAACTCCCTTGTTAATAACCAAATTATTAACCATGTCTCTCCGCCCTTGAGCGAAGCTTTTAGAAACAATGTAGATTGGATTATTCCAGGAGGTTGTGTTTGGAGTTGGTTGGCCGGATATAGTGTAACGCCAAAAAACATGAAGCTTTTTGCAGACTGGGCATCGAAACTACAAATACCTTATAATCTTATTGATGAAGGATGGAGTCATTGGGGAAAAGATGAAGAGGAAAGTTGGAGTATTCTTAAAGATGTTGTAGATTATTCGGCCGCTAAGGGTGTAAAAACAATGATTTGGAAAGCTTATCCGGACAGAAAACAGATTGCAGGCGTACAGACAGCAGAAAAGCGTAGTGCCTTTTTCCAAAAATGTAAAGAGATTGGCGTAGTTGGAGTAAAACTTGATTTTTTTGATGCGGAGGATCAGAGTATTATTAAATATTACAAAGAGACTTTGGAGGATGCTGCAAAGTACCAGATTATGGTTAACTTTCATGGATCAAACAAACCAACTGGCTTAAACAGGACGTACCCCAATGAGGTAACAAGAGAGGGGATTCATGGTTTGGAGTATGGTTGTGCCTATGCAGACCAGAATACGGTAACACCATTTACAAGATATTTAGCCGGCCATGCTGATTATACTCCTTTTACATTTAGAAAAAACATGATGGGTGCCACAAGCATATGCCACCAAATAGCCACACTTGTATTGTTCAATTCTCCACTTATGTGTTATGGGGGCAATCCGGAGGATTATTTACAACACCCAACTTGGGATTTTGTTAAAGACATTCCAACTATTTGGGATGAGACAATTGTACTACCACCATCTGAAATTGGAGAGACTGCAGTAATGGCAAGAAGAAAAGGTAACGATTGGTATGTGGGAGGTATTTTCTGTAAAGAAACATCGGACTTAACTATTCCATTATCTTTTTTGAAAAAAGGGAAATACAATGCTACGATAATACAAGATAAGAAAGATAATCAGTTTGACTACTTCATTGAAAACAAGAATGTAGTTAATAATAAGGATTACATAAATCTTTATGCACGGGCTTCCGGAGGTTTTGTTATTAAATTAGAGAGTATATAAGCAAAAAAACACCACCTAGACCATTACAGTCTAGGTGGTGTTTTGATTTGTAATCTTATCGGCTATAGTACCCTTTGTAGATCCTCCGGTGTATCTATTCCTATAGACTCATGATTTGTTTGCTTTACACCGATTTTATATCCGTTTTCTAACCAACGTAGTTGCTCTAGGGATTCCATTATCTCGGCCTTTGATTGTGGCAATTGAGTAATTTCCTTCAATACGCTGGGACGATAGGCGTACATTCCGATATGCTTATAAAACTCTCCGTTGTTCAGCCATTCGGTTTGTTCCACACCACGCAAGTAAGGAATAGTTGAGCGTGAAAAGTAAAGTGCACCGGCTTGAGCGGTAAAAACAACTTTTACTTTATTGGCATCAAATAATTCCTCATTCTTTTCTATACGTTTCGCAAGTGTAGCAATGTCAACAGTTTCGTCAGTAAAACAGTTGGCTAAATCGGTTATTTGAGCTGAATCAATAAATGGTTCATCTCCTTGAACATTAATAATTACATCGAACAATTGTCCTGTTTCTTGAACAATTGCGTTGTAGGCTTCATAACACCTGTCAGTACCACTTTTATGATTGACAGAGGTCATTACAGCTTTTCCGCCAAGTTCCGTTACCTTATTCGCTATTCTTTCATCATCGGTAGCCACATATACGTGGGGAGTGATGCTTAATCCCTTCTCTACAACATGCCACACCATTGGTTTGCCATGTATTTCAACTAAAGGTTTACCCGGAAAACGCGTAGATGCGTATCGTGCCGGAATAATTATTACAATGTCCATGTAAGAGTAATTTATTAAATCGTAATATTAAATTTTAACTTCCGCTTTCTTCTTATCTACATTAAAACCATGTTTCTTAAACCATGGAAATAGGTCTTTTCCTACGGCAGCGCTCATTATGGCAACAGTATTATTTTCATCATATCTTGTAATGGTTTGTTGCTCCAATAATTTGCGTTTAGTTTTAAAATAGTTGGCTATAAAGTTAGGATATTGTTTACCTAATTCTTCAAGAACCCAATAACTTTTTCCCCAATGTACATCGTTAGCCGCTCCACCTTCTAGTTTAGCTTTACCGTTCAATGAGTTACCGGCAATATCATAATCGGTCATGTTAGGGTCATGTTGCATTGCGCGCTCAATAGTATGCTGGATGCGACGGCGTCCCTCTTCCTCATGTCCCATATCGCACATTACAAGGTTACCAACATAGGTTGCAATTGGTTCATTCCAAATTTCAGGGTGAGGAAGTACCCACGAGTGTACTGACTCATGCGTGATAAACTCTATCATACTGTCCTCTCTATTTGGAAAATCTCCCCACCATACTGCTAACGCAATTACAGATCCGCTTGAGAATCCGCCTCCTCCAGTTGCAAGAAGAGAAATCTCAGATCCCATACCTTTTGACAAAGGTACACCCATGCGTTTCTCGATAAATGGCATACAACGTTTTGAAATATCGACCATTGATGCTGCATAAGGTTTCATGTAGTCGTTATAGCTAAGTATAAAGGTATCGTGATTGTCCTTGTACTCCAATTGACCTATGCCACGGCCATGAAATGGTTTATTTGGATCGACCTCTTTGCCTGATGCTATTTGTTTTAAGAGTGGTCTCCAAAGTGTGTGATTAATAGAATCTGATGCATTAGGATTAGATCCGGCAATGCTTCTCGCTCCTACCAAAAGGTTTCCCTTCCCATATTTAGAACGAGCCAATATTGGTTTTCCATCTTTATCGGCAACTAATACATCCCATTTATTAGCATTTTTACCAAAATCCAAGACAGAAGCATAGCCACCAACAACATCTTCGCCCGATGGTGTTGAGTAAGGTTTAGCTGCTTGGCCCGCAAATGAAACACCAAATTTTTTGGCAAGTTCATTCTGCGATTTTGTTTGCTCGTTTCCAAGAAGTACAATTCCTCCTCCGTCATTTACAAAGTTTGTAATTACATCGACATCCTTATCAAGGTATGAAATACGGTCATCACAACCTAATAAAACAAGGAGGTTAGCGTTAGAGAAATCATAATTAAATAATGAAGTCCAGTTGGTTTGTCCTTTACCGTCTTTAATGTATTGGCTATGGAAACGGTGGTCGGCATAGAATGAGAATTCATGCGATAAGTCTGTTACTGCATGTACATACACTTCCTTCGGCGCGTTATCGCAACTGATTAACGAGGCGCCAAGAGCCATCCCGACAAGGCTCTTTTTGAAATACTTGTTAGTGATTAACATAAATGATTATTTAACTAATGGTGAATAAATACGTCACTATCGATTTCTTCCATTGCATCCATCTCACCACCTACACGATATGACAGGTACAAAATAAGCATAATTTTAATAGATTTTACATATAACACCAATTAATTAAAATCATAAAAAAAAGTGGACAGTAACTATGATTGTACTATCCACTTTTAATTTATTATATAAGAGTGCTTATCGCTTTTCAAGCAACACTATGTTTTCAACATGGTGTGTATGTGGGAACATATCCACTGGTTGAACTGCTATAACCTTATATTGTGCATCCATCAATTGCAAATCTCTAGCCTGCGTAGCTGAGTTACAACTTACGTAAACAATGCGCTTAGGGGCAGCTCGTAAAATGGTGTCCACAACGTCCTCATGCATTCCGGCGCGGGGAGGATCGGTAATAATAACATCTGGAGCACCATGCTGTGCTATAAATTCGTCATTTAATACATCTTTCATGTCACCTGCATAGAAGATTGTATTGTCTATACCATTAATCTCTGAATTTACTTTTGCATCTGCTATTGCATCCGGCACATACTCGATACCAACAACTTTCTTAGCCGAGCGTGCAACAAAGTTTGCAATAGTACCTGTACCTGTATATAAGTCATACACAATTTCATCCCCAGTCAAACCGGCAAATTCGCGTGTTTTAGAATATAATATGTAGGCTTGTTCTGAGTTTGTTTGGTAGAATGATTTTGGACCAATCTTAAATCTCAAACCTTCCATTTGCTCAAAGATATGATCATTCCCTTTATAGCAAACAACTTCTTGATCTGCTATCGTATCGTTCGGTTTCTCGTTTATTACATATAGCAACGAAGTTATTTCTGGGAAACGCTCCGCAATAGCATTTAATAATCCTTCACGAGCTTCAACATCTTCATGATAAAGTGTAACAATTACCATGATCTCTCCAGTTGTTGAGGTACGAATAATTAATGTTCGTAAAAAACCTTCTTTTCCTTTTATATTAAAAAATGGCAGTTCATTAGCCAAAGCATACTCGCGAATAAAATTACGGATTGTATTTGATGGATCGCGTTGTAATCCACACATCTTAATATCCACAACTTTATCAAATAAACGAGGAACGTGGAATCCTAAAGATGGCGTATTGGATAAATCGATATCACTTCCAATTTCGTCATTTGTCAAATAGCGTTTACTTGAAAAAGTAAACTCTAGCTTATTACGATAAAACTCTGTTTTCTCCGATCCAAGAATTGGAAATACTTCACCAAGTTCAACATGTCCAAGGCGCGTTAAATTATTAATTACCTCATCCTGTTTTACTTGCAACTGATAGTTATACGGTACATTTTGCCATTTACATCCTCCACAAACACCAAAATGAGGACAGAATGGTTCTAAGCGCATATCAGATAATTTATGATATTTAGTAACGAAACCTTCGTAATATTTTTTACGCTTCTTTGTTACTTGTACATCAACAATATCTCCCGGTACACAATTCGGAACAAAAATCACTTTCTCCTCTACACGTCCAAGTGCTTTCCCTTCGGCCGCAATTTTCTCAATAGTAACCTGCTCAATTAAAGGCTTACTCTTTTTTCTTGACATCTATTCGTTATTTTAGCTTGTATTATTTCTTTTCTTCTTTCAATTTCCTCAACATGGGAATAAGCTCTCGCATTCCATCTGTTGCTTTTTTCTCTATGGTAATTACATTGGTCATTCCCTTAATTGTTTCCGGTATTTTAGGATCAATTAAATATATCGGAATTCCCTTAGGTGCATAGTTTATTAAACCTGCTGCAGGATAAACATTTAAGGAGGTACCAATTACAACAACTGCATCGGCTTTTTCCATTAGCTTTATTGCAGGCTCAATATTTGGAACCGCTTCACCAAACCAAACCACATGTGGGCGCAATACTGATCCGTCCTCAGCCTTTGTTCCTAATTTTAGTTCCCAACCATCCAATGTATATATTTTAGTTGGATTATCGCTACTGCGCACCTTTCTAAGTTCTCCATGCAAATGCAAAACATGATGGCTTCCTGCACGCTCATGCAAATCGTCAATATTTTGAGTAATAATATTTACATCAAAATCATGCTCCATCTCGGCTAGTAATTTGTGCCCTTTGTTGGGATGTACATTTACTAACTGCTTACGACGCTCATTATAAAAATCGTTCACTAAAGTAGGGTTCCGCATCCAAGCCTCAGGTGTACATACATCCTCAACTCTATAACTTTCCCATAATCCGTCACTGTCTCTAAAAGTGGATATCCCACTTTCCGCACTCATTCCGGCACCCGTTAAAACAACAACTCTCATAGTATTAGAAATTTGCTTGCAAAAGTACATCTATTTATTGAATTCTGCTATAAAACAAACACAGCTTTTGCAATGGTTACTATAGTAAAAAACGAAAGGAGCATACGGACTGTTACGTACGTATGCTCCATATTATAAATTAACTAATATTACTAGTTCATCATAGTAGCTCTCATCATTTTACCACCGCTTTCTTGTTTACCAAGTTCATCGTATTTTTTAGCTTCTTGTTTACTTTGTTCTGCACCAACAGTATCATTAATTGCTGTTTGTAAACGAGCCTTTGTCTCGAACATATTTGCTTTATCGAAAGACGATGTAGTTGTAGCAATTATGCCATCTATAAATTTGATCCCTTTAGTAATGGCTGCTTCATCTTCAACTCTAGCTAATCGGCCGATATTACCCATAACCACAAGTTTACTGTAACGCGCTCCATCAAAATTATAACGTAATGCATTCTCAAGCTCAATAAACATACGTTCATAATCATTCTTTGCAAAAGCATTTACCATATACAATTTGTTTAGTGCTCCCGGAATACCGTTTATTGTCAACGTTGGTAAATAGCTTATCATGTTATTGTACGCTTCTTCGTTGAATGTACCACGACGTGGATCCCAATTAATTAATGGAGCAATACTATTACCAAGACATTTTTCTAATTTAGCATCAACAACATCTTTTCCTATTTTATTATAAAAAACTGGTTTGTTATCAATAACCATTTTTATTGGAGCAGACAGAATATCGTTTACATTCTTTGAAAGTAACTCCCAGTTAGCTGCTTCACACAATTGATCTACATTTAATGCTTGAAGATATGAAATAGCAACCTCATTTTGTTTATCCTTCATATATGCTGTTCCTAATACTTTTAGGTATGCACTTAATTCAGTAGCGCCTAGACTTCCAGCTTCATAACGTTTTGTTAATCCAGCTAAATTATTTTCTCTATCATTCGCAACTTTTCCGTTCTCTACAAGCCAATCTGCCTTTCCTGCACCTACACATTGATGCTCTACTTGATCGGTCATCGGATTGTAAAATACTAATGTAGGATAAGCAGGTACTTTGAATTTCTTTTTCAATTCAACACCTTCACCTTTGTCACAATCATATTTAGCATTAATGAAATTTTCATTAAAATAGTCTCCAACTTCTTTTTGCGTAAATACATCTTTCGCTAGCGTTTTACATGGACCACACCAAGACGTATAACAATCAATAAAAATTAGCTTCTTTTCCTTTTTAGCTTTCTTTACTACTTTACTCCAAGTTAAATCCTTCTCAAAAGCAATTCCTTGCTCCTGTGCATTTGCTATGAATGCCGTACTTAATAAACAAAGTAATACAATTAGTTTTCTCATGTTTTTATAGGTTTATTATTACTACTACCTCTATTCATCTCTGAATACATAGGTTTTATACAAAAATAAACAAACAATCACTAATCAATACTAAAATGCTCCAAACAATTTCTTAATTATTCACTAATTACCATTATATAAAAATGGCTTATACCAACTTGAAGTCAGCATAAGCCATTCTAATTAATATAAAACTACTCTAAATTAATTCATCATTACGGCACGCATCACTTTACCACCGCTTTGTTTTTTGCCCTCTTCATCGTATTTCTTTGCTTGTTGCTTACTTTGTTCAGCACCAACGTTATCACTTATTGCCGATTGTAATCCAGCTTTTGTTTCAAACAAGTTTGCTTTATCAAATGGGCTATCCGCTACAGCTATTAAACTATCCATTCTCTTAATTGCCTGACCAATAGCTTTCTCATCTTTGACATGAATAAGTTTTCTTAGTTGTGCCATTACCTCAAATTTAGTATAGCGAGGCCCATCAAAATTATATTTGCTATAATTATCAAGTTCAGCAAACATCTCATCATAATTTCCAGTTGCTAAAGCATGAGTAACGTACATTTTATTAAGAGCTGAAGCTACTTTTGGAAATGACAATGTCTGTAAATAAGCAACTAGTTGTTTATACTCCTCAGTTTTAAATTCACCACCGCGTGGATCCCAACCAATAAAACGACCTGCTGTTTCATTTAAACATTGCTCAATCTTCACATCAACAACATCTTTACCCAGCTTATTGTAAAAGATATGCAATTTATCCATTACCTCCATCATAGGTTTAGATTGTATATTAGTTACATTCTGAGCTAAAAGTGTCCAGTTTTCTTTCTCTGCAAGTTGTTCAGCTGTTAATGTTTCAAGATAATTTGTTGCTACAGCACTTTGTTTATCCTGCATGTAAGCTGTTCTCAACAAATTCAAATATGTCCCCAACTGCTCAGGCTTTAATTCATTAGCTTCGTAGCGTTTATTCATTGTAGCCAGATTGTTTTCTTTGTCGTAAGCCAATTTTCCATTACCTACTAACCATTCCGCAGTACCTGCTCCCACACAACGATGCTCAACCTCATCTGTCATTGGGTTATAAAATACCAACGTAGGGTATGCCGGAACTTTAAACTTTTCTTTTAGAGTTATACCTTCACCCTTTTCGCAGTCATATTTGGCATTTATATAATTAGCATTAAAATATTCACCTACCTCTTTTTGGGTAAATATATCCTTTGCTAACATTTTACATGGTCCACACCACGATGTATAACAATCAATAAAAATAAGCTTCTTCTCTTTCTTAGCCTTCTTTACAACTTTACTCCAAGTTAAATCCTTCTCGAAAGCAATTCCTTGCTCCTGAGCTGAAACCGACATCACGGTTATTAATAGTGTTACAAGTACAAATAGCTTCTTCATATTATGTGTTTTATGTTTATTACATTCCCATTGCTGGCATAGCAACAGATTTCTTTGTTTTTCCTTCCACTAATTCTGCAATAGTTTCTTTTAGTTTGGTACCTCTTAATCCGGTTCCCACTATGTTACCCTCTTTATCAAGAACCACAATATGAGGGATACCTGAGAATTGATACGATTTCATAACATCCTTACCAGCATTATCAGCTTGTATTTGTTTCCAAGGCATTGCTTCCTCTTTTAATGCCTTTAACCAATCGCTCTCTTTCTTATCAATTGAAACGCTAAGAAATGCTACATCTTTATCGCCATACTCTTCATATAATTCTTTCAAATGAGGAATCTCTGCACGACATGGTCCACACCAAGATGCCCAGAAATCCAATACTAAATATTTTCCTTTATAATCCTGAGGACCAATTTTCTGATCTTTATCAGGCGTAGCATATGAAAATTCTGGAGCCGTTTTTCCTACTGCCAAACGTTCTTTAATTGCTTTATCTTCGGCCATTTGAGCTTTCAGTGCAGCAACAGGAGCATAATTTGGATGGTTCTCTTCCAATTTTGCCAATGTTTTATTTACTAATGCCTCGTTATTCTTTATGCGTGGAACTAACGCTAATACACTAGTTAGATGACCATAGTTCTCTACAAGATATTCTATACGCGCTGACGACTCCTTACTTAACATATCGTAAAATGCCATGGATGTCTCTTGTTTCAAATCTGCATCTAAACCTGGTATTCTATATACGCCTTGAGACACTCCAATCATCAACTGATAACCTCTATATCCATCCCAGTTATTTAAGTTCATCAATTCATTCTTCGGACCTCCTTGAATTGCAACATATGGAGGATTCTTAATTTTAATCTTTGCTGTATCTTGTCCTCTAAAGTTTATAACAAGATCCTCATCTTCACCCCAAAAATTTACATTCTGCCATTTCTGACAGTCCAATAAGTAAACTCCCGGTTCTTTTACCTCAAATTGTAATTTATAGGTCCCATCTTCATTTACCTTACAAGAATCAAGAACCACTTTATCAAAACCATTTCTTTTTACAATGGCCATATTGTACTTATTATCCGGAAATTGCACTTTCCCTGTAATAGTTACTACATTATCATTCTTAGCCGATTCTGTGCAACTTGCCATTAGCATTGTCGCAGCTAACACACTTAATAGTTTTTTCATTTGTGTTAATTATTTAATTATAAAATCTTTTATCATCCCTTTTATAGAGAAACTCTGTTGCTTACTCGTATCTACCTTTCCATTTATCTCATTAATAGGCAACAAATTAATTGTTCCCGTATTACTAGTAGCGTCATATGTTGCAACAAGCAACACTTTATTATTCAATAAATTATCCGTTTGCTCAAAGATTTTCATCTTTGTTATTGTACCTGAAGTATAGGTGTATACATCATCTGCATTGGAACTATTATAGTTATATACATAAAGTGTTCCATTTATTGAAAAATAGCAAAAATTTCCTGTCGAAGCAAATAAATAGTTATCAACATTACTCCAATCCACATTAGATGGCATATCCATTAAACTAATTGGTTGTGCAACTTTAGTATCTGATGAGAAATCCGTAATATATAGTTTATAACCTTGACTTCCTTTAAATACACTATACGTATACTCATTAAAGCCATTTCCCATATACTCCAAACTTAAATCTCTATCAATATTCGTCACATCAAACGCACCGGTTGTTGCAGTATATACCCCTACATTTGAAGCAAATTGTCCCAACGGACGGAAACTATAATTCAGTTCATCATAAATCACAGTTGCATGTCCCTGAGTTGCAGAGAAACGCACACTGAAAGGTGCTGCATAATATGACTTGCCATCGCTTGCCTCTAATCTATCACCAAATACGGTCACACCCATAGAGCGTCTGTCAAGCGCATAAACCAAGCCATCATTAATAATTAATTCAACCGGTCTAGCGGAAACACTATAAGCTTGAGGATTTCTTACAATTGCACGTGGAAACGAAAATAACTGGGTATAATCTTTCTGATTCACAGCATAAGTATTACCATTTAATCTTACGCCACCATTGTCCGTAAATAAATACAAATTTGTGGTATACAATCCAATATGTCTAGCTCCACTTAATGGTATGTCTTCATTAATTCCCGAATAAATTCCGGTAAAAACTTCATCCTTATCAATATCCGGCATTAACAATTTAGATTTTAGCATAGCTAAATCTGCTCCTCCGTTATCTTCATAAAACATTAGTAAACCGCTAGACATTCTTGATTCTACTTTTACCTGAAACCTAATAAATTGTTCCGTTTGGTGTACATTCTCCTTTACACGCAAAGCAAGGTAATAATTACCGGGCAAAGCTTCTATAGGCATATCCAATCCGGGTTTAGTTGATATAATCTTTGCCGAATCATATTTTCCACTTTCAGGTAAGTCTCCTAAACTTTGCGGATACATACTCCACACATATTCCAAGTCTGTCGGCTCACCGTCATACTTTATCAAATCTCCAATAGGCATAGACAATACCTCAAACTGATACGCAACAAAATTGTCCTTGATGTTTTTCCCAGCAGTATCTATTTCAACTATTTGTAGATTTTTATAATCGTAGTTTCCCAAATCCTCATAACAACCGGATATTAGAAACATTAAGATGGATAATAACAAATATCTATTTTTCATAATAGTGTTCTTTTAAATTATGGAAAAGTAACATAGCCACTCTCACTATCCGGATCTTCTATCGGACCAACTTCAGAGAGTCGTTCGTTCAGCATTCGCTTAGCCGGATTAAACTTCTTGGCATCTCCCATGCCCCATGAAGCCCAGGATGTAAAATCCCATACCCCCAGCGTTTGGTAAACAAACAAATACTTAGCCTTTGTACATGGACCAAAAAACTCTTCCACCTTATTCATAAACCATTTAGCATCTCCTACCCATGTATCAGGAATATCATTAGATATAAAAATGGTAATACTATCTTTTAACCCCGATACGAAATTATCATTATCAATCAGTCTTATTTTTAATTCCTGCCCTTCGCCCACTACATCATTACATCTGTTAATTGCCACTGGCAAATGTACTAGGACTTTACCGGCTGGCATTTGCCATGTATCTATACCCTTAATAGCATTTTTCATGAAATTAGCTTCTCCTTCAACTTTCAAACCTATTTCTCTAGCTGTTTCACTTGCATAGCCCATTAAAATTAAATGAACATCAAAAATCAGGGTATCCGTATCCACAAATCCAAATTGTATATAAGCAGTGTCATTGCTTACATCCATTTTATTTACGTCAAAGTTTACTTTCGGAAAATCCGTATAAACCATAACCTCATCTTTCTGACAACTCCACATTAAGGAAGATAGAAAGCATAAAATGATTATTATATTATTTGTTTTCATAAGTTCACTTTTCATTTAACTACCAAATTCTAACTCCACTTCTGGTTTTGGAAATACATATCTCACATTCGCATCTGCAGGCACTGTTTGTGTTCGTTTATAGAAATAAAATAATTGTCCCTCACACAAATGCTCACGCTTCATCTCTTTCTCTATCTCCTCCATAACGTTAATGTCATTACCTAATAACTCCTCCTCTGTGTATCCTCTATGGGCTAATACAGCATTTAAGTACTCAAATGCATTTGCAGCATCGCACTCCGCACATAGATAATACATCTCACTCATCTTTATCATAGGCATTCTGTCCTTCTTAGCACTTTGTACCTTACCTTCATAAGCAATTGCATCCATCTGCCACAATTTAGACGGAACATTCGCCACATTATTTGACACCTCAAAGAATATTGAGCGTAGGTCATTTTGTGCAACAAATAAGTCAGCAACTTTCTCTCTATTTACCATAGGCGAGGACGTTTCTATAAAATAACCTTTTATATACTGATTCATTTTGCGCACATTCAAAGCAAATAAATGCTCTGAAGAGAATGTTCTATCCCTTAAAGCACGTTCAACATGCATTACATCACTACTATTACTCCACGGAAAAAGTGTCTCACTTTGTGCCTTAATAACCTCCTTAGCATATTTCAGTGCATTTACCTTGTCACCTGCATATAAATAAGCCCGAGCCATTAAAGCCGTCACCGCATAATAATTTAAATGATAATTTCTATTTAATAAATACCCATCATCATCCTTACTAGTAACCTTTTCTCCGGTTACAACAGGATCTACTGATAAATAATTACGGGCAATATTCAAATCTCTAATAATTAAAGCAATAACATCCTTTGGCGATTTAGTTATTGGAATTTGTTTTGTTAAACTATCGCAATATGGAATTCCCGCTTCTTGCTCTGTAGGTTTAGTCACATCGCCAAACAAACGCAATAAGTCTAAATGGATATATGCGCGTATTGCCAATGCCTCTCCTTTAATTATTGAATAGTTATTACCGGAAAATATTGAACGTCTCTCATCAATATTTCCTACAATATTATTTGCGTTCGCAATGGCGTTATATCCTTTACTCCACATATTATCAATAAGCGGACGCACTTTGGTCGACTCATAAACGCACCCAATAATATCTTCATAACTATGGTAATTTCTCACTTGCCACAACTGCGCTGCCGCATCAACAACACCAAAGGTCATCTCTCTACCATAAAGCTCCGGCTGATTCATTAAGGTATATACACCGGCAAGTGCACCTTTAAATCCCTCTTCGTCTGCAAAGAGTTGTTCTGCCTCAACCTCTGTTTTGGGCTTAACATCCAACCAATCCTGGCAGGATAGCATAGAAAGCGCTAAAAACGCTAAACCTATCTTATAATATAATGTTTTCATGCCAATTCAGTTTAAAAAGTTAGTTGTACCTGGAACGAACTTGAGCGGGCAAACGGATAATCTGTTCCTCGTTCAATCTCAACAGACGATACTTTAAATAAATCATTCATATAAAATGATATCTTCAAGCGGTCTATTTTACCATTCTTAATAAATCTACAATTTCTAAAATCATAGCCTACATTAAGTGTTGTCATTTGCAACTCATTTAAGCGCTGAACAAAACGTGAAGTTGGACGTGTAAAATAATTCGGATTGCTTAATTTTTTATATTGAGCTTCTTGTCCGGGCGTTGTCCAACGTCCGCTACGCACTCTGTAATCCACATTCCACTGTATATCCGCATCCTCAACTTTATCCACTAGGGTCTGATTATAAACATCTCCCCCAACACGATAAAAGAATGAGGTATTTACTGAGAAACCTTTTACATCTAAATTAAATCCAAAAGTTCCACTTGCCTTTGGCATTGCATCCCCGCACACCACTTGGTTTGCGGCATTCCAGGCTCTCGTAACATTACCATCTTTATCTAGGAATAACTCATTTCCTGTACCCGGGTCAATACCCAATGAGCGTACGGCCCAAATAGCATCCATGGATTCTCCTTCCTTGTAGCGTACACTCGGCTTTGTTGTCTCTTGTTTTGTATCCGGATTATAATTTAAGTTATTATGTGCACTATCTTTCTCATCGTTCATACTTCTCAATGCATCATTAATTTCTTTTATCCTGTTCTTATTGTGCATTAACGATCCAAATATATTAGCATGCACATCGCGTTTTCCATTAGATACTATCCTATACGTTACTCTTGCTTCAACACCCTTATTCTCCGATTTTCCTAAGTTCTCTGTGTAACTATTAAAACCTACAGAAGGAGCAAGTGTAACCGGAGTCAAAAGGTTATCTGTTTTCTTTACATAGTAGTCAAAACTAATATCCAAACGTTTAAACAACGATAAATCCACTCCTATATTATTATCCTGCGTACGTTGCCATTTTAATTCGGGGTTAGCCAAACTTAATAAATAAGAACCTATGATATTGTCATAAAGTTCGTCCGAGAAATAACGATACGTCGCCATTGCCTGATAGGCATTAAAGTTCTGAGAACCTGTGTATCCCGTTGATGCACGTACTTTAAACTGTTGAAATAGTCCACTCTCTTTCAAGAAAGCTTCATTATGAATATTCCAACCACCACCAACAGACCAGAAATGTCCCCAACGATTATCCTTTCCAAAAAGAGATGAGGCATTTCCTCTATAGTTTGCATCAATCATAAAACGTGAGTCATATGAATAGTTACCGGATAACAGTACACTCGTTTCTCTATTCATTGTTTCCGATCCCGAAGGTTTACCATTCGTCATGTATTGACTTGCATGCGTAATATAATCTAACTTATTATTTGCAAACCCTTGCGCTTGTACAACTACGCGTTCCATTTTGTTTTGACTTAGACTCCACTGTCCATTAAACAAAATCAGACTTTTGCCCAATGCTTTATTATAGTTCAAACCTAAATCCAAGCTATAATTTGTCATTTTCCCATTTTCCTTCGTATACTCACCGCGTTTAAAGAACTCTTCATCATCGAAAGTTTCACTTCTAAACTTAGTATGATCACGTGGATAGAACACATCGCCCTCACTCGTTCTGTGTGTAATACCCAATCTACCCGTTGTTTTTAAAGCTTCCGTCAATTTCCACTCAGCGTAAAGATTATTGGTGATATCTGTATACTTACTTTCATCGTTTGTATTTAACGTTGAATTAATCATCGGATTGTAAATTGGACGTGTTCCCTGCATGTTAGGCATAGAGTAATAGCCTAATATTTCATTTAATGCGCCGCTTTCATCATAAGCGCGCCAATAAGGATTTAACTGTGCATATTCGGCAAAAGCGCCAAAAGGCGAATTTGTTGCTTTATTATGACTCAATATTAGTTGTTCTCTAAAAATAACATCCTTATATCGATAAGACAACATCATCTCTCCTCCAAAGTTTTCACGCTCTGAACCTTTCATTACACCGGTCACTTTATTATAGTGCACATTTGCTTGATAGCGCATATAAGCATCGCCACCTTCAAAGTTCAAGGAGTGTTTCGTTCCTATACCGGTACGTAAAGGCTTGTCAAGCCAATAAGTATTTACTCCTCTTTGTACCTCCTTAAATAACTCCGCATATTGAGCATCAAGCCCTTGTTGTGTTATCGGATTATTTACTGAAGCTGTATATACACCTGCCAAACGTTCCACCTCTAGTTTCTGAGCGGCATCGCATAAATTATAACTTCTTAAATCGGGCATTTCCAATTCAACACTTCCTGTATAGCTTACTGTCAATTGGCCCATTTTAGGTTTAATTGTTTCTACAACAACAACCCCATTAGCTCCTTTTGAACCATATAAAGCCTTTGCTGTTGCATCCTTTAAAAGAGTTACGGACTCAACTCTATTCATGTCCATATCCAGCACTTTCTCTATAGATTGCTCAAATCCGTCAACAATAAATAAAGGCTGATTGGGATTAGTTTGATATTTATCCTTCATATCGGAAAAGCTAGATGCTCCACGCATCTGTATCTCGGGCACTCTGTTTGGATCCGAACCGTACTGATTGTTTTCTATAATTTGAAACGACGGATCGAGCGTACCTAACGATTGTAATATATTTCTATTACCAACTCGCATCAACTCCTCCTTAGTAACAGTTCTTGCTGCTCCCGAGTAGCTCTCTGCCTTACGGGCAAAGATTCCGGTAACTACAACAGCCTCCATCGCAGCACTCTCAGGTTCCATAACAACTTTAATGGTATTTTTTCCCTTAATTTGTACCAAAGCCTGTTGGTAACCTATATAAGTCACTGCAATAGTACCATCCGTTTCCAAAACCAAAAGCTCAAACTCGCCGTCAACATTTGTTGCAACGCCAAGTTGGGTTCCGGGAATAAGCACTGCTGCTCCCGGCAGTGGACTACCTTTTTCATCTAGTACAACACCTTTTATTTTACGTGACTTTGCTATATGTGCCTGCGTTGTAGGAATTGCTTTTTCAGTTTTTCTTATAACAACATGCTTTTCGGTTATTTCATAGGACATTGCATTATCACCTAAACACTTATTCAAAATCTCGTCTATTGGAGCGTCCGTAAAATCAAGTTTCTTAATTTCACAATCCTCAATATCCTTTGCTTTATAAACAAATGCCAAGTCAGTTTTACGCTCAATAGTTTTTAATAACTCTTTGAGCATTATTGCATCATACTTTAGGGTTAAACGTTGCATCTCAGAGGCTGCTATAGCCGAATGAGAAATAATGCTAAAGCATAGAACCAATAAAAAATTAAGGCAATAACCTCCTATCCTACCACGTGGGTAAGTGCTTTTCTTAAAATTGTTTCTCATAGTTAGGTTGGTTTATATTGATGTTTTTCTAGTTCCTATTCATCCCCTACAATAATAGTTCTGTTAGGTTTTTGCGTAATTTTCACTCCTGTAGCATTGCTAATTATGTCAAATAAAGCATCTACCCTATCAAACTTTTGCAGTTTTGCTGTGATTAATAAATGTTTATCTACATTGTCGCGATACTCATACTCAAAATCATACCATCGTGACAATTCTTGTAATATTACATCTAGTGGTTTTTCTCTATATATAAAATAACCATTACGCCAATCTGTAAACTCATCAACATCCACTTCGTGAGTTGTTAGTTGCTTATCAATAAATCGTGCTTGCTGTCCGGGATTTAAACAAACTGTATCCCCATTGCTCTGCATTTTTATTTTACCACTCACCAACGTTGCGCAGTGGAAGGCATTATTATAATTACAAACATTAAACTCTGTACCCGTAACAATAACTTCCGTACCATTCAGGTCCACAATAAAAGGTCTGCTTTCATCCGCCTTAACTTTAAAGTAAGCCTCTCCCTTTACATATACTTTACGTTCTTTACCATGGAATTGAGATGGATACCTTAACTCACTCTCCGCATTTACCCAAACTGTTGTTCCATCAGAGAAAACAACACTATACTCTCCTCCTCGCGGTGTTACCAAGCGGCTCCACGCAGTGTTATCAATACCATCATTGGTTTGCTTATATTCCAACTTATTGGCTGAAAGAGCCACGTCGACACCGTTTAATACTGTATCATTATTAATTGAACCAAGTTCTATATACTTAGAACCATTTCCTTCAACATAAAGTAAGGCTTTATTTGTACCGGGAAATAACATTTCCTCACCATCTTCCGCACCTATATTATTATTTAAATATACAATTCCTCCGCTGGCAAGGAACAATGCGACTACCGCTGCCCAACCATATTTTATACTCCATAACTTACGGGAAACGCGGTGAGGTTTCACGGTATTAGCAGCAACTGTCTGCCAGCCTCTATCCAACCTTTCCGCATCAAGAACTGACGATTTTAGCCATAACTTTTCCATGTCCCTAAAGTATTGTTCATTACTCTCACTACTCTCTCGCCAATTGGTTAGTTGCGCGAGCTCGTTGTGCGGTAACGAACCTTGAAGACTACGAATTATTATGTGATCAATTTCCTGCATATTATGGTCTGTTTATATATATGACAGGTAAGTTTTAAAAAATACTCACATAAAAATGAATATTTTTTTATTATTTATTCAAATTTTGCAGAGAAACCATATTATTACAGCAGACAAATACAGAATAATACACTATATATAAGACACTTACCTATGCAAACACAATAAGAGAGATACATATCAATGCACTAACAAATAGTTATAGATATGTTAAACTATAAATGAAAATCACCTCTACTGAAAGCGAATTAATAATTAGTTGAAGAAAATAAATAGAGTAAGATACGACCGTCCTCAAGGTGTGCTAGCTCAGCTTTTAGGCGCTTCAACGATCGGTATAAATGATTCTCAACCGTGCGCACAGAGATATCCAGGATTAAAGCTATTTCATGTGCCTTTTTGCCCTCAACACGTGCTAGCATAAATATTTGCTTTGTCTGTTCAGGTAATGCGTTAATGGCTTTATTTATTTGGGACAACATAAATAAATCGCTTTCGTTATCCATAAAGTCTTCTATCCAATTTTCGCATAAAACAGGAGCGGAAACACTAATAGTATCCATACCAATATTTTTCCTCTCCTTCTCAATATGGTTTAGTGCCGCATTATACACCATTCTAAATAAATAGGATTTCAATGAGCCGCTAATAACAATTTCATCTCTTTTAGTCCATAACGCGATAAACGTGTTTTGCACTACATCCTCAGCAACATTCTTATCCTTTAATAACTGCTCTGCATAGATACACAACTTAAGGTAATAATGTTGAAATAAATGCTCAAAACTCTGCTTGTCGCCTTGCTTTATAGCATTCCAATAATGCTCTATATTTACTTTCTCACAACTCATTTACACAAATATAGACATTAATATTAAAAAAATATACATATAACAAAAAAAGGAGATCACCCAATTGAGTGATCTCCCTTTTATATTGAATATGATAGCATTTTCTACTAGCTCATATATCCTTTCATAATTCCGCGCTTACTATTACGAACAAACATGATTATCTCATCTCGCTCTTTAGATGCCGGCATTTCAGCTTCAATACGCTCTATTGCATCGGTATTATTTAAACCTGATTGATACAATATACGGTAAATGTCCTGTATTTCGTTAATCTTATCGTTATTTACCTCACGTCTACGTAAACCAATTGAGTTTACTCCACAATAAGATAATGGAAGACGTCCAGCTTTTACAAACGGAGGTACATCTTTTCCAATTAACGATCCACCTTGAATCATTACATGTTTACCAATATGAACAAACTGGTGCACTGCAGACATTCCGCCAATAATAGCATAGTCGTCCACTACAACCTCACCCGCCAACTGACAAGCATTTGTAATTATACAGTTATTTCCTATTTCACAGTCATGAGCAATATGAACATAAGCCATGATTAGACAGTTACTTCCAACTTTGGTTACACCTTTGGCTGCAGTTCCGCGATTTATAGTCACACACTCTCTAATAGTTGTGTTATCACCAATTTCTACTGTCGATTTTTCGCCTCTAAACTTTAAATCTTGAGGTGCAGCTGCAATTACAGCACCAGGAAATATCTTACAGTTTTTACCAATACGCGCACCTTCTAAAATTGTAACGTTTGATCCGATTCGTGTTCCTTCCTCGATAATTACGTTTTTGTCGATCGTCACAAAAGGCTCAATCACCACATTATCTGCAACTTGTGCCTCCGGATGAACATAAGCTAACGGTTGTTTCATTCGTTTCTTTTTTTATGGATACTTAATTATAGGATGCAAAGATAGTGATTAGTTTTTAGTTTTTACCACCTGTGCCATAAATTCTCCTTCGCAAACTAAATTTTTGCCTACGAAAGCATATCCTTTCATTGACACAATTCCACGACGAATTGGAGCTGTTGTTATTAATTTAAACACTAATGTGTCTCCTGGTACTACTTTTTTACGGAATTTGATTCCATCAATTTTCATAAAATAAGTAGAGTAATTTTCAGGGTCTGGCACAGTGCTCAATACCAATAAACCACCACATTGTGCCATTGCTTCTACCATCAACACACCTGGCATTACCGGTTCTTCAGGGAAGTGACCCACAAAGAACGGCTCGTTCATTGTTACATTTTTACAACCAACTACTTTATCAGATCCTATCTCGTAGATTTTATCAACCAATAAGAATGGCGGACGGTGAGGCAACATTGATTTAATTTTATTGATATCCATCAACGGCTCTGCCGATAAATCTAATACAGGTGCTACATCCACTCTTTCTGCTTGTTCAATAGCTTTAGAGATTAACTTAGCCATAGCTCCATTAGCTTTATGTCCTGGACGTTCCGCAATTACGCGTCCTTTAATAAAACGGCCACAAAGAGCTAAATCCCCAATTACGTCTAACATTTTATGACGTGCTGGTTCATTATCAAACTGTAATTTTAGGTTATTTAAAACACCTTCTTTTACTTCTATATTTTCGTATCCGAAAAGTTTTCCTAGACGTTCAATCTCTGTTTGGTCAACCTCTTTATCAACAATTACAATGGCATTCTCCAAATCGCCACCTTTAATTAAACCATTGGCCAATAGTGCTTCAATTTCGCGCAAGAATACAAATGTACGACATGGCGCAACCTCTTTAGCAAAATCTGTTACACCTTCACTAAACGATGCATATTGCATGCTTAGATATGGCGACGGATAAGATACGATAACATTTACATTGTAAGCTGAATCCGGTAACAATGTTAAACGTGTTGCTCCATCTTCACTTGCGTACTCAAGTTTCTCTCTAACTTCAAAGTAACGGCGCTCTGCATCAAGCTCCTCAGCACCTACTTTCTCTATTTGCTCTACATATAATTTAGCGCTACCGTCTAAAATAGGAAATTCATCTCCATTTAGCTCCATCACGCAGTTATCTATTTCACATCCGTAAAGGGCAGCCATGGCATGCTCCATGGTAAAAATGCGCAATCCGTCTTTTTCCAAACAGCTTGCTCTGTCAACAAATTGTAAATAATCTGCTACAGCAGGAATAACAGGACAACCTTCAACGTCCGTACGTACTATACTATATCCATTATTTGCTCCTGCCGGCTTAAAAGTTACACTCACCTCTTTCCCGGTATGTAAGCCTTTACCACTTAAGGTAAACTCGCTTTTTAGGGTTCTTTGTTTTACTGACATTATTATTTTAACTTTAGTGTTTTAATCTCTTTTTGCATGTCCTTTATCTGTGACCAGATATCAGGTAATTTGCGGAATACTACATAGCTCTTTTGGAATTTGCCTAAATCATAGGCAGGAGATCCGCGAAGTACTGATTTTGGAGCTGCATTGGTTGCAATTCCACTTTGTGCTGCTACCATGGTACCATCACCTACTTCAAGATGACCTATCATTCCTACTTGTCCGCCAAACATACAGTTAGCGCCAATTTTAGCACTTCCGGCAATTCCGGTTTGTGCAGCAATCACTGTATCCTCGCCTACAACAACATTATGTGCAATTTGAATTAGGTTATCCAACTTTACACCTTTCTTTATTAGTGTACTGCCCATTGTTGCACGGTCAATACAGCTGTTAGCGCCTACCTCAACATTGTCCTCTAATACAACATTACCAATTTGTGGAATTTTATTGTATCCATCGGACGATGGAGCAAAACCAAATCCATCGGCACCAATCACTGTACCCGCATGTATTGTACATTGATTACCAAGTACACAGCCATGGTATATTTTTACTCCCGAATATATGGTACAATTATCGCCTATTCTTACTCCGTCGCCAATATAGGCATGCGGATATATTTTTACATTGCTACCAATGGTTACATTTTTTCCAACATAAGCAAAAGCACCTACATATATTTTTTCACCATAGGTTGCTGTTTCGCTAATGTACGATGGTTGTTCAATCCCTATCGGTTTTAAACGCATTTCCTCATACATTTGCAGCAAAGTTGCAATGGCATCATATGCAGAGGCTACACGTATTAATGTTGCTTTTACAGGTTTTGTTGGAACAAAATCCTTATTCACCAATACAATGGACGCATCCGTATCGTAGATATAATGCTCATACTTCGGGTTTGCCAAAAAGGCAAGCGTGCCGGGACGTCCTTCTTCAATCTTCGACACATTGTTTACCACCTGGTTTGCATCGCCTTCAACAGTACCTTGAAGCAACTCCGCAATGTCTTTAGCTCTAAATTCCATACATTCAAAATTTTACCAAAAGTATAAATTTTTTCTTTTCAAATATGCAAATTTAACCAATAATCAATCACGTATACAGCGTATCACACTATACATCAACACATTATACTTATGAATATATGCAAATTTGCACCTATTTTGTACTGATTTTTGAGTTATTCTGCCATCATATATACTGCATATAAGCACAATTTATCGCACTTTTCCCCCATGATTATACCTTCAGCCCAGATACTAATCAACGGCACATACTTCACTTATTTTCTATACATTATAAGTAAACCGTGTTAACATCTCTCTACCCTCCTCTTACCATCCGCTCTATATTTCATTCAGGTTTCATTCAGCTTTCATTCAGGTTTCATTCAGGTTTGG
>JBOGCH010000038.1:0-33514 GCA_051656645.1 Marinifilaceae bacterium
CCATTTTTAGGTTTGCCAGGCGAGAGGTGGTAGCATTAAAGTCTGAGATAAGGTCTTGGAATATTTGGCTTACGTTTTCCGGACGGTGTACCATGGATGCAATTTGTCCTATCTCCAGTTCGCCTTCCTCAAGGTTACCGTTAAACATGCCCTCTTTGGCGCGTCCGCGGCCTAGAAGTGTTTCCAACTCTTGGGGTGTTACTCCACGCGTCTCTGCAGTGACTACGTCATTATAGAATTTATTTTTTAGTAGGCGCGTTGGTGCCAGTTGTTTAAGTACTAGCATGGTGTCGCCCTCGGCAGCTGTGTGTACCATATCCTTGAAGGCTGTGTGTGCGGATGATTCCTCGCATACTGCAAAACGAGTACCTATTTGTACTCCCTCAGCACCTAAGGCCATAACGGCAGCCATGGCTTTACCGGAAGCAATACCGCCAGCAGCAATAACCGGAAGCTTGCATTGAGCGGCTACGTTTGGAACCAGGGTTAGTGTTGTGGTTTCCTCGCGTCCGTTGTGTCCGCCGGCTTCAAAGCCTTCAACCACTACAGCGTCACAGCCTGCTTGCTCCACTTTGAGTGCAAACTTGGCGCTGCTCACCACGTGTGCCACAATAATGCCGTGCTCATGTAGTTTTGATGTCCATTTTGCTGGCGATCCGGCCGAGGTGAAAACTATTTTTACGCCTTCGGTAATAACCATTTCCATAATTTGGTCCATTTGCGGATAAAGCAATGGTATGTTTATACCCCACGGCTTATTGGTGGCGTTTTTCATTTTTTGGATGTGCTCGCGCAGGGTTTCGGGGTGCATGGATCCGGCACCAAGTAGTCCCAATCCGCCGGCATTGCTTACTGCCGAGGCTAAGCGCCAACCGCTACACCACACCATTCCACCTTGGATGATTGGGTATTTTATTCCAAATAATGAGGTTATTCTGTTTTGCATGTCTATATCTTTTAATGTTTACTTATTGTTTAGGTGTTAGTCCCTGTTGGGCTGCAACTTTAATCATGTAGGCAAATGCTTCGTCGTGGTTGTTGCCAATTTCGCCCTCTAGTATAGCCTCTTTTATGGCGCACTTAAGGTCGCCAATGGCACGGCAGGGTTCAATGCCAAATACTTCCATAATCTCTTCGCCGGTAACAGGGGGCTGGAAGTTGCGGATGGAGTCCTTCTCCTCCACCTCTTTCAGTTTTTCGCGTACCAGTTGGAAGTTGCTAAGATAGCGTTTAACTTTCTCTTCGTTTTTGGAGGTGATATCCGCTTCGGCAAGTGTCATTAGGTCGTCAATATCGTCGCCGCATTCAAAGAGCATTCTGCGTACGGCAGAGTCGGTAACCACATCCTCCGCCAATACAATGGGGCGCATGTGTAGGTTTACCATTTTCTTTACGTACTTCATTTTCTCGTTTTGCGGTAACTTTAGTCGGTTAAATATACGGCCCACCATGCGCTCTCCCACGTGGTTGTGACCATGGAAGGTCCATCCCATGCCGGATACATAACGCTTGGTTACGGGTTTGCCAATGTCATGTAATAGCGCGGACCAACGTAGCCACAAGTCGTTGCTAACAGTGGCTAAATTATCCAATACCTGTAGGGTGTGATAAAAGTTGTCCTTGTGGCGTATGCCCTCCTTGGCGTCCACGCCTTTCATGGCAGTGAGCTCAGGGAAGAATATTTCCAGGAGTCCTGTTTTCTCTAACAGAATGATCCCTTTTGAGGGTTTTGGAGCAAGCATTATTTTATTAAACTCGTCCATTATGCGCTCCATGGAAATTATGGGTAGGCGTGTGGCGTATGCGCTGAGCGCTTCGAGTGTCTCGGCCTCAATGTTAAAGTCCAATTGAGTAGCAAAACGTATGGCACGCATCATGCGTAACGGATCGTCGGAGAAGGTAATGCCCGGGTCGAGTGGCGTTTTTATGGTGCGCTCCTCCAGGTGGGCCATACCACCAAAGGGGTCTACCAATTCGCCGTATCGATTGCCGTTTAAGGCAATAGCCATGGCGTTAATGGTAAAGTCTCGACGACGTTGGTCGTCCTCAATAGTTCCCTCCTCCACGGTAGGCTTACGGGAATTAAAGTTATAGGACTCTTTGCGTGCCCCAACAAATTCAATCTCCACGCCTTTGTAGCGGAACATAGCCGTGCCAAAGGTTTTAAAAACAGATACATTAAGATTGCCTAACTGCTTTGCCGCCTCCTGCGCCAAATCAATTCCGCTTCCCAAAACTACAATATCAATATCTTTTGAGGGGCGTCCCAGTATCAGGTCGCGAACGTACCCTCCTATCACGTATGCTTCAATGCCTTTTTCGTCGGCTATTCGAGATATTTCTTTAAAAATGGGGTGTTTTAATTTTGCTTGTAAAGCTATTTTGTCTTCCATCGAATATCCTCTCTTTTCTATTTAATTCAAAAATTTACGTCTACAAAGATAGCTTTTGTTGCGCTATGATGGGACGTGTAATTGGATTATTTTACAAACGAGATGGTGTGGAGAATAAAAAAGAATTTATTTTATATCAAAAAAGAGACTAAGATAAAATACATTTTTTTACATTTGTACACAAAGAACTATAAACAACCCCAGAATGAGAGTGAAACATAGTGAAACTGCAACTATGACAAAGACGTATTAAGGTTACGTTACAAGTGCTGGCTACTGGATTACAGGCAACTACAGCCATTTTTCCAAATGAAAAGTTAGTACGCACTCATAGAGCACAAAACCGGATAGGTGACAAAGCTATGTTGCCGTTTACAAATGCCGGGATTGTGGGAAGCCACACCAATAGTAACGCATGGGACGTTAATAGCACAGTTTACTTTGTGAAATGCAATGATTTATGCAAATGAAAATGCAGCAGCAAAGCGTGACAATGAGAAAGGAGTTAATGAAAATAAAACAGAACCTATTGACAAGTTGTTATTCTGCACCATAACTTTGCCCATAGGTAATGGAAAGGGAGATACACTTGCCGATGGTTCTGTTCCATACATAAACTTGTGGCGTAGATTAGCACCAAGGAGATTGACTCCGGTCGGACCGATTACTCTGTTCCACTTATTGAGGAAGTGCCTACAGAAGTACCAAGTTTATTTGCACCGTTAACAATAAATGCCAATTACTCCTTTGTGAAAATATGCTCAATCTCTACCACATACATGTGATGAAAGTTTCCTTTTGCGCCATACCATTTATCAATCAACTCGGTATCAATAAACTGATTGGCAGTCATGGGGCTTTTAAATAGTTTCCTGCACTCCATTACCGTATGTGCTTCGGCAAAGGCGGGGTTACCTTGGGCGGTGAAGAATGGAGTTAATCCCGATTCTGTGATTTTATCGGTATCTCGTCCGGATTTTGTACCCAACAGCATTAACTCTTTGCGGAATTGCTCGCCCATAAAGGATAAGGTTAAATAATCAGACTGTTCAATAAATTGATAGGTGTAACGTTCCGGACGTACAAAGACAAAAGCTACAGGCTTGTTCCATAAAAAGCCCACACCTCCCCAACTGGCGGTCATGGTGTTGAACTTGTCTTTTGTACCGGCGGTTACCAACATCCAGTCTTGTGCTATTATTTTAATTGGATTTTTCACATATTCCAATGGGTTCACTTCTTGCATAACTCTATATTCTTGGTTGATTAATACTTATTTAGATGGCTTCTTATTTTTATGTTTTGCTGATTTTATCTCTTGTTGTCGTTTTTGCTTATCCTCCTTATCTATTTGTTTTTCCTCTTTATCAATTACTTGATCTATTTGCTCTTCTACTCTATCCTCCTCATGCTCTACTTTTTGTTGCTCTTTTTCCAAAGCACTTGCACGCGCCGTTTCCTGTTTTACGTAGAACCAGGCTTGGAAAATAAGACTTACCGTCAATACCCCTACACAACAGCATAGAATAAGCAAAAAGTTTTGCCATCTTATGAAACTTAATCCTAGCATTACGGCTCCTGTAATTATTCTAAACACATAGAGGGGACGTAATGTTTTAAGTTCGGATATGACATACTGTATTGCTCCCATCACGGTTAAAAACAACCCCGTGCCAAACCACAACAGTTGCGCCGAGTTCCATATGCCGGAGTAGTATATATCCTCCGCAGGGTGTCTGCGCTCCGTATTGAAGCTAAATATAACTAACATTATGGCAATAAACAACAAGCTTATGCCATACCTGTAACAAACGGTGCGCCACAGATGTTGCGACAGGTTGGTCCAGTCCTCCTCATCGCTAAAGTATATCCACCACAGCAATGCCAGCACGCAGAACTCCATTACGCATACCAATAGCAAATGATGCTGAAACGGCTGGCGCATTAACTCCAATACGGCCGTAAGCCCTTCGCCTAGGAGTATAATTATAAACAGTCCGTAACGCTCCATAATGTGGGAGGTATGTACGTATATTTTGCCTTTCTCTATGTACCACCCAATAACGGGCGCAACCATTTCAATGAGTGTTGCGGTGGTCCATAGTATTAGTTTTGTGCGCAAAGGAGTAAACAAAGATAAACAGATGAGGAGTAAGGAGATTACCTGTCCAATCAAAAATGTATAACTGTGTCGTTGGTGCTCCTTGTCGCCAATCACGGCTCTTATCCACAAAAAAAGCAATACGCTTTCAATGAGTATGTACCAAATGGTAAGCTCTTGAAAGTCCATACCTCCACTCCTACCAAGCGCCGATGTCATTCCCAACGTAAGGAAAACGGAGGCTAAGAAACAGAGCTTATAGACCAAATCGTTATTGCCATATTGAGAGGAGTACCAAGTGAGTCTGCTCCACACCCAGGCAATAATGAAAAACAGGTACACGTAAATAAAGAGATTATTGTATGTTATCCCGGTTACAAATACAGTTTCCAATGAGGCAAGTGCTATGACAAACCCCAGGTCAATAAACAGTTCTAACCACGATGTGTGTCGTAGCGACGTTGTGTCCTTAAACAGCACAACAGGTTTTAGTAACCGGTGTTTTAACTCTCTTAACTCCATGGTAATTTAAACGTTAACAGCAATCACCATGTTGCTTTTCAAGGAGATACAAACAGAATGCCCCATCTTTTTTACAAGATAGGGCATTTTATATTTGGTTTTTAACCTGTTATACGGTTGCTTGCAATTGTTTATCCATAGCATCTGCCGCACGACGTCCGTCGCCCATGGCAAGGATTACTGTCGCACCACCGCGAACAATGTCTCCACCTGCGTAGATATCCGAGATTGTGGATTGCATAGTGTCGTTGTTTACTACAATGGTTCCCCATTTAGAGATTTCAAGACCTTGTACCGAGTTAGGTATAATTGGGTTTGGTGATACACCAACCGCAACTACAACCACATCCGTGTCTAATAGATACTCTGAGCCCTCAACAGCCACCGGGCGTCTACGTCCACCTGCATCCGGTTCGCCAAGCTCCATACGTTGTAGCTTAACCTGTTTTACGCGTCCGTTTTCATCGGCAATATATTCAACCGGATTGGCAAGAGTGATAAATTCACATCCCTCCTCTTTGGCATGTTTTACCTCCTCAACACGAGCCGGCATCTCCTCTTCGCTACGACGATATACAATCATTGCGCGGTCGGCACCAAGACGTTTCGCTGTACGGACAGAGTCCATGGCTGTGTTACCACCACCCACAACTACTACATTCTTGCCTTTAAATACAGGGGTATCGTACTCATCGCTATCGGCACCCATTAAATTAACACGTGTCAAATACTCGTTAGACGATAATACGCCATTGGCATTCTCTCCGGGAATATTCATAAAGTTAGGCAATCCTGCTCCCGACGATACGTAGAAAGCTTGGAAACCATCCTCTTTTAAGTCATTAATTGAAGCTGTCATTCCAACAATAAAGTTAGTAATAAACTTCACTCCCATTTTGCGTAGGTTGTCTATTTCAACATCTACAATGGTGTTTGGTAAGCGGAATTCAGGAATACCGTATTTTAATACTCCACCAATTTCATGTAGTGCCTCAAATACAGTCACATCATAACCTCTTTTAACCATATCGCCTGCAAAAGACAATCCCGATGGTCCCGAGCCTATTACGGCAACTTTTATTCCATTAGCCGGTGCTGTTTCTGGAATTACGGCATCGCCACTCTCCCGCTCGTTATCAGCCACAAAGCGCTCTAAGTAGCCAATAGCTACTGAATCCATCTTCATTTTTTGCAAATAGAAGCATTTTGATTCGCATTGTTTTTCCTGTGGACATACGCGGCCGCATACTGCAGGCAGAGCACTTGTCTCTTTTATTGTTGCAGCAGCCTCAAGGAAAGCGCCACGCTCTATATTCTTAATAAATCCCGGGATATCAATTCCCACGGGACATCCTTCCATACAGGTAGGGTTTCCGCAATCCATACAGCGCTTGGCTTCTTGAATAGCTTGCTCGGCTGTTAAGCCCAAGTTCACCTCAATACGTTGACTTGCTACACGCTCGGCAACATCACGCTCCGCCATTTTTACACGTGGTATCGCTGTACGTTCTTTTGCTTTTATATCTGTTCTGAGCGCTTTTCTCCATTCAGCATCTCTATCACTTTTTCCAATCATTTCGTTGTCTGTTTGTACTGTTCAACAAATTATATTTTACATGTACCTTCTTCAAAGGCATGCATCTTTTGGCACTCTTCTGCTTTTAGACCGCCTAGACGTGCCAACATCTCGTCAAAATTAATTTGATGAGCGTCAAACTCCGGACCGTCAATACATGTAAAGCGAGTTTTTCCATCAACAGTAACACGACATGCGCCACACATTCCTGTACCGTCCACCATAATGGCATTTAAACTAGCCATGGTTGGAATATCGTATTTCTTAGTTAAAAGAGAGCAAAATTTCATCATGATAGCGGGACCTATGGTAATAGCCATGTCCACTTTCTCACTGCTAATTACTTTTTCCATTCCGGCAGTAACTAATCCTTTCTCTCCGTAGCTACCGTCATCGGTCATTATAATAAGCTCATCACTTACTTTACGTGCCTCGTCCTCGAGGATAATTAAGTCCTTTGTTCGGGCAGCAATGACAGTAATTACTCTATTTCCCGCAGCCTTAAACGCTTGGATAATTGGCAACAATGGAGCCATACCAACACCACCGCCACATGCAAGAATAGTTCCTACTTTCTCAATATGAGTTGGCTTTCCTAGCGGACCAACAAGATCCGTGATATAATCGCCTTCATTTAGTTCACACAACTTGGTGGACGATACCCCCATTTTTTGCACTACAATAGTTATGGTTCCTTTCTCTACATCCGCATCAGAGATAGTTAAAGGCATACGTTCACCGTGTTCTCCAACACGGACAATTACAAAGTTTCCTGCTTTACGCGATTTAGCAATTAACGGTGCTTCCACCACAAACTGCACAACCTTTTCGGAAAAATAGGTTTTACTGATGATCTTATTCATTGCATCTGTTTTTTCAAACGGCACAAACCGGTTATAACTTGATAGGTTTACTTTTTTGAGTAGAATTTTTACTCAACTTCGCAAAATTACTCTCTATTTTGAGTTGGGCAACCTTTTAAGGAAAATTTAAACAAACACATGTCAATTTGTATTTAATTTAAAGTAGAGAGGCCACATATATATACTTATGCATACACATTGATATGCATTACAACTTTTATATCTTTGTCCTATACAAACACATTAATCTTGGATTTGATATGGCAAAGAAAAATCAAATAGGCGTTGTATACTCAACGAACCCCAATTTTCAATTTGAATATGATGAGACAAACGAGCAAGAAACACTAGCTCCGGAGAAGCAACTATTAAAAGTAACTACCGATTCTAAACAAAGAAAAGGGAAAACGGTTACACTTATTGAAGGGTTTGTCGGAACCGACGATGATTTAAAAGAGTTAGCAAAAAAGCTAAAAAATAAATGCGGTGTTGGAGGTTCATCTGCCGATGGGGAAATCCTTATTCAAGGCGATTTGAAAGAGAAAGTAAAAACTATTCTGCAAGAACTAAAATATCGGGTAAAATAATTACCCGATATTTTTATTTATCACTTATTAGTTCGCCATTCAAGTGGTCTATCTCATGTTGAAAGATTGCCGCTGTAAATCCGGATACTTCTTCAACAACACGTTTCTTGGTATGTACATTAACGTAACTGATTCTTATTTGCTCCGCACGAGTCACCTTGGCGTAGTAGTCCGGAAGCGACATACAGCCCTCACGGTTTACTTGTTTCTCTGCCGATAAATACTCTACCTTAGGGTTTACATACACCTCAAAAGGCTCGGCATTTTTATCAAATCGCTGCACAATAATTACACAACGATTTACACCTATTTGTGGTGCCGCAATGCCTACTCCACCGTCTGTCTTATCCATTACTTGCTGCATAAGTTGTTTTTGCAACGATAAAAACGGTTGAGCGCTTAATTCAGACATAGTATATGGCTCACTTTTGCGTCTTAAACGTACCGAATCCTTAACATCGTTTACATTCAACAATCTGTAACTTAAGGTTGTACTATTCTCTTCTATATTTCGGCTTTCTCCTTTGTAATATCCCAGCACCACTATCACCGATATCATTAAAACTAAAAATATCCTTCTTTTCATGTGCAATAACTTTTCGAAAACGTTATAAATATAAAGAATATTAATTACACATTAAAATATTTTCGCTATTTTTTACTTTTCGCCTATTATTAATGCGGTGGTTTACTGTCGCAATTACAACTTATACACTCATCTCCCTCCATCTCCGTTTCAATAGTTGAATGGTTTATGCCACTTTGGTGGAGAAGTTGGTGGACATTACGTTTTATGGATGCTTCATTGTCGCCTTTCTTTACCACTATGTGCAATGACAATACGGTATAGTCACTGTCCATGCTCCATACGTGGACATCGTGCACATCCACTACGCCTTCAAGTTGTAATATATGCTGTTCAATAGCGGGTAAGTCTATTGTCTTTGGTACTCCCTGTAAGAGAATTCTACCTATCTCAATTAAATTGCGTGTTACGTTGTAAAGTACCCAGCAAGTAATTGCAATGGAAAGGATGGGATCCAAAATGGTTATGTTCCAGAAATAAATAAATACACTGGCAATTAATACGGCAATCCACCCCAGTACATCTTCCATGAGGTGCAACATTACCATTCGCCTGTTTATTGCCGAGTCATGCCGCAGGCGAAATACAGCCAAGCCATTCACAGCTATACCAAGTACTGCAAACCAAAACATACCGCCGGCACCAACCTCCTCCTGATGAAATAATCGCGGGATGGCCTCATACAGTACAATCACTGAGCCAATAATTAAAACCAATGCGTTAACTAATGCGCCAAGAAGTGAGAAACGCTTATATCCATAAGTAAAGCTATTGTCTCTCTTTTTTTTACTTACACGCTCAAAATACCAAGAGATACCTATTGAAACACTATCGCCCAAATCATGAAGCGCATCGCTAGTAATGGCAATACTATTGGTTAAAGCTCCTCCTATAAACTCAATAATGGCAAATGCCAAGTTAAGGAAAAAGGCTACTGCCATATTGCCACTTCCATGATGGTGGTGATGATCATGATGATGATGCGAGTGTTCCATATACTATTTGTTATATCCTCACTACGGTTTTATGGGCAATAAGTTAAGCATTAAGGTTGCATTATCGGATGGCTCTTAACATTTGGTGTTTTCCGGGAGGTCCGGGCAAACGTTTTATGGTGAACCCGCAATCGCGCATAGCCTGTTTTACTATTCCTTTTACGCAATACGTGGTTAGTACTCCACCCGGCTTTAGTGCGTTGTAAAAGCGTTGTAGTAACTCCTTAGACCATAAATGTGGCTGAACATCGGGATTAAATGCGTCATAATAAACTACATCAAAGAGTTCTTGGAAATTCACATCATAAAAGTCGGCTCTATGTTTATGTAGTATAAAACCAGGGCAAATTTCAACATCTTCATTCCATGGTGCTGCGTGAAGTGCTTTAAAATAAGCACCATACTGAGAACTTACGCATTCTCCATAGTTTAAATTAGCATATTCATCGGCTGAAAGAGGGTATTTTTCAAAGCTATGATATACAACGCTCCTATTGCTCCTCATGCATTCCTCTAGGGTTAACAAAGCATTTAAACCCGTACCAAACCCCGCCTCCAGGATATAGCACGGATTAGCTCCACTATAATTATAGCCCGCATCAATATATACATGTTTCGCCTCAACAACAGCACCATGTGTTGAATGGTAGTGCTCATTTAGTTCCGGAATATAGATAGAGGAGCTTCCATCCTCCGTTTGCATTATTTCCCTTTTTAAAGGTTTATCATTCGCCTCTAGCACAACTCTTCTCTTAGTATGTTTACAAAGTCAATAATATCACTTTCTGTTGTATCAAAGGAGCATACCCAACGTACTTCACATGAGCTCTCGTCCCATACATAGAAAAAATACTTTTCTTGCAACATCTCTAGTTTCGAAGATGGTATTATTGCAAAAATCTCATTTGCCTGTACCTCCTGAGTTATATTTATACAATCTATTTGAGCAGCCTCTTTGGCAAGCTTTGCAGCCATACTATTGGCATGTATAGCACATTTTAGCCATAAATTGTCCTTTAACATTGCAACAAATTGTGCTCCTACAAACCTACTTTTACTGTGTAGTTGCATTAACTGCTTACGCAAGTATTTTACCTCTTTTGGCGTATTGGTATTGAAAAAAAGCACCGCTTCACCAAACATCATTCCATTTTTGGTACCACCAAAACTCATAACATCAACACCTGCCATAGACGTTAACTCACGAGGATCACATCCTAAGTGCGCAACTGCATTGGCAAATCGGGCACCATCCATGTGCAAATACATATTGTTTGCATGGGCAAAATCGGCCAAGGCTTTAACTTCCTCAGGTGTATATACTGTACCTAATTCTGTACATTGGGTGATACTTATCATTTTGGGCTGCACATGATGCTGATCACCGAACCCCTTCATATGGTTTTGTATCACATCGATTGTCAGCTTACCATCAAAAGTAGGTACCGTTAATAATTTACAACCTAGTTGTGCCTCCACTGCTCCACATTCGTCAACATTGATATGTGCAGTATCTGCACAAATGACTCCTTGGTACGAGTGTAAGAAAGCGGCTATTCCCAGCACATTTGCACCAGTCCCATTATAAGCAAAAAACACCTCTATATGTTCTCCAAATATATCTTTAAATAACTGAACGGCTTCCTGCGTGTACTCATCAGCACCATAGGAAGGTTGATGACCTACTGTAGCCTCAGTAATTGCCTTTAAAACATCGGGATGAATCCCTGAATAATTATCACTTCCAAAACCTCGTGTAGCCATATTATTGTTTGCATTGATTTAAGAAACAAAATTAATGATTCGGAATTACATATTCAACACAATTTCACAATCTTATTGTTTATAATTTGTCACACACAACTATTTATATAACCAATTCAAAATAATTAGCCCAAGTCCTCCTCTCCTGACTATCTATATCTCATCTATATCCCATGGATATCCCATCTATATCCACATGGGGTATACATAAGCATACAATGGTAGGACTTAATTACCTGCGAAGCGTGAAGAAGATAAAAGTTTTATGCATAAAAAAATGCGTGCACCAAAGCGCACGCACTATATTACAGATTAAAAATAATGAGATATCCTATATCCTTATTTATGAACGACTATTCCTATTAGCTTAATTGAAAATCTTACGCAATAGCCAATCTACAAATACATAGAATGCAACAATACACATAGCCACTAAAAAAGCAGAAGCCAACACGGGCAGACCAAAACCAAATGACAAGGTGAATATTGCTCCCTTTATTACGCCTATAGGATTAAGGCTATCCAGCTCCAATGGAACACCGCTTCCCAACCAACCCAGTACGGCAATAGAGCCCAGTACGATAATTGCAGAGAAGATGGCTAATATCCAATGATTTTTTCTTTTTTCCATAGTAAACATTTTATTACAATGCGAAAATAGTACTATTAACTATAAATATAGAAGCCTTCGCCACTTTTTCTACCTAGCATGCCGGCTTTTACCATTTTTACTAACATTGGGTGCGGAGCGTATTTGGTATTATTAAATTCTTTCTTTAATCTCTCCAACAACGTAATACATACATCCAAACCTATAAAGTCCGCAAGTTCTAATGGTCCCATAGTTAAATTGGCTCCTAATTTCATGGATGAGTCAATGTCGTTAACTGATGCTAACCCATCCGCAAAGATAGCTACGGCTTCATTGATCATTGGCACAAGCATACGATAAACAATATAACCCGGTGCTTCATGTACCAACATAGGCTTACGTCCAATACGTTCTACAAAGGCTTTACATTTCTCTATGGCTTCTTTGTCGGAAACTTCATTTACACCTATCTCCACTAATTTCGACTCTTCAATAGGATTAAAGAAGTGAAAACCTATAACTTTATCCGGCCTCTTGGTTTCTGCAGCTAATGCAGTAACAGACAACATCATGGTATTGGTGACAAGTATTGTATTTGGATCACATATCTCATCAAGTTGTCTAAACAAAGCCTTTTTCCGTTCAATATCCTCAGCAATACGCTCAATAACTATTGAACATCCTTTGCATGCATTTAAATTTAATGAAGTAGAGATTTGTGACAATAGTTTTGTTCCTTCTTCTCGTGTTATCCGTTTATTGATAATCATTCTTTCAACGCGCTCTTCCATATTGTGCGTAGCTACATGCACAGCATCCTCTGATTGTCCATAAACAACAACATCAATTCCGGCTTGGGCGCATACTAATGCAATTCCACATCCCATGGCTCCGGTTCCGACTACAGCTATTTTCATATTCTACTCTTTAAGGTTAGTGATTTAGGTTTATAAGAGTAAATTATGTAACATTATGTCTATAATATACACAAAATTACTCCTGTTTATTACGTAAATACTTACGTTTACCAGTAGTATAAGTTGGTATCGACAATATTATGAAAACTTAAAAGATGACATTAATGTACCTTAAATATGATATTAACGCTTACATGTATCATAAAATAGGCGGATTGTTTTTAATCCGCCTATTTTATGATGCATTATAAATATTCCTTATTTGTTAAGATTGTCCGTTCTAGGTAATATGCCATTCCCAGCGGTATTTCCCTGCCCTGACACAGACATTGCAGTAATGGCACCGGAAGGTCTCGATGCCCTATTTCTAAATCGAATAGTCTTGTTACCAGGCGCTGTTATCTTCAACCAATATCCATTAGTCGTTAAGCTCTCATTTGTTGACAATGCTTTACCAGATGCCGTATATACCTCAATGTTGCCACCAGTAGTATTATTTCTATAATTCAGCAGACTACCAGAATCAAGCCATACCCATAATGGGGCATTAGCTGTTACGTCTAAATAGGCTGGTACAGAAATTGACAATGTAATGTCTGTACTAGTCCCCTTTTCTTTTGGCAAGGGAGAGAAAGATGGCGGAGCTACCCTCTCAAAATTAGCCGTATATAGATGAAATGAGGCTATTGAGACTATTACTTCTACATTGCCTGTATTGGTTGTAACCATGTGTAATGGAATCTCTGTACCAACACTTTGATCGACCATTAACTTGTATCCATTACCATGAATATCATCATTTATGATTTCGAAAGCGTAAGTATTTTTATCGGATAATACGAAATCCCCGAATAGATATACGTCCAATTTATTTCCAATCTTATCCCAATACTCCGCAGTGAATTTATCTGTGGGCAAACCTAAACTTAATTGAAAAGGATGTCCTATACCTTGTTGTATTATTGAGTTATTCCTTACATATTTTACACTCATCTTCTGGGATGTTATCTTGGTTGTTACCGAGTTGAAACGATAGCCATCTATACGTATTGTTTCATCACAATCATCTACCCTACTTTTAAAAGTTAGGTATTGTATACCTTCTGTTTTTGTTGTATACTCGTAACAATACAGTTTCTCATTCCAAACGCAAGTCTCGCCTGTTGATGTTTCGAGGAACTCTAGTTTTTCCGTAAAGATATTGATTCTATAAGGAGGCACAATATTCTTAGAAGGTGCGATACTGAAAGACATGGTTGTTTCAGTTCCAGCAATACTCAGCATTGAATCTCCATTGTTTGAAAATTGCAAATCACTTATTATCCCAAAACCGTCTTTCGAGGTATTTATAGATAATACAGAAGGATTAAACATTTCCGATTCTATTTTTATCTCTTCATTGAACGATGGAGAATTCGTGACGAAATGCATGGTATGCGTTATTGGCTTGTTATTCTCATCAAGTCCAAGATAGGGTGCCATGTAAACATAACGAAACTCTCCGGGCAATGTAGCATCTATATGAATTTTTTTATCTGGATTTGTAATTGATGGATCGGGTGAAAGATGTTTAGAATAAATGTAAACGGGTACCGGAAATAGAGCTTCGGCAACATCTGCTAAAAAATTAAAATGTATAGTTACCGGCTGTGCGAAACCTTCGGCTAGCACATCGGGGGTTGCTGTTACATTCTGAAAGTCCATTGGTTCTCGAAAGCGTAGATTAATTTTACGCGACAATGTGCCACCATTGGATAGCATAATATATGCTTTTGTTATTCTATTTTGTGGAAGTTGACCCACAGTCTTTCCGCTTATTGTCCCATTTTTATAATCTATTGTCAAACCCTTCTCGCCTCCTGCAACTACGGGTGTGTTAGAGTCTTCGTCTACATAAGTAATTTTTAATTGATCATTGAGCAATTGATTCGTAATAGTATTAATATACTTAAAACCTATACTAAATTCCTCATTGGTTTTAACAAATGTATAGCTTGTAGCATCTACCTCCAAAATATGAATACCATCAGATACGCGAACAATTTCCTGTGCGGACACTGAGGCTGAAATATTATTAGACGCAACGTTTGATTCTGCTTCGGCTAATGTTGAATATCCAGCAGTAGCAACACCATTGAGCGTTATTGAATAACGGGTATTTCGGAGTAAATCTAATAATTCTATAGCTTCGGCATCAACAATATCTATTTTATAATAAGATGGTGCTGATGCTGCTTTAAAATTCCCTTTTATAATTACATAAGCATTATCTGCAGCATTAACATTTTCTCGCTCGTAAACATTTATAACATTACCTGCACTCTTAAAATCAACTTGCTCATCTATAGATTTTATTTTCCCATCTTTTGCCTCTGTTACAACGTTTATGAATTGCTGTGTAGATGCATTGAAGGGTGCTATTGTACCTCTATCCAGACTACGTCCAACAGCAAACTCTATATTTGTAAGATTAATGCTTTTGCTTATCACGGATATTTGCGCAATGTTACGTTCAAGCGTTATTTTCTCTGTAATTGTAAAGTTTTCCTGATTTTGCGTTTCACCAAAACCATTAGCTAGGGTATAATTTTTCCAATAGCCTATTACATCGTGCTCTGTATAGAGAGAGGTGATTACCTCCGTCTCATGCTTCCCTCTATTATCAGCATCTGAGAATCCAGTCCATGTTATATTAGCTATAAAATGTAATGTACGCTTAACATTACCAGAAAGTGGGACACCTTTAAAGTAGTACTCATCTGTTGTTCCTGATTTCAATTCCCCAAAGTGACGAGAAATGAAAAAACCATTCTCATCAAATAGGAGTACGCATAGATTATTTATATCACGTGACGCTATGGGCAGGCTTTTTGTTGATGTAGTTACTGAAGTTGAGACCTTTACACTTAACGTATTCATTGACGCATTGTGCATTATGATAGTGTCGTCCTCATTACATGACATGACAAATAAAGAAAATAGTATTAAGAGAAAAAATAATCTTTTCATATTCTATAGTAAATTTCTTTCGTATTATGTATTTAGTCTCTCCATGTGTCATGAACACAACGAATAGATTTATCTAGATTTGGAGCTGTTACACCCGTTCCGTTGCCCATGATGGGCAATGGATCGTTAGCAAAGGAATACTCGGCGATTTTAATACCATGAAAATTCCATGCTGTTCCCCATGAAGACAATGAACTGGCAGCAACGAAAATGCCTTTTATTGCACTATATGGATCATTTTGTAGCTCGGCCAACAAGGCAAGCTCTGCATATGTAGGCAAACGCCAACTTCCCGCGGGATATTGTGCCTCACGATAGCGAGCACAACGTTCTTTTGCCTTAGCATAATCAAACCCTCTCGCCGTACTTATTCCTCTACGAGAGGCCACAACAAACGATGGTGAGATTGTTGTCTTAGCAATATCTGTATCGTCGGTCATATAATATCCTGGAGTATCCCCAAAATAGGGATGAACACCATGATAAACAGTAGGATCACCTACACGTAATCGTCCTGTGTATTTTTCACTCAACGACTTTACATTAACTTGAAAAAAGTTAAAGTTATCCCCACTAATACCTCCTGGATTATTACTTCCATATCGATCGTTCGTATTAACGTTCCCGGTTCTTGTTGAATAAGCTCCTGCCTTTGGATAATTATCACTATTCGATGTTCCTCCATTTGAGTAGGAGGCTGTTATGTAAATAGGTGGGAAAATTTGATGTGTTACCTGTCGGCTTAATCCAGCCTTATTGGTTACCGTAAATGAAATTTCTAATGGCACATAATTCTTCGGTACTACCGCACCCATAGAGATATACGCTTTTCCAAATTTGTCTAAACCTAGATCAATTAACTTGGGATATTCTCTGTTCCCTTCACTGTAGGTTATTATTTTATCCGTACCATCAGAGAAATACTGCTTACATTTAGAGGTTATATTACTTATTGTAATACTACTTGACGATTTATACTCCCACGTATAAGAAGCTAAATTATGAGCAATACTGTTGGGATGGTAAACATAAAGATAGTCATACTCGAGAATGTTAGTTACTAGTTCGTTTGTTGTCCAATCGATTAAATTAAAATTGGCATTTAAATTCAGTGCTTCATCAGGACTTAAACCTCCAAGTTGAGTTACATTAACATCAAAAAGATAGATGTGATTACGCAATACTTTATTCTTAGACAAAGGTTCTGCATTGATATAACTAAAAGGTATTCTATAATAATATGGACGGGAGTTACCCGTAGTATTATTGGTCCACATTACCTCAACGGTTACATAACTTTCTCTTGAGATATCTGCTATCCAATCATTACTATAAGTATATATTGGCTTGTTTGGATCCATGGAATAGCTCTTATTGGCATCTCCATTCTCAAGTAGCTCTCTTTCTGTATTAAACAAATCTGTTTGGGTAGCAAGATATTGATATCTATTGCCCAACATTGTTTTATTTACACCATTTGTGAAGCGAACTTTAGCATTGCCAGGGGTATACCCCACTACATCTGCATCAGTAATATTCACAACAATTTTAGCAGCTGCCCGCTTTAATAATATTACTCCAAACGTATTATTTTTCTCTGTTATCGAGACATTTGCGATATCGCTATCCATAAGAAAGTACTCTCCATCGACACTAACATCAAACGTTGAAGTTTGAGTTAGCTGTTGTAATTCAGCAATCGTTTTCCCACGCATTTGCGTATCGGAAAGTTTACTATTGGCAACAATGTACAACTTCTTAGCAAGCCTTATCATTGTCTCAAAAGTCTCTTCTGGGACTGTAATCGTTATTTGATTATCATTGATAGTTATTTGATTATTTGTTGGTTGAAATATGCATTCTATTTCCTTATCATCATAAAAAAATACACTAACACTATTAATTGTCTTCTCATTGTCGGCAGGCAAGTCTAATGTTCTTGTTACGTTATTACTTGTGTTACCTGATAATGTAAAAGTTATTATTCGTTCAGCATTTTCATTTATGTCATAACTGTTGTCTTTATTGGCACAACCCATAAAGACACTATATAGTACATATATAATCAACCATTTCTTCATTTTATTCTAAATCTTAATTTGCCAATTGTCTAATTACATATCTATTTCCTGCACCAAGCTTTCCGTCACCATTTATATCAAGTTCTAGAAAACTAACACCATTATCAATGGTTATATATAATTCTGTTGTAATATTATTTCCTGACACTTGTCTTTTGGGTTTTACTTTTATAATATTGGAAATCCCACTTTTAGCTATTCCCTCTCTAACACCATTCCCAGATAAATCAAACTCAAAGTCGACATTATTGGTGAGATGTGCAGTCCATGAGGCTTGCACATCTTTTCCTTCTATCTCGGATAGGATAAAATCAAAATCAGTAGTTGTATTGTTGCGTACTAATACTGTCTTATTATCTGAGTCAAGTTGTGTCCCGGAGGTCCAAATTCCAGAACTGATATACCCGTCCTCACCGATATTGACAGAACTTTCGCCGGCTTTATACCAATTAGCCACTTCATAAAGAATCTCAATAGAAACTCCAGGGGCACCCTTATCAATAAGCAAATTAATTTTATAATGTGTATTACGCATCAGAGTATTCTCACCAACTGGAAGTATCGGCACTTCGTACTGAATAGGCCTTCCATTATATTTTGCATCAATAATAAATGTTAGCGCTTTGGTCTCATTGGTACGCTCTGTGGCTCTGTTCAGCTCAGGAATAATTAAACTTTCAATTAATGTAGATGAAGTTTCATTGGCATCTGCAACTACTATGGGAGTTGACATGGTTATCAACCTTGGTGTTGTAATTGTTGCATCGTACTGCTTGCTAACAAGATAAGAATCTGTTGTTATATTTCGAATCTGGATACTCTCTATTATTATCTCAGATGCGTCTACTTGTGCATCTTTACGAGCTGTTAATGACACTTTGGTTGCTACACGTTCCAGCTCCATTTTTATTGGCTGAATAGAGGGCATACTACCATCTACGCTTACAGTTTCACTAATAGCATCTACTACTACTTCACGGATTTTTACTAGGACTAAGTCCGTTTCTGTTTCGGGAGTAACAACTGTCATATTGTCTATATCCGAAATTTTTAGTAGTGTTTTATTAAGAACTATACTCATTGCCTCTGTTTCATTAGCAATTGCATAGATTATGTATTTACCGCCAACAAGGGGAATTAAATAATTTCCCTGTTCCACGTCCATATCCTCCGCCATGCTTTTAAAGCATACAGCACCTTTTGTGTCAAATACGATGAAACGCAATGACGAAATAGTTACTCCATTTACTTGATCGCCAACAACTGAACCTTTCGTTATTGCCAAGTTTACGGTTTCATTTATATTGCTTAAATTATCATCTGTAGTACAAGATAACAAAAGCGAAAAGAATAGTATATAGATTAATGTCTGCTTCATTTTGGATCTACTGTTACAGGAATTATCTCCCACCCATTAATTGTTATTGTGATGGTAGTATTCATTGTTAAAATAATCTCATAAGTATCATGTCTATCCAGATCCTCTTGATTCGTAAAATCCGGATTCTTCATTATTGTTTCTAAGAGGTTAATTTCATATCGACCATCGGGTAAATAAGAACTCTCTATTACCATTCGGCCGTCATAATCATCCTCCATCAATCTCATCACTGTCATTTCGACAATTAGTGTGTCTTGTACGATATATGCTGGTTGCTGATATTTTACAACTCTGGCTTCATTTCGTATGTTATTATCATATCCATAACAACCATTTCTTTGTGTGCAATAAACATTAAAATGATTTGCTACGTCGGCTCTGCTACTTAAACTGGATACTCCCGGTATTTTTAATATAATATCATTTACATCTTTTATCACGGGAACATTCACTTTAGTTATTCTGTCCACAAATGTCTCAGCCTCACAATAATCGCCATAGTAAAGTTTTGTTGGGCGATTCGTCATTAATATCGTATCTTGCTTCTCTCCATCGAAAGCTAAATTAAAGAGAAACTCATCTAACATGGTAACACCCGGTTCCATGCTCTGTGGTGTAAACGTACGTGTTGATTCTTCTTTCTTAAAAAGGCCATGACAATAGGTTTCCAAATTCCCACACAATGAAACTAATTTCCATTTTCCCGAAGGTAAAGGCAAGTATAAACTGTGATTATTGGATAATTCTGCGGGATCCTCAAATGAAAAAGTAGAATAAAGCATATCCGCTTCATCGAATACATACACCGTAACTTTATCTATTTCTTGTTCAAATAGATTCGTATATTCTTTATTGAGAGTGTAGTAGTAGCTTAGATGTAATCCGGAAATACAATCCTTTAAGTCTTCTTTTGTACATCCGCCTAAAAAAGCAAATACACAGAATAAAAGAAATATGCTATATTTTATCTTTGTCCCTGTCATCACGACCAGTAATTTAGTTATAGATGAGGAGCAGCGATTAAGCTCCCTACTCCTCTTAATTTATGTACAGTTAGTAGTCCTAATTATTTAGGTTGAACATCAACGTTCACCACAGACCATGGTGTAACTTCAACTGTTACTGTAACTTTCATTGCTTTCTCATAAGGATTCTCTGTTGGTATGCTACCACCTAGAGTAATTGATGTTATTTTGTAAACATTACCTGCCTCAAGTGCAATAGGAGTTGTTGTATTTGCTGTATAATACTCATCGATATACCAATAGTTGATAGTCTCAATTAGGTTTTGATTCTCAAATTGTAGATTTGTTGCACCAAGAATAACGTGAGGTGTTGATTTCACTGCTGCTGGAAATACATGATAAGCAACTCCGACATGTTGAGAAGCTTCAGTTAATTTATAATCTACATTCCTATCATCCTTCGCAAACTCATAGCCGCCATAAACACCATCACCTGCAGGATTCCATCCCGTCCCAGTTGCTCCAAAGAAGTCTTGAGGCGTTAACCCCATTTTCTGTGTTTTATAGAAATTGTTTAAGCTGAATCCTTTAAAAGTAAACGACTCTAGTTTGTTTGTTAACTCACTGTTCGCTTTCTCTATAAGAACAACTGCATTATTAGCAATTTCAATACGCGCAACAGCAGGTTTTAAAGTAATTGATGCCTTATACTTTGCTATAGTTAAATTTCCATCAACTTCAGTTCCGTCAAGCGTCAATGCATTTAATTTATCGTTACCTTTTGTATCCAAAAGAGTTATTCCTTTTACAGCACCCTGATTAGCCTGTGTTGCATCGCTAGAACTTGCCATTTTATTTTGATTGGCAATCCCAAAACTCATTGCTTTAAATGCTGTTATTGTAGCAGGAGCCGATGGATATTCACTGTTTTCTGCTTTTAGTTCAGCCGGGATGTTACCAATCATAGTTACATGAGTTGCAGGTGAAGCTAAATCCACTTCAAATCCTTTTGTTGATAGAATGTCTGCTTCCGTTAAGTTATAAGTGTGTACTAAGTTCTCCCCATTGAAGAAATAAACGACACCATTCTCTAGCGCTGTATATACGCCTGCCCCAACTTCCTGTCCTAGGTTTGAGCGTGTAGCACCGTAATTCAAATTAATAGAAACTTTCATTGGTCCTTCCATCTGTGGAAGCTCTTCTTGTTTATTACATGCAAATAACGCAATAACCATTGCGGCTGTGGTAAATAATTTTTTCATTTTTTGAATTAAAAATTAAATGTTTTTTCTTGTTTATCTATCTCTATTTTGCTTTCTAATTTCTTTTTCAACTCATTAAGATTATGGGTTGCTGCAGGTAAGCTAGCATCGGATGCAATCTGAAAAAATCGCTCTGCTTCGCTCCATTGCTCTTTATGCATTGCAAGAACTCCCATCAAGTTATAGTATTCGGGCTGATTATTATCCGTAACACGTTCTGCATAATAAATTGCTTTATCAACTTCTCCTTTAGCTAAGGCCACTTGCGCTGCATTTATATTTGCCGTAGGATCCTCTGGAAATAAATCTGCTCCTATCAAAAATGGTTCATAATAGCTATCTGTACCTTCAGCATAACTTGATGAAATAGTATACAACTCCGACAAATCAAGATTCTTAGTGTTACGTTGATACACCTCCTTGCTTTGTTCTAAACTAAATGGCATTACCGTATAGTTAACCTTATAATACACTTTGCGCAAAAGTGGATAAATATCCCGCATCAAGTAGCCGTAGACTGGCATTCTAGACAATTTTGCATCTTTTGCATCCGCCGAAATCTCTGAGTCAATTATAGCTAGAATCGCTTCGCGTTCTGACAGCTGGGACTGGGCAATTATTTCTCTAAATTTCTTCCAATCCTCAGGATATATATTTGTTAAGATTTTCTCATTCTCTAGCTTATAGTTCGAATTTAAATAAGCCTTAATCACCTTTACTCTTCGGTTTGCTAACTGTGTATTAAAATCCCAAGATGCCTCAGGCGAACATGTCCCTAATAAATCAATATTCGTAATCTTGACTCCCTTATTGTCTGACACTAAATCTATACTCTCTTTTATTTTGGCCAATTCACGTTCGTTATTTGTGTATTTTGGCAGAAGTACTGATTGTCCTTGTTTAAACTGAACATATGAACTGTCTCTCTCAAATCTATACTTTACTTTTTCTGCCTCTGGCTTTATATATGAATACTGTAGCTTTGCGTTGTAAGGAGTGAAGTTAAGGAAGAATGCCTCGCCCAATGTTTCGTCTGTCAACTCTGTTTCGCAGCATCCACACGCCAACTGACTTAATCGCAAACTAGCACCATCCATCCAATCCTGATATGGCACCTTAGCTATATAGTTTACTGTCGCTCCATTTTTAGCTCCATACACATTTTTTTCGTTAATCCCCTCTCTCCTATCTAAAATCCGAGAACGTCTAGTTTCTACAACTATTGGCGCAAACTCCTGTTCCATCTCTCCTTTATATAAAACAGGTGTCAATATAAGTTTATAGTTACGACGAACACATTTTTCGCCTATTTCGACGTTCAAATAAACTTCAATTTCTTGATGTATCCTTTTTATATAACGATCTCTTACATGAAATCCTGTATTATCGGCACTTACCATTATTAATGTATAAAAAGACATTAGCGTAAGTAGAACTATTTTTTTCATCATAGCTTATATTAAAACAGATAAATTAATGAAACAGTGGCCTTCGTTGGACCAAAGTAATTTTTTGACTCCTTCTCTATCTTATCACCACATTTTATACAGTTATATTTACTATAATTTAAACGTGCATATCCTGCGCCTATACTAGCCTCTAGATTAAAGTGATTAGATAAGAGCCACTGATATCCATAGGAAACTCCGGCTCCAACAGCCCAACCCTCGTATCTATATTCCTTAGATTCCTTGCCAAATAACAACGGAAGTTTATGTTTTGAAATATTATACTGACTGCCTAAACCATGTATACCAAAAAAACTACCATTGAACTTTTGACATAACCAATATCTATATTCAACCTGACCTAACCAGTGAACAAGCTTTTTATTATCGCGTCTATCACCATTAAGATTCCACGGATTATAGCCAACTCCAACATCAATTGTCGAACGTCTGCCTATACCTATTTCAGCTCCAATATTAGGAGTTGAGGTGTATATCCCGTATAATAAATTTGTTTTTATCGCAACTTCTTGCCCTAAAGAAAAAGCAGAGATAACAACAAGTATTAGCAATGATGTAATCCTTTTTAGTATCATTCTAGTAATGTTTTTTATTTTACAATAAGCAACAACATCTTAAACAAGTATTTTTACCATACTTATCCTAATTACTTATTTACATTTTTTAATAATTAAATCTACCGAGTGTACCTAACACACATTCTTCTTTCATTAATCAGAATTGGTACCACCAAGTAACTTAAGTTCTCCCACGCAACCTTTTATAATCATATGCGAACTTTTTGTCAATTCAATTAAATAATTGTTTTTCATCCACAATTATGATTAATATCTCGATTACAAAGTTAGAAAACATTTCAATTAGATTTTTATATAAAAAAGGTGTTACAACACGGCCTATAGCCTATGAATAATCTATCATTTACTTTTAGCGACATACAAGCTATTATTATCACAACGTGTCTCATATTATAAAAATAGACTCTCACAACTTTATATATACCTGTTTTTATGAATGTTAGACTGAACACATTTTGACATCCTCTACAATACTCATTTTTCACAGCACAAATAACACGACAATGTAATTGATACTTTTCTATTAATAATTCATGTTCATTTTCTCAAAAAATTTGTATCAAATCCACAATTATCACCTTTCATGTACTACAAATAAATAAAAAGCTACTGCAACACATCCTTTTGTATACTATTTCCATACAATTGTATACCTAATTATATGCTTAAAATGTCATTTACAATCTATTTTATTCGTAATCACCCGCCTACAAGAGCAATATTCCTTAAACTAACTACATATAACCTAAACAATGCCCTTATCTATTATACAACACCATTTAAACGCATTCACCCACTTATCTTATGCACATCCATCCACAACTATTAGCAATACACTTCAAAACTTCTCCCGGATTATCCTCCAATACAATAAGCTTAATTCCAAAACGAAGAACCTTTCTTTGCGCACACAACTTTAACCATAGGAACACTATAAATATTATCATACATAAAAAAATCACAGCAGTATGGAGTGGCAACAAACCATCCATACTGCTGTGATTTTTTTAGAGATTCAATATATGCTCAGTCATAGGAACAATAACTGAGCTTTAGTCATCTATAGTGTTTCTAATCGTAAATCAATTTGTCCTTTAACACTAGCGCCTTTCTTTAGCGGAGCTCTATACGGCGCATAATAGGACTGTATCTCTATCAACACCAATAATAAATGGCCTTACGGACTCAAAATGCCTGTTTATGCAAGTTATCGCATGTATATAATTTTAAGCAACATAATATCCGTAATGCTGTAATTGGCTATTATTGGCATTAATAGAACATCAGAATAGTAAATCCATTGCCTAGAACTTTACCTTGAATGACCTTTTTAATGGAAATAGTGCCCAATTTATTCCATAAATGAAATAAATTGCATACATCCTTTTCTTATTTCTGAGAATTGGTTGCTTTCCTTTTTTCTTCTATTCGGAGGTTCCTTTCATAAGTTTGAAAATCTTCATACTCAACATCACCCATAAACAATTGCCCATCTTTTGCTCGGACAGGGATTTTATAATCCTCTCCCATTGCTTGAAAAAAGAGTGTATCATTCCTCAATTTATAGGGAACTGTTATTATGCGGTCAACAAAGAGGATTGTGGAGTCATAAATAGCAAAATCTGCACAAGTTACATCCGCGTCATCAACCCCTTTTCTTATCCACACTCCTTTTATTTGTTGCGCTAAACTAGTATTGGTAGGAGTCATACTCCAAGGACGTTTGCGCATTTTAATTGTTTCTATCGTGTCCAACTTATACGCCCAGTCACAAACCCTACCATAAATTACGGCCCGAATAAATAATGAGTCCTTTTTTATCTGATATTTTCCTAAAAATACATCGCCGTCAATATCGAAGGATAATCTATTATTATCCTTTAGAGATACATTAATATTCCTTGGAAGGTCGTATCTTGAATCGAAAAAACTTCCCCATAAAGAAAAAGATACTGATCCATTACCACTCCCATACCAATATGTAATAAAAAGGTTGGTATCCGCTACTGTAATTGGAAGTTCGTACTCTGACAATATTTTCCACATAGGATAAGCTTTGTTTATTTCTTCAAGCTTAGTTTGTGCTTGTACGGCATGGTTACACCATAGTAAACCAAGAAGTAGTGTAAGTGTAAGTTGATTTTTCATACGTAAATTACTAATTTTTAAAATCCATTGCCTAGAACTTTACCTTGAATGCCCTTTTTAATCGAATAAATTGCATACATCCTCTTCTTATTTCTGAGAATTGGTTGCTTTCCTTTTTTCTTCTATTCGGAGGTTCCTTTCATAAGTTTCAAAATCTTCATACTGAACATCACCCATAAACAATTGTCCGTCTTTTGCTCGGACAGGGACTTGTATTTCTTTATCAAATGATTTATAATATAATGTGTTATTCTTTAATACAAAGGGAGCTGACGTTACACTTTCTATAAAATAGATTATCGAGTCCGATATTGCAAAATCTGCGCACACCACCTTCGTGGCATCTACATCTTTTCGTATCCAAACACCCTTGATCTGTTGAGCCAAACTATTATCGGTCGGAGTCAAGTGCCAAGGGTCCTTACGCATTTTATATGTTTGAAATATATCTAAACCATACCCGCCCCATTCGTAAACTTTACCATTTATAAGTCCTTGAATAAATAATGAGTCCTTTCGTACCTGATATTCACCTTCAAACACCTCTCCGTTAATAGTAAAGGATAATCTGTTCTTATCAGTTATTAATACGGTGATAGCTCTTGGGAGTCCATATTTATAATCTATAAATTCACCGTTTAAACCAAAACTTACAGAACCGCTAAACTTATTTTGCCAAACGGTCATAAAGAGATTTGAGTCAGCCACTGTAATTGGAAATTTATACTCTGACAGTATTACATCCATAGGGTAACGTCTGTTTACTTTTTCAAGGTCCTTTTGTGCCTTAGCGACATGGTTACACCATATTAAACCAATCAGTAATGTAAGTGTAAGTGTATTTTTCATAAATGTTTGTTTTAATAGTTCAAGAGGATAACAAAACAAGACCTCCTCTCTGTATTTATACAAATGTATTCCGCGTAACTACATTGCTATCATTAAAGCCGAATGCCCATATAGCATTCTTTTCTGTACAAATAAGAGATAAAGTATCAATTCCCAGACATTATACTTTTAGTATCCTTAGGTATCATATATTTTGGGGGAACAACTTGTAAATTACTAGGCAAATACACTTTTGTCAATCTACTATTTCCAAGACAATTTAAAGATTTAAGCGAATCATTATATCGCAAATAAAGAAAAGTTAAAGCATTATTTGCACAATCCAAGGACTCTAATTTAATATTAGTCCGTGTGTCAAGCTTCCTTATTTTATTATTGGAACAATCAATACTTAATAGATGTACATTTTCCTGGGTATTAAGTTGAGACAACTTATTATCACCACATCTTATATATGATAATTGTTTGCATTTACTTATATCCAACTCCTCTAAAAAGTTCGCATCACACGATAACTTCTCAAGATCCTTTAAATTCAACAAGTTTAAAGACTGCAATCTAGTTTTCTTACAAGACAACTCCCTTAGCTTAGGGAGCTTGCCTAAATCAAGATAGGACAAATCATTATAATCGCACTCCAGATACATTAGCATTGGAGGCAATTTTAACCCTAATAAGGGGTTATATCGCGTATACAAAACCGTGAGTCCGGATGCGTGAGACAAATCCAGTATTCTAAATAAATTACTCGAACACCGTATCCTCCAAAGAAATTTACACGAATCTACATTTAGTGTTGTAAGTAAATTGTCATAACAATCTAAGTCCCTTAATTTCGGATTATTATTTAGATCTAACGATTCAAGTATACCTTCAAAACAATGTAAAATTTCTAAATGTTTATTGTAAGATAGATCTAACAGTTTTAGTTGCCTATTTTCTTGTAAAACCAACTCGCGCAACTCTATATTTTTACTTAGATCAATAGACTTGATCGTACTTCCCTTAATCCACAAACACTTTAATTTTTTTAAATTCTGAATATCGAGTGTATCAATTTCGCCTACTATTCGTAATGTCTCAATATTTGCATTTAAATCAACATCTTTAAACTTTAAAGCTACTAAATATAGATCTTTTAGTTTTGTATTTTGAGAAAGTGATAATTCTGTTACATCAAAAGAGCTCATCAGCACCAATCGCTCTATATTCTTAAAATAACTTAACAGACCAAGCGAGCTCAAATTACACGTCGACCCTATCTTAAGCTCCTTTACCAATAAAGCCTCACGCATACTAAGCACACCATCCTTATTTTCATCAAAATTAGAGATACAATATGCTTTAAAGTTATCATCCGTAAATTGAACAATTGTATCATTCTTTACCTGTGCCAAAACAGAAAACGGAAACAATAACATATTTATCAATGTTACTCGAATTATTAATCTAATCATAATTTGCTTCATATTAAAAGGTTTATTACGTTGTAATTTATTACCATCCCATGTAAGCATTTAATACGTGAGACACATACTCATCCTTAGGTACACGCATGAGGGCATCATCTTAAACGTTACTCGAATATTACCACTTTTAAAGTGTACTAAAATCATTGTAAGTCCTCTTCCATCTATATTTACTGCATAATTAAGTGCATTATATTGATCACTAGCTAATAATGAATTACTGCTATATATATCTTGTAAAGAAACTTCTCGATTATTCCCATCTCCGGTATCACCTCCGCCAGTATTCCCTCCACCTTGGAAGTTCTCCATCAATATCGCAGTCCGGACATTTCCCATCGTCAGGAAAACTTACATTACAATCATTACAAGTTTTCTGTTGCTCAGTAAAATATTTCTCTATAACTATGTATGTTATATTACTATTAAATAGTTGGTATTCATACAAATATAATTAAAATCTATATAATAAACAATACTATAATTACAATATATTAACAAAAAATATCTAACAACTATGGGACTCTTATCGCATGCCAATAAGAGTCAATCTATCCGTAATCTGATACTGCATCTGTTTAGCACTTAGTCCAAACTATCGTTCCGAATTCGAATCAAGGATTAATTTTACACCATCAACACTAGTATCCTTATCTTATTGATAATATCTTAGTTTATACCCCTCTCATACATAAAAAAATCACAGCAGTATGGAGTGGCAACAAACCATCCATACTGCTGTGTTTTTTTAGAGATTCAATATATGCTCAGTCATAGGAACAATAACCGAGCTTTAGTCATCTATAGTGTTTCTAATCGTAAATCAATTTGTCCTTTAACACTAGCACCTTTCTTTAGCGGAGCTCTATACGGCGCATAGTAGGACTGCAAAAACATCTCAAATCCCGCTGTAGAGAAATCGGCAATTAAAAAGTCTATAACGTTCTCATTCTTCCATGAACGCCAATGCTGCTTACCTTTGGCATCTACACATACGGTATTCCCCATACTATCCTTGATGCCTGCGTACCAAACATTTTTACGTGTCGATCGGAAATCATTACTTCCAAGTGCATTAAAATCCTTATTCCATGACCATGAAGGAGCAACTCGGGCTTCCTGTTTTGTTGGCAAACCATCATAGAACAATTGTGCTTCTCCCACCGGGCGGCTAATATGATTGTCCGGATATACACTCCACAACCCTTTACGTCGCCAATAAGTTGTACTCAATTCTAAAGGCGATGAAAATACCATTCCCCACTGGCGAGGATTAATATCCTGCATCATCTTAAAATCATAATCCACACTAATTGTTCCTGTAGCATTTACACGTATTTCGTAACCGCCTTCAGCCTCATCATAACATCCGTTTACTTTTACAACAACATCATCCCCCTCCTTCACTGCCTCAACAGAAGTCATTGTCCAATCTTTACATACATCATTAAATACAGGCGTATGCGCATTATGATTAGGATAACATCCACCACCTTGCAAAGCTAGCACCATCAGCGACGGTCCTCCCACAAGGAGTGTCTTCCCATTTCTCTGAGCAGAAATTATTTGTCCCGTTGTTCGGCTAATCACACATTTAAATCCTTTCCCCGATATTTCATATCTATCCGATAACGTGCGCAGTTTTGTTGATAGTGCATGCAAAGGGCGTAGTTCATTTTGAGTTTGTTGGCCAACAGGTATTAAATACTCATCTGCCACAAATCCGCGAGGATCAATAAACGATAGATATAATTCGTTGGCATTCTCAACATTTAAGACAGGTACACTAAAAAACGCTTTTTCCCCCGATTTTCCATCTATTCTCGCAATGCCTGACTCCTTTCCATATTTCCAGTTAACGGTTAACTCATTCAAGTTTGTGTATGTATACCTATTCTCCACCTCTATGTTAAGCTGGGACGATGGCTCAAGCGCCTCCGTTAAAACTCTAATTGGACTATATATCTTCTTCATATCCCAATACTCAGGCTTTGGGCGTCGCCAACCATCAATTGGTCCCCACGGTCCGTAACCCACGGCATCTCCGTTTGGAAGCTGAAAAATATCATCGATACCCGACCAAATTGAACCACCAAGTACTGCCGGCGTTTTGTACATGTTCTCCCACGTTGGAGCCAAAGCAAGCGCCCAATCGCTTCTTACACCCGGATCCGTTACAAGCTCACTCCTATTGTACACATTTAAATGACAATATTCTCCATAGACTACAGGTCTATCACTATTGGCCACTGAGGGATTTTTATACCCCGAAGGTCCCGGATAGTGGATATTGGCAATACATGCCGAACTCCCCTGATTATTAAAGCCACCATAGGCCTGGTCATGGAACGTTGTAGGACGTGACGGATCGGCCTTTTTCATGTATTCCAATATCTGTGCAAACTCCTTATTCCAATAGGATTCATTTGCCATTGACCAAAAAAGAACAGATGGATAATTCCTATAAAAATGTATTGTTTCCATATTCGATTGTAAAACATAGGGATAATACATTGAATCCTGGTAATTTAAAGTTTGCCAATTCTCATTGGCATGGTGCCCAATCCAACAAACAGGAGCTTCAACCTCGACAAACATACCTAGCTCATCGCAAATTGCCAATAACTCCTCAGCCGGTGGGTAATGTGAGGTACGTATAAAGTTACAATTCGCTTCCCTATAAAGTTCCACATCCCTACGTTGCAGCTCCTCTGTAAGTACCCTACCGGTTAATGGATGCGATTCATGGCGACAAACGCCTCGTAATTTCACAACCTTACCGTTTACTAACAATTGATTGCCTTTTAACTCAACCTCCCTAAACCCAAAACGCTTCTCTATTCGCCCATAAGTTTGCTCTTTATGGCCAATCTCTACTTTCATGTTGTACAAATTGGGATGTTCGTTATCCCATTTCTTTGGGCTTCTTACAATTCCGGTTAACTCCCCGGTCCATGTCTCACCACCTTTAAGTAATGCAAGCTGCTTATCCAACACGATGGGTAAACCATCTATTGTAACGCGTACAGCTATATCATTATAATTTGTCAGCTCAGTATTTGTCACTGACAATCTAACCTTGAGCTCAGCATCATTATATAAGCTATCTAAGTCGGTAACAATACGTACATCCGACACATAAACATTAGGAACGGCAAACAATGTAATCTTTCGCGTAATACCGCCCAACTGATGCGCCGCATATTGTGTCATGCTCCCCAACATATCTGCCATAGACTCACTACGCACATCAACACATAAATTATTATTATCACCATTTATATAAGATGTTACGTCATATTCAAAAGCTGTCAAACCACCCATATGACTACCCAACGCCCTACCATTCAAGGAAACATTACATTCGCTAAAGACACCGTCAAAACGGAGTTTTATTCTTTTTCCCAACCAGTCCGCCGGGATATCAAACTTCTTAGTATACTGAGCAAAAGCTGCCGAATCAATCGTAAACCCTTGCATTAACCACTGTCCGGGTACACTTATTGGCTTATCGTTTAATTTCCACGTGCCATTTAACGATTGTATCGGATTGTAGACTCCAGCAACAAAGGATGGCATTGGTGTATATTGTGGCAATACTGCTTCCGCGCATACATTCTTATTTACACTGTAACTTTGTGTATTTACAAGCGCTTTTTTCGCATCCCCAACAAATGGAACTAACTGTTTATTATTGGATGAGTATAAATTCAACTCCGAGACCACCGCATTGGGGCCTTGCGTTGCTTCAAACAACAACACCAGCTGGCTATATGCATACGCCTTACGTGGCAATTCCATTCTTAACAACTCCTCTTTTCCACGTTCAAGTTTTACCGTTGTAATCTCATTTCCATCGGCAATTATACGTATTGTTCTAGGTGCATCCGATAAAAACTTTGCCTCTAGCTGGTAGTTGGCGTGGATATCCATCTTGTCAAAAGCATAAATAACTTTTGATCCAAAACTACAACTCCTAATCTTGTCCGAACTGCCTAAATCATTTGGAAAGGTATATGGCTCCCCTTTTATTAAAAAGCGCTCGTCACTGACACTTCCACAATCATTTGTCGCTACTTTATGCCACTTATCTTGAGCATAAAGCTCACTGGTTAGTAAGGATGAAAACAGTAGTAGTAAAACCATTTTCATGATAAACGGATTAGATGATCTCATTATATATTCATTTTTATTGTTATTCTTTTACAAAAATAGAATTTCAACTCACAACATAGGCACTGTCACGTAATCATTAATTGTATTATAAACGCTATTAACACAATATCATTGCACAATTCGGAACTTTAATAAAACAAACATTTTATTAATAGAAACAGGTACTACACATTTAAAATTATTCTATTCAGCACTAGAACTAATTGTTATTTACTTATATTTACAATCTATTACACAACCTCTCCAATAATAAATTAATATCAAACAAGGGCATGACTATATTTAATAGCATTGATGAAATGCTTAACCTAGCTGAATTTAAGCGCCTGGCTGATGTTTTCCGCACCATCTCTTTTAAACCTCTTGAAGTATATCCTCGTCACGCCCATGAGCGCATTGAAATCTCTTATGTAAAAAAGGGAAGTTGTTTAGTTACCTCCGACGAAGGAGTCTTTTATTTTAAACAGGACGAGTTAATGATTATAACTTCCAACGTCCATCATGCATTCCAGGCAGGTTCTAAAGGTTGTACGCTTCTACAATTAGAGTTTTTACCAAATATCTTCGATATGATTTCTCCATTTAGCTCAACCACGGGACATAGCCAAACATCCGTCAATGCTATATTGTTTTCGGAGCACCATATCATTAAAATAATCAATGAAGTCCGCATCATGCAAACCATGCAAAGAATAATTACTGAAATGAACGCGCGGCAGGATTTCTACAAGCATTTGGTTATTATTAATTATGCCGAACTACTTGTTCATATATACAGATACTTGAACGATTCATTTATTCCCGGTACATGTAATAAAACCATTTGTAAAGCTGTGGAATACATAAAACTCAACTATCACAACGATATCACTGCTCAGCATTTGGTAAACCACACCGGGATTGGCGATAGATATCTTCGTAAATTATTCACTGACCATTTAAACACAACTCCCGTTGAGTACATTAACCAATGTCGTATAAATAAATCGGTGGAACTATTACGCATTACAGATATGTCTATCAAAGAAATATGTTTTCTATGTGGCTTTAAATCGCCTCAATACTTCTCTCGCACATTTAAAAAAGTACTAGGCATAACGCCTAAGGAAATTAAACTACAAACGGGTCATTAACAAAGAAGGCGCGCAAACACTGCTCTATATCCTCTCTATATTCCCTCCGTGTTCTGTCCGTGTTTCCTCCGTCTTATGTCCGTCTCTAAAGGAGACGG
>JBOGCH010000039.1:0-122636 GCA_051656645.1 Marinifilaceae bacterium
GCGACTGCAAAAGAGAAGAAAATTGAAACCATCTTTGCATTAGTGTTTGATGCAGCTACAGGTAAAAAGATTGAACACGTTGCCGGAAAGGTGATTGTAGGACAACCGACACATAATGTTGAGGTGATACTTACACCTAATGAAAAAGCATGTAATTTATTCCTGATTAGTAACTTGTCTACAAACAATAATAAGACGATACAGTCCCCGACACTAACTATGACCGACTTTTTAAAGTTAACAGAAAGTACAGGTTCGCTTGATGCTACAGCCCTGCCTATGTGTAGTAAAGAGATCAAATTACAAAAAATACAAAGTTCTGAATTTGTTAATCGGATTGTTGATTTATACTTCTCATACGCGCGTATTGATATAAGTCGCGAAGCTGGAGCTGCCGATTTTGTATTATCGGGAGCCACAACCTATAGCGCCCCAAACGGTTTTGTTGCGCAACAAGTAACGTTACCTATGTATAATAGTGGAAAGATTGCACGCACAAAAACAGCTAATCAGAACATGGTGACTGAACTTTACTTATTTGAAAATAATGGGGTTACAAATACTGTTCCTCAAGGTAGCAATCCAACAGAGGTAATAATTAGAGGTACTAATACCGGTTTTAGTGAGGGATACTATAAACTTGTAATAAAATACCCGCACAATGGACGTGACTGCTATGACATTAACCGTAGCGTTTTATATAAAATTGCATTAACAAAAATTACCGGACCGGGATACTCAAGTCTAGAACAGGCCCTTGCTAACCCTCCATCGAATATAGAATACACCATTACCGTAGGCAATGGCAGTGATGTTACTATTGGGAATGGCGATTATTTCTTGGGTCTTTCGAATAACAGCTACGAGATTTGTGCCACGGGTGCTCTAGAGAATTTAGTTGCAACTACTGTCACTTACGGAAAGAATCCGGCTGCAGAAGCACCTTCAATCGATTTTAATCAGTTGGAGAAAAGTGTTGTAGCCAGTGGCTTAGGTCTTAGTGTTACTCAACCCGTTTTTAAAGAGAATTCGTATCTCGACATTAAAATAAGTATAGCTAGCAATTTCACAACAGGGGCAATAACTATTAGAATTGGTAAACTCCAGAAAACAATAACGATAACACGTAAAGAATCAATTGCACACAGTAGTGTTGTTGTTAATCAGTTTGGGTTACCGCAATATACTTCTGTTGAATTCGCTGACAGTAGAGTTGCATGGCTACAACTCGGAGCAACCAGTACCGAATTTACGGATAACTATAAAGTCCGATCTACCGGCAATGGTATATATATACAGTTAAAGGAAAATAATGACATTAAACGTAGAACATCGCTATTTATTTATAACTCAAATATGTACTCTATACATAAAGTATTTATTGAACAATTGGCATTGGCACTTCCTACACAATTTATTGATATTAATGGTATTAAATGGGCGCGTGGAAACTTGATTGCCAATGATGCTAATGGTTGTAAAATAGGAGCACCTACGGATGGAGGTTTATACTTTAAGTTTGGTTCTCTTATCGGCTATAAGGGAGGAACGAATACTGATGGTAGCGGCTCTGCGAGTAATAAATTCTCGTCTGATTATACGTTAGCCGTAAAACCAACCATATACCTTGAAAACCCAACATTTGAGAAAGCTCCCTTTAATTTTGAGACATCTCCAATAGACAAGGAGTATAATTTATCCATGGACAAACCAACAGAAGGATTAGGAGATCCATGCCGCTACTATTTAGGGGGCAAATGGCGCACTCCTTCTGCAAAACAATTAAGTCAGATATTTGACAACCAAACGGGAGGTAGTGGTACTCCAACAAAAAGCTGGCGCGTAATACAAGAAAGTAGTATCAGCTACCTACAGTCTATGATTAATAGTGAATATAAGGTTCCGGCATCGGGATACAGAGCACCTACTGGAGCAATTACATCCGATAAAACGGACGGTTATTATCTTAGTAGTTCTATTAATTCCGATTCGGATTACGATAGATTCTGTTATACATTACGTTTCTATAACGGATACATTAATCCATATACAGAAGATACAAGTCTGCCAGACGCTCAGCATAAAGATCATTATGTAAAACGTAATAGCGGCTATCCTGTTCGCTGCGTTTGGGATGATGCTCCTCGGTTTTCGCTTTCAACTATTCCCTACTGGCTAAATGTTAATGGTAAACAAACAATTCAAACAATTACAGTAAAAGTTGATAATGCCGATGTATCATCTTGGACGGCAACTGCATCGGGCGATGGATTAGAGGTTTCAACGAATAATACAACATATTCTAAGACGGTTATAGGTGTCCCCGGCAGAACTTTATATATTAGATATAGTAACTTTATTAATCCATCCACTTTAAAGCGAACTGGAAACGTTACCATTACAAGCAATGGGGTAAAAACAATTATAATCGCAACATCGCAATATAGTACTCCGCAAGCAAATTAGTTAAAAGAAGAGAGCTTTATCCGGGTAAAACCGAATAAAGCTCTTGTTTTATAATTATAGAAAAGTGAATTATAATTCCACTTCCTCTTCTTTTATTCCTACAATCTGCTCAACGTTCATATCCGTTTCGTTAGCATTTCCTCCAACATCATAATGTTTCAACGGATTTGATGACAACTCCATATTCTGCGTTCTGTTATTAAATGCATCAATAGCCATATAGATTGCGTTTCTCATTCCGGTATCATCTGCCTCTCCTTTACCAGCAATATCATAAGCTACACCATGTGCTGTTGAAGTTACTACTACTGGAATCCCGGCAAACATCATAGTTCCTGTTTTTCCAACAAGCGTATTAAAAGGAATCATTCCTTGGTCATGGTACATTGCCATAACTAGGTCAAATTTCTCATAATCGACTCCTGTAAACAAACGCTCTGCCGAGTATGGTCCTAAAGCCATTATACCTCTTTCACGTAAACGCTCAATAGCAGGTACAATAACATTGGTCTCCTCTTCGCCCATCGCTTCATGTGTAGTGTGAGGATTTAACCCCATTACTCCAATCACCGGTTTATCAATAGTAAAGTCTGTTTGTAGCGTTTGTGACAGTTGGCGGATTTTAAAGAAACAATTATCTATGTTTATTTGCGAAGCAACATCCTTTAGTGGGATGTGGTTTGTCATAAATGACATACGCAAATTTGGTCCAACTAATAATGGCATAATGTTACGAGCTCTATATCGTCTCCCCAAAAAATCAGTAACCCCATGGCTGTTTTCGGCTGCAAAGGATGCACTTGTTTGCGGGGCCATAACAACGACATCAAGGTCTCCACGATCTAAATCATCCAAGGCACGTTTTAAGGCTGTCATTGCCGCTTTATCAGCCTCAGGAGTTTCTTGTCCTAATTCAACTTTAATTTCATCGTCCACGCAATTAATTATATTGCAGCGTTTCGGATTAGCGTTCTGTGGTGAAGTGATACTATTAAATCCTAGATTTTCTAGATTTAGAGTCTTCCGGTGATAGGCAACTACTTTTGATGAGCCATATAGAATTGGAGTACAAATCTCACAAAGACGATTATCCTCCATTATATTTATAATTAACTCATAGCTGATGCCATTAACATCGCCATGCGCTATACCTACTTTGAGTTTATTTTCCATTCGCAGTGAATCTTTATGGTTGTTCAACTTTCTTATACGGAAAGTTTATGCTTTAATTTATTATGTATTCACAAATATAGATAAAAAAAAGAGGCTTTCGCCTCTTTTCTTTATTTATTGGAATGGAGCTCCTTATTTTGGCTCATTCGAATCTTTTTTTATTGGTCTTGCAGGACGATCTGTTCGCTCAGGGCGCTCTGTATGTTCTGCACGTTCTGTACGTTCTGGTTTTGGAAGAAGAACTTTGCGCGATAGACGTAATTTTCCGGTTTTCTTGTCAATTTCAATTAACTTAACCTGAATTTTATCGCCCTCTTTCAATGCATCTTCAACTTTTTCTAGACGTTCATTGCAAATCTCTGAAATATGAAGTAGTCCATCTTTACCTGGCATAATTTCAACAAATGCACCAAATGGCATGATTGATTTAACTGTACCTTCGTAAATTTCCCCTTCTTCAGGTTTTGCCACGATACCACGGATACGTCCAAGCGCAATATTGATAGAATCAGCATTAACTGCAGAGATATTGATAACACCTTTACCGTCAACTTCCTCAATCGTGATTGTTGCACCTGATTTCTCTTGGATATCTTGAATAATTTTTCCACCAGGACCGATAACAGCACCAATCTGATCTTTATCGATAGTCATGGTATGCATACGTGGAGCATTTGGTTTAAGATCTTCGCGCGGCTCAGCAATTGTTCCGGTTACAATATCCATAATGTGTAAACGGCTACGACGAGCTTGATCAAGCGCTTGTTCCATGATCTCGTATGATAATCCGTCCACTTTAATATCCATCTGCGTAGCAGTGATACCATCACGTGTTCCGGTTACTTTAAAGTCCATATCACCTAAGTGGTCCTCATCGCCAAGAATATCCGAAAGGACAGCGAATTTTGTACAACCTTTGTCTGTGATAAGTCCCATTGCAACACCTGTTACAGGCTTTTTCATAGGTACCCCAGCATCCATAAGTGCAAGTGTTCCGGCACAAACAGTAGCCATAGACGATGAACCGTTACTTTCAAGGATATCAGATACGATACGCACAGTATAAGGGAAATCTGTAGGAATCATTCCTTTCAATGCACGTAACGCAAGGTTTCCATGACCAACTTCACGACGTCCTACACCACGTGATGGACGAGCCTCACCTGTTGAGAATGGAGGGAAGTTATAGTGAAGTAAGAAACGCTCTTTACCTTGAACTGTTGCTTCATCAATTAATTTTTCATCTAACTTAGTTCCTAACGTAACTGTAGATAATGATTGAGTTTCACCACGTGTAAAGACTGATGAACCGTGTGTTCCCGGTAAATAGTCAATCTCACACCAAATTGGGCGAACTTCTTCAGTTGTACGTCCATCTAAACGCACTCCCTCATCAAGAATCATACGGCGTACCGCTTCTTTCTCAACATCATGGTAGTAACGTCCGATAAGCGCTTTATTTTCAGCTGCGAAATCTTCAGGTAATGTAAGGATATAGTCAGCCTTAACTTGTGCAAATAATGATGCACGTAAATGCTTATCAGCATTACATTGACGAGCTGCATCATAAACCTTTTGGTAACACCAGTCCCAAATTTGTTTACGTAACTCCTCGTTATTATTTTCGTGGCAATACGTACGTTTTGTTTTGCCAACGGCTTCTGCTAATTCAATTTGAAGCTGACATTGCTTTTTAATTTCCTCATGAGCAAATTTAATAGCGTCAAGCATCTCTTTCTCAGTAACCTCTTTCATCTCACCTTCTACCATCATGATATTCTCCATAGTAGCACCTACCATGATATCAAGATCTGCCTCTTTCAATTGAGAAACAGAAGGGTTAATCATAAACTCTCCGTTAATACGCGCTACACGTACTTCTGAGATAGGCCCGTTAAACGGAATATCACTAACAGCAATAGCTGCCGATGCTGCAAATCCAGCAAGTGCATCCGGTAAAGTCTCCTCATCACCAGAGTAAAGAGTTACCTGTACAAATGTTTCTGCATGATAATCGTCCGGGAATAATGGACGTAATGCACGGTCAATAAGACGCGATACAAGGATTTCATAATCCGAAGCGCGACCTTCACGTTTTGTAAAACCTCCAGGGAAACGTCCCACTGCAGAGAATTTTTCTTTGTAATCTACCGATAACGGCATAAAATCAACGTCTACTCCAGCTTCTTGTGCTGAAACAACTGTTGCTAATAGCATTGTGTTACCCATCTTTAACATTACCGAACCATCAGCTTGTTTTGCTAATTTTCCAGTTTCAAGGGTAATTACTCTGCCATCACTAAGCGTGATGCTTTTTTCAATTACATTCATAATAAATTGTTCTTGTTAAAATAATTATTTTAACGGAATTCTTCTTTAGAAACACTTATGCGTTTTATTGGAGGATAACGACATAAGCGGTATTACATGGAGGGAGGAGGAGGGAGGATTAAAGAAAATATGCCCGGGCAGAACCCGAGCATATCTGCATATCTCATCTTACTTACGTAATCCAAGTGCTTTGATAATTGCACGATATCTTGCAATATCTCTATCTTTTAGATAGTCTAGCAGAGCACGACGCTTACCTACTAATTTGATCAAACTTCTTTGAGTTCCGAAGTCTTTGTGATTCTTTTTTAAGTGCTCTGTTAAGTGAGCGATACGGTAGGAAAATAAAGCGATTTGTGATTCTGCAGAACCAGTGTCTTTATTAGACTTTCCGTACTGTGAAAAAAGGTCCTCTTTCTTTTCTGATGTTAAGTACATAACTGATAAATATTAAATTGATTATCGTATTAAAATTGCGACAAAAATAATCTTTTTTTCGCTACATCCAAAATATATGGAACTATTTCTCTTCCAAGGGCTCAATATCCTTAGGTACAACAACCTTTAAAACACCCTTATGCATTTTTAAGTGCAGTGGCGATTTCATGTGATAAGCATCACCATCAACATGGACTTTGTCAATACGTCCTTCCACAATTGCTTCATCGCACTGAAACTCTTTAAAAAAACTCAGCCTATAAATATTTTTATTTAAAAGCGTAAATAAAAAGAATAATACGTCAAGCATGGCAGGCCTACGTAATATACAAATATCCATCATTCCATCACGAATAGACGCTAAGGGTGCAATGAAAGCATTATTTCCATACTGTGAACTGTTGGCAAAACTTAACACAAAGCATTTTACACGCATCACCTCACCCCCACTTGTTATTTTGTAACGTTTCTCAGGGCATTTAAAGTACAAACGTATAATATTGTACATATAGGACAATGGTCCACGCCATCTGCCTTTGTTAAAAGCATGAGCCACCTCAGCATCAAATCCCACTCCATTCACATTGAGTGCAAACTTATCATTCATCTGTAAAACATCCACCTGTTCACACTGATCTGTAAGCACTTGCCGCAAAGCTCTATGCATAAAGATAGAATAACCTAAATGACGTGCAAAGCCATTACCACTTCCCAAACCAATAATACCCAAAGCAATATCGCTGCCCATAAGAGCCACTCCAACCTCATTAACAGTCCCATCGCCTCCAGCTGCAACAATATGTGTATATTTATTTAACTTGCGCGCTTCTTCTACCAATTTACGAGCATGTCCTCCATACTCTGTAAACACAATCTCATAATCTATATCCTTATAATCGGACATAGATCGCAATTTATTGGGTAAATCTTTGCCCCAACCAAATCCGGAAATCGGATTTACTATAAAAAGCATCTTTTTTGCTGCCATTTCCATCACTTCACGCACCTTTTATACAAATTCTGTTTTAAGCTTTTGTATTTTTATTACGCCCAATACCATAATAAGTATAACCAAACTCCTTCATCATGACTGGATCATAGATATTACGCCCATCAAATATTACTTTGTCTGTCAACGCTTTCTCTATAAATGTAAACTTCGGAATTTTAAACTCCTGCCATTCTGTTACCACAATCAACGCATCGGCACCCTCAATGGCTCCGTACATATTTTCTGCATAGTTAATCTTATTTCCTATACGGCGTTGGCACTCCTCCATCGCAACTGGATCAAATGCCGTCACACTTGCTCCATGTTCCAATAAAGCCGAAATTAAACGTAATGATGGCGCTTCACGCATATCATCCGTAGCTGGTTTAAAAGCCAATCCCCACAATCCAAATTTCTTGCCTTGTAGTTTGCCTTCAAAGTGTTTATATATTTTAGCAAACAACACCTCTTTCTGGCTGTCATTTACCTCTTCTACCGCTTCAAGTACACGCATCCCATAACCGGCCTGTTCTCCCGTTTTTATCAATGCTTTCACATCCTTTGGAAAACATGAACCACCATAACCACATCCCGCATTTAAGAATTTTGTTCCTATACGTGTATCACTACCAATTCCACGGCGCACTGCTTCAACATCTGCTCCTAGTACCTCGCATAAGTTCGCAATATCATTCATAAAGGAAATACGAGTTGCCAACATTGAATTCGCTGCATATTTAGTCATTTCAGCCGAAAGGATATCCATAAACAAAATAGGCGTATTATTAAGAATGAAAGCATGATACAATCGCTCCATGACTTTACGCGCACGTTCGGATTCTACACCAACAACTATTCTGTCAGGTTCCATAAAATCGTTTACAGCATCGCCTTCCTTCAAAAATTCCGGATTTGAAGCTACATCAAAAGGCACTTGAGCACCTCGATTAGCAAGAGCTTCTTCAATTGCATGCTTCACCTTTTCATTTGTCCCTACAGGAACGGTGGATTTTGTTATAACTACCGTATATTGTTCTATGTTCTCTCCTATCTCACGCGCCACGCCCAACACATATTTCAAATCGGCACTTCCATCTTCGTCTGGTGGCGTACCTACAGCTATAAAAACTGCATCCGCATCCTTTAATGACTCCTTTAGGGAAGTAGTAAAAAACAAGCGCTTATCTGCAATATTCTTTGCTACCATCTCTGCTAATCCTGGCTCATAAATAGGTATTCCTCCAGAATTTAGCATATGTACTTTAGCAGCATCAATATCAACGCATGTAACTGTTATTCCTGTTTCGGCAAGACATGTTCCCGAAACTAAACCGACATAGCCGGTTCCTACAACCGATATTCTCATATATATTTATTTGTCTTTGCTTTTCAAAAATCAACAAATATATAACAATTATCAGCAGTGTTATTGCAATATTTGTTTAAAGTTTTCAATAATACATCATTTTCGCCATCCGGCAGCTTGCTCTATTCTGTGAGGTATGTCTAAGTTATAGAGTTGTTTCCCCATAAAATAATGCGCACCCGCACCAATTGCAAATAAAGGTACCGGTACAGCACTATGTTCCAATGTGCTCCATCCCATACCGGCATTATCATTCATAAAACCTATTGCTGCTTGTACTAAAGGGTTTATGGTTGCGTAATGATTACGCATTACAGCACGCTCATCGCTTACGGCAAGGAACTGATCATCAAAAATATTACGCAATCTCAACGTTTGCTCATAATCCCAATTACAAGCATCTTTACCCAAATAGGCCACTAGCGTATCACGCATCATATCCCATGAAACCACCACTTCGTTATCATGCATACCATTTACAATAGAGGTAATAAACTCGGCCGATTTTGTTTGTTCTGACAATAAGCGCAAGTTCAAATCATACCCGCGAGTACCTAAACTTATTCCCCCCGTTTCATGATCGGCAGTAACTAATATCAATGTTTCATCAGGATAACGTTTATAGAACTCTAGCGCCACGTTTACCGCATTACTTAAATCTATCACCTCACGGATTGCAGTAGCTCCATCATTATTATGACAAGCCCAATCTATTTTACCCCCTTCAGCCATCATGAAAAAACCTTTTTTTCCGCGTTCCTTTAAAAAACGAATACTAGTTTCAACCATGTTGGACAAGGTTACATCCGTAACATCTCTATTAATTGCATACTCCAAAGCTACACTATCTGCACCTACATGAGGCAATAACATTAAGTTTGCATTCTCCGACGGATTAGCAATCTGCTTTGATAAACCATGAACAGTAATATAGCCTTTTTCCCTATATCGTTCGTAAATATTTATATCATTATTATCCGATACCGTTTCTAAGAATCCACTTCCTCCCAACACATCAATTCCACTTCCTATCCCTTCACAAGCAATCTCATAACTCATAGAACGTCGTGGTTGATGGGCAAAAAAAGCTGCCGGAGTTGCATGGTCTATCGATACCGATGTTAATATTCCTACACCAAAACCATTATCTCTGGCCACCTGTGCAATATTCGTCAATGCTCTTGTATGGCAGGCATCCATTCCGATTGTGCCATTTGATGTTCGTTCCCCGCACGACATTGCAGTTCCTCCCGCCGCAGAACACGTTATAGCATTAAACGACGAATGCGTTATTACCGAATTATGTACTGGAAAATCTGTAAAAGACAATTCCTCAACACCAATTTTGTCCTTTTGTTCGGCTAAGAACAACTGCGTTCCATGTACCAATGCACTACCCATTCCATCGCCAATAAAATAAAAAATATACTTGGCTTTCTTCCCTTTGCCAATATTATTTTCGTCATTCTTACATCCAATAATAAACACACATACAAGTATTGGCACCAGCCATTTCATTCCTTTCATCATTCATCAATATTCAATTATTACACGTCGAAAGTAGAAAGAAACTGTTACGGAATAATGACATTTCGTTATTCCAATTAAAATGACTTTCACATCACTTCATGCTTGCACTCAAATAAATCTTTCGTATTGACTTCCAGCCCATAGATCATTGACAAAATATGAATTGTCAAAAAGAATGGCACTATTAAACATCTATTATAAAAGAAATTTACACATAAAATAACCCATAAACATTTATATACCTGACTGTTACACCTAGACAATAAGATAACATACAATCATATTATCTACGTTAGATAATTAGTGTATTATACCACTCTCTATTTAGATTATTTCTAATTTTATACTTTAGCACAAATTTCTTATACGTTTATCCTCTATTTTATTTTTAAATATAAAATAATATTTATAATTTCACATTTATTATAGATATAAGCAGGACTTTCTGTGCATAAAATACGTATTTGCATATCCTAACTAATTATAATGAAAATAAATTATGATTTTAAATTTAAACACTGACTCATCACTTTGGGTTGCTCAATTTCAACCGGATGTTACACGTTTTACGTTAGCACATACTGAGGATGTTAAGAATGAACTTTCAGATGTTATTCAAACACCTCAAGTTAAGCTCATCATTGATATGGAGAATATCAACTTCATGGATAGTAGCGCCATTGGTTGTGTCCTTTCTATTATCAAAAATGCCGAAAGACAACAAGGTAGCGTACAGCTTTGTAATGCTTCTCCAAGAATAATGGAGTTATTCCACATGCTACACTTAGTGCATCTTGCAAACTCTAATCAAACATTAGAGGACGCGAAAAGCCAATTACAATAAAATGCACTTATTGAATATAACACCCCTTTATATCTAATATATAAAGGGGTGTTATTATATTTGGGGTTTAACTAAAGAGGTTTATAGCAACACTAGCTTCCTTTATCCTAAAGTACAAACCACAACTTGTGATATTCATTTCATTCATCGTAATGATATGCCACTAAACACTTACCCCTAACTTTCAATAATCTCAAGGCTTCAAATAATTATTAGTTACCGCATTTACTAAACGTAAATCAATAAACTAATATCATAATAAAAAGAAGTTACTTCATTAACGAACTATTGAGATTATCAACTATTAGAAAAGACATATTCATCAAAAAAAAATGACCGAAACTTCTTCCGGTCATTTTCAATCTTGTATATGCTTATGTTCTACGAACCAAGAGTAGCAACCATAACAGCTTTTATGGTGTGCATTCTATTTTCGGCCTCATCAAATACGATGGAATGCTCACTTTCAAATACCTCTTCCGTAACTTCCAATCCATCAACTCCAAATTTCTTATAAATATCACGTCCAATAGAAGTTTCTAAATTATGGAATGCAGGCAAGCAATGCATAAATTTACAACGCGGATTCCCTGTCAATGCCATCGTACGTTTATTAATCTGATACGGTAACAAAAGCTCTATACGCTCAGCCCAAACTTCATCCGGCTCACCCATAGAAACCCAAACATCCGTATATAGAAAATCACATCCCTTTACACCTTCTTCAACATCATCGGTAATGGTTATTCTCGCACCGGTTTCACGTGCAATCTCCTTGCAGGTATCAATTAATTCTTCCGATGGTTGCAGAGATTTTGGAGCTACAATACGTACATCCATTCCCATTTTAGCGCCACCAACCATCAAAGAGTTAGCCATATTATAACGGGAGTCACCAAGATATGCAAAAGTTATTTTATGCAATGGTTTATCACAATGTTCTTCCATCGTTAAAAAATCAGCTAAAATCTGAGTTGGATGGTACTCATTGGTTAAACCATTCCATACCGGAACTCCGGCATACTGAGCCAACTCTTCAACCTTTTCTTGCTCAAATCCACGGTACTCAATCCCGTCATACATACGTCCCAATACTCTAGCCGTATCTTTTATGGATTCTTTCTTTCCTAATTGCGATCCCGATGGACCAAGGTAAGTAACATGTGCACCTTGATCGTGCGCAGCAACTTCAAATGAACAACGAGTACGCGTAGAATCTTTCTCAAAAATCAATGCAATGTTTTTTCCACAAAGTCGCGGTTGCTCAGTGCCTGTATATTTAGCACGTTTTAAATCGTGCGATAAATCAAGTAAATAGCGAATTTCTTTTGGAGTGAAATCCAAAAGTTTCAAAAAGTTTCTGTTCTTTAGATTAAAAGCCATAACTATTATTTTTTGTAGGTTTATTTGTTCTGCAAATTACAATTAATTATCGTATTTCATCGTTATTTTAGAACCAAATGTTCTATCTTCTAATTTTGTTGCTTCCGTTATCACTGCTTTTTGTCCACCACTCTCAACAAAGCTTAAACATGCACGGATTTTAGGTGCCATACTTCCTTCGCCAAAGGTTCCGGCTTCTAAGTATCGTACCGTGTCCGCATAGTCCAAAAACTCTAACACTTGTTGCGTTGGTTTGTTGAAATCTTTGTATATATACGGCACATCCGTAAGTATATAAAGCTCGTCAGCCTTAATTCTAGAACCTATCATAGCCGAAGCCAAATCCTTATCTATAACACCTTCTATGGAATTTAACTGACCGTTCTCATCCCTATATACAGGTATTCCACCTCCTCCACCAACAATAACAATTGTACCGGCACGTGCACAACTCTCTACAATATCGGCATTCATAAAATCCGTAGGGACAGGCGATGGGACAACCCTGCGCCATCCATCTCCACCTTTAGAACTAGGCTTAAATACCCACCCCAATTGGGACGAGAGTTTATCTGCTTCCTCCTTTGTATATACCTTTCCTACACGCTTTGTCGGATTTTGTAGTGCCGGATCATTCTTATCAACAACTACTTCACTTATAAGGGATAGTACATGCCTGTCCAATCCCTTGGCAAGGAGTAAATTGCGCAAATTACGCTCTATCATGTACCCCACCTGTCCTTGCGTATATGCAACACAAATATCTAATGTCATCGGCTCCAAACCATATGTGCGCACACCGGCATCATCGCTCATAAGTACATTGCCTACTTGCGGGCCATTACCATGTGTTATTATTAAATTATAACCATCCTTGACCAAATAAATTAAGTTTGCCAGGGTTTCCTGAATATTCCTATTCTGTTCTTCTACGGTTCCACGTTGATTATCTCGGAGAATTGCATTTCCCCCCAGCGCAACCACTGCTAATTTACGTTCCATAAGTTGTTATATGTTATAGTTTTACTTAGTTAGATCTGATACACTACACCGTCAGAATATCCATTCCTAGTACTCAATGCACCAAATTGTTAATCAAAATTAGCGAATAGGAACCACAACGCAAGGTGTCAGTTTCTTATTTTTTTATTAAAATACAAATAGTTACACATCAAAAATCTGAGCTCCATTCGCCATAGAAATTGAACTTAATATGAGGGCTATTGCAACATAATAATAGAAATACTACTTTTACCGTTATTAAATTTTAAATTTTTATGTTAGAAAATAACTATAGCAATATTCAATTTTTTGTGTGGGTATTCTTAATACCGCTTGCAACCTATCTCTTACTAGGCAAAATTTCCTCTAAGGATACTTTTACAACCTATAAAAAATCGCGCCGATCGGCAGGCATTGCGCTATTTATCTATTGCCTACAATTTTACATTCAATGGAAGTATAATGTTAGGGATAATCATCCCCTCATCGCATCTGCACTCAACATTACCTTTTTCTATTTAACAGCCGTTCTGCTTAGTTTCTCATTTAACTCTCTACTTAATAAATCCTTCTGGAACAAACAACGTATTATCACTCATTTTAGTCTATGCTTTGCTGTTGCAGCCATCGTTTGGTGTTCAATATTCCTAGGAACTATAAGCATTGCCAAATATACTGTTATGTTAGCTGCCGTATGGCTATACACTTATGTAAGCTATGTTTCATGGCTATTTATTGGTGCATACAAAGATTCGGTAGAGAAAATCCAAAACTACTACTCAGACCATGAGGAATTTCTAATTCGTTGGATGAGTAAATGCGTCTTCCTAGCTATTCTCATGGGAATATTGTCTCCCATTCTAGCATTTGCCCCCAAATGGATAATTACGCTATATCTAATATCTAGTATTCCATTCTTTTTCTACATTTTTTGCAGTTTTGTAGACTATACCGCTGTCTGCGAGCTTGTAGACAATGCTATAAAGATAGACAAGCAACAATCATTTAACAATGACGAATTCTGTGAGAATATAAGTTCAAATTTGGACAAACATAACCAAAACAAAGAGTTAGAGGAGAAAATCCAGTTATGGATTAATGCCAAAGGATATTATCAATCTAAAATCAACATGGGCGATTTAGCTAAATTATTTGACACCAATCGCTCATATTTATCCAACTATATAAATTTAAAATATTCGTGTACATTCTACAAATGGATTGCAGCACTACGAATACAAGCTGCAAAAGAAATTCTTTTAAATGAATACAGTTGTAGTACAGCACAGATTGCCGACAGATTAGGTTTCTCCTCAAGTTCGCATTTCATTAAAATTTTCACTGAACAGGAACAAATCTCTCCTATTAAATGGAAAGAAGAACAACTTACAAAGCTTGAAGAAATAGGTTCTTTATAAACCTATTTCTTATTAGCTATTTGACTAAAATTTACGACTTACACCAAGCATTGTTTGAAACGCTGCGAAAGCCTTGATACTAGGCTTGTAAGGAAGCATATTATCCCCATACATAACACCTCGCGCCTCTGCATACAATCCAACTTTAGGAGTCAAATGGAATAATGCTTGACCTCCGGCAGTAACTGAAGGAACCCAATGTTTAAAATCGGCATATTTGGACTTATCCACTCCCACCTCGGCAAGAGCTATCAGGCTTAAAACTTTCTGTTTTTGGCGTAGTAAGGAAGATACGTTAAGCAAATAACCTGCATGCACTCCACAACTACGCAAATCAAAATGCTTACTCCCCCGTGTATCAAAATTCACACTACTGTGATAAACTCCAATCCTAGTTCCCGATACTGGAGTATGCCACTTTCCTACTTGTAAATTATAATTCATCGTAAGGCTTTGTGCAAATTCTTTACGGTTAAACCTGTTTATAAAGATACCCGTACCTGCTCCAAAGGAAATAAAACTTCCTTTACCAAATAATTCATTATGCGTTCCCTTATCTGAATACAGGAACTTATAATTAATTCCTGCCATTGCATTGACGGCCAAATCAAAGTTACGGTTATTATAATTTTCATAATGCTCTCCGTACACAGAAATTCTTGGCTCAACATATAATGATGTTGATTTACTCAATCTCAATGTTGCTTGAGCTCCCGCATGCGCACCGGGTACAAAATTGAATTGATGCGCTGAATGGCTCCAGCCCGTCGACGCACCGATTAAAGCCATAACATCAACACATCTGTTTTCTTTATATCCATCGGCTAGTGTCATAATACTCATTAAGTAATTCGCTTCTAGACCTACATATTTCGCATAACCACCGTTTTTGTATGAATGGACCTCCGGAATTACTTCAGAACGAATCCCCATGCGCCATGACGAAACAGGAGTAAATCTATTTCCAATTGCCAACATAAATCCGGCTCCAAACTCCCAATTTCGTGGCGATTCGGTAATGATAGCATTTGTTCCACCCCCCAATGTTATAAAGTATCCACTTCGTTTACCGGCAGCATGAGCATCCCTACTGCCCATTTTATTGTATGGTTGAAATCTATAATTCATACCAAGTGTCCAGGAAGCCAATAAATCACCACCAATAAAGCGTGTGTCGCCTAATACAACATCCGGCGTATAAAGTGTTACACGAGGACCTGTGAACAGCGATAAATTTTGTGCAAAATTCCAAACACCCTCAACACCTGCGCTTACTCCGTAATTGAAACGTTCCTGCTGAGGAGCACGCTGAGTATTGTACAACATCTCACCCCCTACTGTTGCAATTAATTCCGTTTTGCGTCCCGGCACATAACCACGCATAGCATTAGTTAAGTTAAACATATAATCCACTCCGGTAGCAACTGTTTTGGTTCGCATATATTCACCATTTGCGGCTTTCTCTGCCAATAGCCCCAATTGCCCATTTGCTCGAAAACCGGAAACAGGATTTATCCAATATCCCAAACTCCCGCGTACAATAGGCTGATATTGATGTTTCCCAACCTTCTCCGATACTGCTGTTTGTACTCCACCCGAAGCTTGTAGGAAAACATGTTTTCCATCCACTCTTAGTTTTCCTTTATAGTTATCTACGGCATAATCATAGCGTTGCATTCGGATATTCTCTGCATAACGATGAAAAACAAAACCAGCCGTCAACTCAGTAAGCGCATCAAAGTATTTGTGCGTACTACCGTAGGCAAAAGTATTTGTAAGTATCGAAATACGGGGTTCAATAAAAAACTGTGTACCGGGACTAAGGCGAAATGTTGCTAAGATACCGGTACCACCACCATAAGCTAATTCGCTTTTGCCCTGATATTTTGAATAAGAGAACGTTGGTCCTAACGTTAAGGCAACACCCACCCTTGTCCGGTTTACATTACCATATGCCAAAGCATTTAAATTAAGCATATAATCCAAACTGCCTCGCACACTAGAGAGCCACATATCGTCCAAGTATGAACGGCCACCAATTGCCGCAATCCGCAAACCGCTTACAGGCGTAAAGCGTTTTCCCACTCCTATCCTTACATTATATCCCGGATGACGAAAGCTATTTCTTAAATTGCGTGTTAGTAGTACCTCACTACCACCGCCAAACATAATAAACGTATTTTCAAAAAATCTCCCACCTTCCCACGGTTTCTGTTCACGTCGTTCAACATGAGGTACCATCCTATACCATAAACCGGCCGTGATAGAAGGAGCAATACTGTAGTCTCGCCAGTTGGTATGAAAATCTACATTATCCGTGTAGAGACTTATTCCGGGTTCAATATAGAAAGCAGAAAAAGGAGATAATCTAAAAGAAGATATTAGCCCCATACGCAAAGAATAAACATCATTTACCTTAGTATCGGACATCGACATATGAGCCCCAATCCCGCCATACAGTGAAAGATTGAAAAAACGATATGGATTATACCCTACACCCAAAGCAGAAATGCGTAACATATAGTCAATTGTCGCACCAACGCGAATCAACCGCTGATCCACCTCCCCGAAAGGAACACGTTGATAAACCGTACCCTCAGCGCCAAAACGTATCCCTGAAATTGAATTATACCAACGGCCTATTCCCAACTTTGTTGTCATTCCCCACAATGGAGCATCTTTATAGCCATTGTAAATAATCGCTTCTGCTCCGGTCCCCATCATCAGAAAACTCTGACGTAAAAAATTTGTATCCCTTTCTGCCAATGACGGTCGTCTTTGTAATAAATGTTGATGCCCGTCAATTCTGGTTTGCGACATTATTGTTTTGGAACCACCCAATACAGAATAAACCAGTAAAAGAATAAATACAACTAATCTCATAAAATTTCTATTAAATCAACAACATCTCCATCCACCTCAGCAATTCCACGCAAAGAGGCATCTTGTGAAAGTGCAACACGCATATAATTCAACGCCTCCGGTATCATATCCAATCTATTTGCGGCTACTGCGCGGACATAATTATGTACTGCAACATCATTTGATAGCAATTTTGCTTTCTGCAACGCCTTTTCGTTCTCTTTTTTAACCAAAAGTAAAAGAACCTCATTTAGTCCTCCCTTACTAACAATGTAATCAAAATAGGTTGTGTAATCTCCATTGAGTGTAGCAACAACAGCACGCACTTCCTCAGTCTCCTTCATCTCCGGTAAATAGGCCGATATCTCATCTGCTTTTACAAATTGCTTGCACATTAAGTGAGTATATACCTGGTTGGTTAAAATTTCAGTCGGTGCCTTCTCGTTAATGAAAGGAGCAAGTACTGTGGTATCTGGATTGTTATTCTTTATGTTGAGCACTGCTAAACGGTTAGCCGCTAAGGCAAACTTTGGATAAAGTTCTAAACTCTTTTTATAGATACTTCGAAGATTGGCAGTATCATTCGTACATTGAAATAAACGATAGTACTCATATCTGCTCAAATCACTAGGCGTTTTGACATATAATTCGGTAATTTCTTTATCCGTTAACACTCTGAATAACGAATAATCGAATTCATAATTAACAAAACGTAGTTCGTCCAAATATTTCGCTACTATTAATTTACGGTAAAAAGGTAACTTAGCAATAAGCAGGGACTGGCGATCCACATTCTTCTCATTTTGCGAAATAATCTTCATTAATTGGTCAGCCTCTGTAGCACCGTCTGCCCTCATCTTTTTAACTACAGTGTTCCAACTCTCTACATCGGCATCTGTTTTCACTTGCATATTTTTTCTCGTTGAGCCACTTACCGATGATAGGATTATGTCAATTGCATTGTTTAGTCGTTTACCCGCCAATATCTTATTTTGTTCATATCGTCCCTCAGGAGATGCGGTACCCTTAATCACAAAGCTTTTTAATTGGGCATCAGGATTTGATTCTATATGTTTTAAACGAGATAGAAGCTTATCTAATTCCGCTACAGTCTGCTGATTAGACATATCTAAAGCAACTTTATTGGGCAAAAAAGTTAGTTTTAACTGTCCCTTGTCATTGCGCAACTGCGGAGTGGGCTTTGGTACATATTGCTCTCCTGTTAAATCGGTTGAAGCTATGTTATATTGAAAAAAGCGAAGTGGATTTACTAGTCCGCGGGCAATGGCAAAACTGTCTCGATACATTATTTTATTATAACCCTCCAGAGTTAAAATCACATCTGCTCTAAAATCCCCTTTGGGATCATCAATATACAACGAGTCATGAAATGGAATCACTTCGTCTGCGTTCTTTGATGTCGATTTATAGATATAAGGAGAAAGTGGATCCCTATCTCTATTAAAACTGTACATGCGTTTTTGCGCAATAGTATATTCCTCGCCATCCAAAACAAGCGGCATCATATAATCGCGTTTCTGATCAGCTATACTTACAAGAGATGTTTGAATTACCAGGCGTGTATCGGCTCTGAACAACTCTTGAGGCACACGTACACGAGTGCGCACATGAAAATAGTTACCTTTAACCTCTATCTCCGTTGGTTCGGGGATTACTTTTTTCACCTTCGCAACAATTGTAACCTCATCTAGTTTCAAAGCATCTGTCTTCATGGTAATTTGCAACGTCTCCATGTGCTTTAATACTCTTTCTTGAGGTTCGCTACCCATACTCTCAAAACGTACTTTGGTATTTATATCAACGTAGAAAGAAAATGCGCCATCATCATCAGTACTTGCTATAGCTTCGTTGGTTGCCACGTTATAAATAATTACACCGGCTAGTGGTTGTTTACGTTGATCACGAACTGATCCTTGTACTCTAATACGTTCCGCTTGTGCATACACCAACTGCGAAATCAGTACTATTATTAGTGAAAGAAAAAATCTGATTCTCATAAGTTATCTGATTATATATACAAACGATACGCCACATTTTATTGGTGCAAATGTCCATTTATCCACGTTTGGCTCTTCGGGTTTGGACTCATTCTTCTCCCATTTAAATTGTTTACAACGTACCATACCTGCACCAACGCCAACTTCCAGATTCCATCTTTCACCTAGTACACAACTGTACCCATATGTTAAACCACCACCAACAATATCTCCATCAAAGCGAGTTCCATCAGCTTTTATATTGTTATTTAAATACAGAAGAGAAACACCAAGCGCATGTTGAATTAAGGGCCGTTGAAACCAATACCTTAATTCAGGCTGCAAACGGAAATAGTTTATCCTGTCCTTAAATCCCCAATTGTTATAACCGGAACTTAACTCTAAGGACAATTTTCGACTTAGTACAAACTCAAATCCTAAATTCGGAGACGATAATCCCAACTCTAACACATTACTCTTTATTGCAATGTGTTGAGCATTACAGAAAAAAGAAATAAATACGAAACATCCCAAAAGGATATACTTTTTCACACAACTTTGTTTTAATAACACCACGAACCCCACACTTGTTTAATTACGTTTATTATCATTTTCACAACAAAGTTATAAATTACAGTCATATAATTATATATTTTAGTCGCATTAGTTACATATATTAGTATTCACTTGCCGATTTTTGCCAATAAATACAGGTTTTTTTATTAATAAACCCGGAATTCAACCCACTTCATAATATATGCTATGCATACAATAAGTAACACATAACATAGAGCGCAGCATTCCTCCCGGCTTGTACCATGTCTACACCCGGCCTATATCATCTCCGTGTTTTGTCCGTCTTTTCTCCGTATTTTGTCCGATTTTATAAGAGACGGAGGGAATACGGACAAAACACGGAGAGAACACGACGAGAACATAGAGAGGAGTACAAGCAGAACTTATTTACCTATAAGTTTTTTATATTGAAACACATTCCCTTTACTATCAAAACTTGGAATTATGAGTGTGAATTGATATTCTACTCTATTCCTAATTGGATTGAGAATTTAAGTTATACCACAATCTATTCATATTCAAGAATATTGACACAGACTAACAATACAATCTTTTTCCTTTCTCTAAAGAGCCATTATTCAAGATAAATTCCTCATTTTTGTATATAGATATCCACTCTTTTATTTGTTATTTATCACAATGAGAATATTACATACAGCCGATTGGCATATAGGTCAAAACTTTCATGATTACGACAGAAAGGAAGAGCATTTATTGTTCTTTGATTGGTTAATTGAAACAATTAAAGAGCAACACATTGATGTGATGCTTGTAGCCGGAGATATTTTTGACACTCCCAATCCGAGCGCTGAATCACAACACATATTTTATCGTTTTCTGACACGAGTATCTCACTCTTTCCCTAAATTGCACGTCATTATTGTTGCCGGTAATCATGATTCGGCAGCAAGGTTGGAGGCTCCTAATCCGCTATTGGAGAATATGAACATTATTATTCGAGGTGTTGTAAAACGTATTGACAAGGATATTGATTGGGACAGACATGTTGTTAATATCGATAATAAGTTGATAGTATTAGCTGTACCGTATCTCAGACAAGGGGATTATCCTAACCAACCCAGCTTAAGTGCAATAAGTCACCATGATGGAGTAGAAAATTTTTACAAACAACTCATTGCTTATGTTAGAGCTAAGTATGGCGAAGCAATTCCCATTGTGGCCATGGGACATTTACAAGCCATAGGCGCGCATCTATCTGAACAAGACAAATCGGAGCGTATAATAATTGGCGGTCTTGAAGCAGTATCGTCCGGTATTTTTAAGGAACAAACTGTTTATACCGCATTAGGACACTTACACAAGGCCCAACAGATTGGAGGGAACTACAACATCCAATATTGTGGAACTCCACTCCCAATGTCTTTTGCTGAGATAAACTACAAACATGGTGTAAATATTATTGATATTAATAAAGACTCCGTAGTTACACGATGCGAATACATAAACCCGGTACCCTTGCTTTCCATACCTGCAAAAGGTGCTGAACCTATTGACAAGATTATAGAATTGATTGGCGAACTTCCAGAGGGACAACCCAATGGATTATCGCCATTCCTTGAGATTAATGTTCTTAACGACGGCCCCGACCCCACACGTAGGCAACGTATTAACGAAGCTTTACTCAACAAAGCGGTAAGGTTAACTGCTACGCATGCAATAAATATAAAAAAGGATACATCGTCAACAAAAGCAACTGAAACCGAGAGCTTAGACGATATGACTCCTCAACAACTTGCCCTACGTGTTTATAAGGACAAATACCAAACAGATATGCCAACAGAATTGCAAGTATTACTAAATGAAGCAATATATGAGGCTGAGCATACCAACACTAACAGATAATTAAACTATGAAGATATTAGCAATTCGTGGCCGAAATTTAGCCTCACTGGAAGGCGATTTTGATATCGATTTCAATAAGGAACCACTAAAAAGTGCCGGCATCTTTGCAATTACTGGAGCAACCGGAGCCGGAAAATCAACACTACTAGATGCACTCTGTTTGGCACTATACAATAAAACACCACGCATGAAACAGGATGCGGAAAAGGTTGAGATGACGGATGTTGGAAAACATACGCTGTCCAGTACGCACCCGGGCTCTATACTACGCAAAGGAACAGCAGAGGGAATGGCCGAGGTTGAATTCATTGCACTCAATCATAAAACCTACCGTGCCAGGTGGAGCGTTGCTCGTGCTCATAGAAAAGAAACTGGGAAGTTGCAGATTGAAGAGATTTCCTTGTACAACATAACGGACGATATAGCCGAAAGTGGAAAAAAAGTTGAACTTTTAAAACGTATTGTAGAGTTAATAGGGCTAACGTTTGAGCAGTTTACGCGAACAGTACTTCTTGCTCAAGGAGATTTTGCAACTTTTTTAAAAGCCAATAGTGCCGAAAAAGCAGAATTACTGGAAAAACTTACGGGCACAGAGATATATGCGGAATTATCTGCTACAATATTTCGGAAATTTAAAGATGCCAAGGAAGCACTTGACTCCTTGGAAAATCAGGTTAATGCCGTTGCGCTGCTGTCTGACGATGAAATAAATACATTAAAAGAACAGATTGAACAGTTGATTCGCTTAGAAACTAAATCCAGGCAAAATCATGATGCAATAACCAAACAACTTGAACAACAAGTTATAACCAACAAATTAAAAAATGAGATAGACGTATTACAAAAACGCCTTGCCGTTACATTACAACAACAGGAATCCTATACGCAACGTACTGAAATGCTTGGTTATATTGTTCTCGTTGAACAAATAAAAACGGTAGTTTCAGAATTGGAAACAGCCAAGAAGCAATCTGATTTGCTGAATAATGAGGTTACGCAGGCTCAAAACAAGTATAAAACAATTGCGAACAACTTAAATGAGGCAACACAACAAAACAACAAGGCCCTTATTGAGCTTGAAAAGGTAAATAAACGTTATGCGGAAATACAACCGGAGCTCATTAAATCGCGAGAGTTGGCAACCCGTTACAAAGAGCAGGAGCAACAACTACAAGCTCTTACTAAGTTATATAATGAAAATACAAGGAAGTATAATTCCATTAGTGTTAACTGTGACAAACTTAACAAGCAAATCTCGGACAATACAAAAAATGGTGCTCTACACGAAACATGGTTGGCAGAGCATGCTCACTATGGCGCTATTTTACTTCAATTAGATCAGATACGTGAGTTGGTAGCAAACCAAACTACGTATTCCAAACAAATTAAACAACTGAGCGAAGAGAAAAACACGTTACAACAAATAATTAGCAGTACACGCACCAAAATTGAAAGTGCCAATAAAATCATTCAACAATTAAAAGAAACTTCACCTACAGAGGCGTTAATACTTCGTGCACAATTGCAAGATGGTAAACCATGTCCTGTTTGTGGCAGTACGCATCATCCACTTACACACACTGAAGCCAATACTTCACAAACTATGGAAGTGGAAAAACTTGAGGAGAAACTAAAAGCGGCTAACAACATTGTAGAAACTAATAATAGTTTAATTGCACAAAACGAGAAAATCATAATTGCAACGGATACTAACATTACAAACTTAAATAGCCTGCTAGCTGCCAATCAAGCAAAGTTAGCTCAATATATACAACTAATTCCCGAAGGACCAGCTCTACTTGAAAACGGTACTTTAATCACAACGCTAGAAAGCATTCACAATCAGCAAACCAAAACTAAAGATGCTAAGACTGTGCTTGAGAAGAAGTTCTTAGAACTTAATGGTGCGCTCGTTGCTGAGAAGCGCGTAATGGAAGAGCTAAAACCCATTATTACGGAACAATCACTACAAATTAAAGCTATTACGAGTGCTATTCAAGAGCTAAAACAACAACGTTCTGTATTGTTCGATGGACAGGAACCAGAACAAATTGAGAATAAGTTTACAACTTATGTAAGTGAACGCACTCTTATTGTGAACCGAACTTTAACTGAGAAAAATACATTACTCACAAAACTTGAAGTTGAAACGGCTAGGATTGAACGCCTCAATAAAGAAATAACGCAGAACAATGAGAACAAAAAAAATGCTACTCAAGCTATAAACACATGGCTACAAGAGCAAAATAACGCATACATTAATGAGCACTTTGACACGCTCCTTACCTATTCAACACAATGGCTAATTGATGAGCAAAAAGCTATTAATACATACAAGGAAGAACTCGTAAAAATAAACACTATACTAAACGATCAACAAAAAAGACTGACCGAGCAACTTAAAAACTATCCGGATATCACATCTGAGCAACAAAAAGAATTGGCAGCACAATTAGAGCTGCTTGATAAACAAATAGCCGAGGATCATACCGAAAGAGCTAAAGCCGAAGGACGCGTTACAATTAATGAAGAAAATAAGAAGATTGTAGCTCGATTTGATAAAGAGCTAAAAGCAAAGCAACTACAAAAAGAAAATTGGGGCAAGCTAAATGAGCTATTGGGGCAAAGTGATGGTAGTAAATTCAAGAAAATTGCACAACAGTATACCTTGGATACGCTGTTGCTCTATGCCAACAGACAATTGGAGATGTTAACTAATCGGTACCGACTGGAACGTAATCCGGATCCGGACTTATTGGTGCTTCAGGTTGTTGATAGTGAAATGATGGATGAAATTCGCCCAGTCAAGACGCTATCAGGTGGTGAAACATTCCTTATTTCGTTAGCGCTAGCACTTGGATTATCGTCCCTGTCTTCACGACGAATGACTGTTGAATCGTTATTTATTGACGAGGGATTTGGATCGCTGGATCCGCAAACACTAACCATTGCTATCGAGGCACTAGAACGCTTACATATGCAGGGTAGAAAAATTGGTGTAATCTCCCACGTAGCCGAAATGAACGAACGTATTTCAACACGTATTGAAATTATCAAATCATCCGGCGGACGAAGTCATATTCACATTGTGGGATAATAATATTACTTTTTAATGGTTGCGGAAAAACGTCCCACAATAATGGCAATAACAACAAGAGAGTATATATAACCTGTCAACGCACACATTAGGGTGGCATTCTTTGCCACCCAAGTGACAGGGGATATATCGCCATAACCTATAGTCATCAACGTAACGTAACTGTAGTAAAACAAGTCCTTGAACTTTCCGGGTCCTTCACTTAAACCGGAGAAAGAACCGGGTTGAAAGAACTCTACCGCAGTAAAAACAAAATAACTAGTATAGCCAATTAAAAGTAAACCACAAATTGCAGCTATTACAATCTCTCTATTGACAATTTCAGCATGAAACAACTGACGAAATAACTCAATAATTATGGCTCCAAAAAACAATATATAAAATACTGAGATAAACCTATTTATATCGAGCACATTGATAACGCCTAATATGCGTCCTAGTAATGTTACCGCACCAACAATGATAAACAGCTTAAATAGGCTTTTACGTTTATTTCTAAACAAATTAACTCCGGCAATAAATTGTAAAAGCACATAAATGGCTTGACCATCGCCGCCATAAATATCCTCTGGGAAAATAATATTAATAACAAATATTATTGCAAATGAGATAAACAATAATTCAAAACGATAGTTGTATAAACACACAGATAACTTATTTCCCATAATCTCCTACACGCTCCACTTTAATCTCAAACTGAGGGGTATAACTAACAACAAATAACGATTTGTTTTCCATTCCCATTCCACCTTCAATTGCACTAAAACCAAAGGATGAACTTACTCCTACACCAACATTACGTTTTAACCCATCCAAAACATTTGCTCTGCTATTATTGATAATAGGAACGAGATATAACATCATGTCATAAGCTCTGTAAGCGAGTTGTGTTGGTAATGTATGATAATAGTTTAAATACTCTTTCTCTATTTGTTTTGTCTTATATGAGTGATTGTTTACATAATGCGCTACAACGTACGATACGTTTAGTTTGTAAAATAAATCGCCTTCTATAGAAGCAAAATCATGCCACTCTGGCAAACCGACAAGCGTTATTGGATATTTATCGGCAACAACACTTAGAAGTGCCATTAATCGTCCCACCTCTGCCTCGTTAGTTGATGGAAAGAATAATACATTTTCTGTTCCTTCTGATAGTTTACCAGCAATATTTGCTTGGTTCAATCCGCTTAAATTCATTTCACTGAATGGCTGATTGTTTTTCATTACTTGTTCTTTTCCCAGGTACAATAAACGTCCGTCTACCTGTTCGGAACGTACCCCAATGACATTGGCCGCATTACTTTTCTTGCCTATCCAATTTATAAGACCACGCTCAATAACGGTTGCCGATGGATTAACTTGTACAAAACTCTGTAAATGCTTGAACTCATCTCCTCTTGCCGACAATGGATAAATTACCGGTGTTTGTTTATTTTCCAATCCATGAACAATAACACTGTAAACAGATCCATACACAGGACCAACCACAACATCCGGGTTTAACGCATTTAGTTCAAATAACAGAGGTTGCATTTTCATGCTGGCCTTTTCTGTGTCAAACACATGTACATCCAAATCGTAGCCTGCACGCTTTAATGAATCTATTGCCAATAGCGTACCTTGGTAGAACTGTATAAATTGTTCTGATTTTTTTAATATTCCCGGCGTTTTCAATGTCGCCGTTGAATCAATCCATACCTGTTCTTTGGCGAAGAAGGGCAACAGCATAGCAATTTTTATTGGCCCTGTTTTAGGTGTAGCCACTCCTATACTTTCTGGGATAGTATCCACTTGCGGTTCAGCAACCTCCTCTTTCTTATCTACAACAACTTCCTCTACAGGGGTTTTCTCTATAGTGACATCCTGTTGTTCAACGCGGATGTTTTGTTGCGGGATATAAATATCATCTTTAGGTAAATAGACTACGTCGCCAACATTTAAAGTCATTTTTTCATTTAAATGTCGGTTGTAACGCAATATGCGTTTAACTTTAATGTTATATAATCTGGAGATAGAATAAAGCGTTTCGCCCGGTTTCACTATGTGTTGGTATAGCTCCTTGTCTCGACGACCAATGGCCATATCTGCCGGCACATCAGTGCTTTCTGACGCTACATTTCTTACCACCTGCTCCACTGTCGGTTGGACATAACTAGGAGCAACGTGAGGTATTTTAATAATATCTTGCAGTGCCAATGCATTGTCAGTTTTGTCATTCACCTTACGTACCTCTTCAACCGGTACTTCATAAGCTTTACATATTGAATACAGCGTTTGGCCTTTCTCTACAGTATGTAAATAATACTCTTTACCTTTAATTACAACAATTTCTTCCGATTTACTAACCGCTACGTTCTGGGCGAAAGCCGAAGAACAAATCAAACAGAAGATTGCAAATAGAGCAGTTATTGACTTCATTGAACGTTTTTTTAGTGATACTAAGGGGCAAATTTAGGAAAATAGTGGTAGATAATTAAAAAAACTACATTATTTTTGCACTCGTAATGCCAATGCCTTATAACACACTCATATTATTTATAATGATAAGGGTATTTGGCTATAGATGAAAATGCTAAATTATTGAAACTAAATCTATGAAGTTCTTCTCAAAATTCGCTTTTTACGTTGCAAATATACTTTTAGCTGTTGTAATTGTTGTTGCTGTATCATCCTTTATGCTTAACTACCTTGACAACTATACTAATCACGGTGAAACTATAGAGGTACCGGCGTTTTATCGCATGAGCAAAAATGAGTTCGCTGCAGCGGCAAAAGGAAAACAATTACAGATAACTATTATTGACTCTTTATACAATAAAAACGAATTGCCGGGTGTTGTTCTTGAACAATATCCTGCTCCGGGGGCCAAAGTAAAAGCTAATAGAATGATTCAGGTAGTTGTTAATATGCAAAGCCCTGAGAAAATCACGTTTCCTAACTTGCTAAATAGCGCTTATAGACAATCCACACAAACTATAGAGGCCTTAGGTCTGCGTGTGGGACGTATTTCTTATAAACCATCTGAATTTAAAAACCTGGTATTAGGATTTACCGTTGCGGGCATGCCAATAGCTCCAAATGATAAAATAGCAAAAGGGACTGTAGTAGATATTGTGCTTGGCGATGGAAACTCAAGTAATCGGGTAGCAATGCCTCGTGTTGTGGGTCTAAACTACCGTAAAGCAGCTACACTTATCCGACAATCATTCCTGAATACGGACAGTATATTCATGGACGAGACGGTTGATTTAACTCAGGACTATGGAAACTGCTGGGTATATATGCAAAATCCTCGCCCGGACTCACTTATTCCGGCTGGTACAGGTATAAAATTATATCTGACAAACTCGAAAGAGTTAACCATGAGACAAGATTCACTTAACATTGATAACTTAGAAATCGATAATATATGATTTTAAATAACGAGACGCAAAACGAGATGGAAGAATTCAACGAACTTGATACATTTAATGACGTTGAAGAAGGAGATGACACATGCGCCTGTAGCGAAACAGATGCCGAGAAATTTGAACATCATCGTTTCTCTGTCGATGCCGGACAAACTCCACTACGTATTGACAAATTCCTAATGGATAGACTTCAAAATGCAACAAGAACAAAAATTCAAGATGCAGCGGAGGCTGGGAACATATTAGTAAATGAGAAACCCGTAAAATCCAACTATAAAGTTAAACCGGGCGATACGATCTCAGTGGTAATGAGTTACCCAAAAAGAGAAATTCGTATTATCCCTCAAGATATTCCATTGAATATTGTTTATGAAGACGATTATTTAATGGTGATAAATAAAGAGCCAGGAATGGTGGTACATCCATCTTACGGACACTATACCGGAACATTGGTTAACGCGCTAGCTTGGCATTTGCAAGGCAATCCGTTATTTGAAGACAATGACCCACGTCCGGGATTAGTACACCGTATAGATAAAGACACGTCTGGGCTATTAGTGATTGCAAAAACGGAAGATGCGAAAGTACATCTTGCCTCTCAATTTTTCCACAAAACATCAAGTCGCAGATATGTTGCCGTTTGTTGGGGAGTTCCACAGGAGAAAGAGGGTACTATAGTTGGAAACATTGGCCGTAACTTACAAAATCGAAAAATCATGCATACCTTTGTTAACGAAGAACATGGTAAACATGCAGTTACGCACTATAAGGTTTTAGAGGAATTAGGATATGTAAGTGTTGTGGAGTGTATTTTAGAGACAGGACGTACACATCAGATACGTGCACACTTTAAACATATTAAACACCCGTTATTTAACGATCCGGAGTATGGTGGTAATCAAATCCTACGTGGAACAACATTTACTAAATATAGACAGTTTGTGAACAACTGCTTCTCAACTTGTCCGCGTCAGGCTTTACACGCTAAGACATTAGGATTTGTTCATCCTGTAACTGGTGAGGAGATGTTATTTGACTCTGAAATACCAAAGGATATGCAACAGCTTATTGAAAAGTGGAGAGGATACACGGAACATAGAGGCTTTGAGCAAGAGGAAGATTAGGTTATTGTGGATGTACTTGAGGTAAAGTAATTATTTTCCCCGAATGCACAGAACATACATATCAGATAATATAACAAGAACTCGGTTTAAACCGAGTTCTTGTTATATTATCTGATATGTTGATTAATTGATGGTATAAGTAGATTGGAAGCCTATATTCAGGTATTACTACAAACTTAATGCGTACGGCATATTTGCTAGACATAGCTTTAATAAAAGCACGCTTGTTTTTATCTGTGTTTTGGATAGTTATCGCTTCTAAATAAATAGCCTACTCCTAGCATAAGAAAATTGGGACGTTGAAAGTTTTGTAAGCGATAACCTACATTTATAAATGCACCCTTAACAACATCCATTTTTAAAGTAACTGTTTGGTAAAAACGTGCATCATTTCCACTATTACGAAATACATCATATCCCAAACTTCCTGAAAGTGTAAAATAAGGCATTACGTAATCCACTCTTCCGGCACAACCAATAGCCCATTGGTCGGCTTTATCGGCCATGTATGTAGTAAATTCCTTTTTAACCAATCTGTAAGTGGCATTTCTACTTTCATCACGCGTAATATCAACATTAAAACCTGCCCGAAAGCGATGATTAAAGGAATAAATAGCAGCTAATGTTGTTCCTTGAACGTTATATTTTTTGGTTTTATATGCTTGTAATGGTTCTCGCTTAATTACCAAAGTTTTTTGAACTGTAGCAGCGAAGAGTGTAACTTCGTACATCCAACGCCGATCATATGGCTCAACACCCACTCCTATCAAGTAACTTCTTCGCTCATTTATATTATTAATATAATAATTTACTCCAACCAAACCAGTAATGGTGTTTAGCCCCCGATTAGGCTCATGTGTATTGCCATTTGAGAAATGTGACAGAGCAACCCCCACACGTACATCTACCCTATTACTAGGCTCCCAATTGAGATATAAAGAACCGTTCATGTAAGCACTCATTTTACTACCTATAACTAAATTATAAGGATTGGTATGAGGTTTAAAATGCTTCCAGTTGCTAGCTATACCAAAATTCCATTCATACCATAAGCAAACGCGGTTTGTAATGTGCCTAATGTGTCCCCCCTGGAATACATAAACACTCCATGGGTTTCCAAGCTCGGTGGTATTACCAAACATGTTATACCCAAAACCTATTCCTTGGTAGGGAGATCCGAATACTCGATCAATCCAACTGCCAGGATAGGTTCTAAAACCGAATTTTAAATAAACATTTGATGTGTACTTAATATGTTCACCTTTAGCACTTGATCCGCGTAGAAATTTGTCAGTCCCCATTACGAAGCCGCTCCTCATTTCGCCCGATAAACTATATATGCGCTGATTGAGTTTTACGGTATCTATATATGGCAAACCGGGCAATGAGGGTAAAGCAGGTATATTGTTCTCCGATAATACGGGAAAAGCGTACATAAATAGTAGCGCACAGATAAGCGTACCTGTAAACAGCGTTTTTTTTAACCAAATATGTACGAATTTTGTATTCACGTTTCAACAATTTAATTTATAGTTATTCTAATATCTAAGCATATAACTATAACTGCATTAAAAAGTTTCGGAACGTACAATATTTCACTTTTTCTCTGTTTTTTTTGCTTCATTCCAAAGTGCATCCATCTCCTCAAGCGTCAAATCATTTATGTTTTTCCCAGAGGCTAAACACTGATCTTCTAAGTAGGTAAAACGACGAATAAATTTTTTATTACAACGCTCCAGGGCATTCTCCGGATTAACTTTATACAAACGCGCGGCATTAATTAGAGAGAAAAAAAGATCACCAAATTCCTCTTCCATTTTATCTTCATTGCAATTTGCTGCTTCTATTTCAAATTCAGCAATCTCCTCTTTTACTTTATTCCAAACATCTTCACGATTTGCCCAATCGAAACCAACACCGCGAGCTTTATCTTGAATACGGTAGGCTTTCACTAGCGAAGGCAACGAATTAGGTACCCCCTCCAACACACGATTATTACGCCCTTTTTCTTTTAATTTTAACTGTTCCCAGTTTTTCAGAACCTCCTCTGGGGTATCCGCCTTGACATCTCCGTAGATGTGGGGATGTCTATATTTTAATTTTTCACAAATACCATTTAATACATCAGCAATATCAAACTGTCCATGTTCCTCTGCAATTTGAGCGTAGAACACGATGTGCATGATCAAATCCCCAAGTTCTTTGCAAACTTCATCGGTATTATTATCCATAATTGCATCTGCAAGCTCAAACGTCTCTTCAATAGTCAAAGGGCGCAATGATTGTATTGTTTGTTTTTTATCCCATGGACATTGGGAACGTAAAGTTTTTATTACGTCCAACAGCTGTTCAAATGCCTCTTTCTTCTCTTCTTTATTATGTCGCATATTTTTATAATATATTAAGTTCATATTCTCTCATCAAAAATAACACACCACGCGTGGCCCGAGGTTGGAAATGAATATCAAGTTCGCAACTCATGGTGATTGTAAAAATAAAGGTACTACTTTTTCCGGCAAATTTGATAAATCATGAAAAATGTATCGGTAACGTATGCGCTCGATTACAACATAATTTACATGGATAAAAGTCATTATTTTTTGCAAAAAATAACGTGGAAATCTTCGAAAACACTGCTTTAAGTTTTAATCCCAAATATAAACAGCGTATATTTGCAACGCGAAAATAGATACACTTAAAGCTTATACTTATTTGTTTTTGAAAGGATGGATACAGGCGGGAAGGGTTGCAGCTACATATCGGTAGTAGCTGTTGTTATTTATGTAATCGCACATCGAGAAATCAATTAAATTATATATTTTTCATAGTTATGTTTGAGAGTTTATTACAGTCGTCTTATTTTGCGCTGTTTTTGATTGTTGCCCTAGGATTTATTGTTGGGCGCATTAATTTTAAAGGGATTTCTCTGGATGTATCGGCAGTAATCTTTATTGCCCTTCTTTTTGGACATTTTGGAGTTATTATTCCTAAGGAGTTAGGTAATTTTGGATTGGTGTTATTTATTTTCACCATTGGTATTCAAGCAGGGCCTGGTTTCTTTGATTCATTTAAATCAAAAGGAACTACCTTAATTTTAATTACCACCCTTATCATCGCATCAGCCAGTTTAACAGGCGTTATTTTAAGTTACATATTCGACATTTCGGCTGCCGAATTAACAGGTTTGCTTGCCGGAGCTTTAACAAGTACTCCAGGTCTTGCTGCTGCTATTGATGCAACGAAGTCATCACAATCCTCTATCGCATATGGTATTGCATATCCGTTTGGAGTTATTGGCGTAATTTTGTTTGTTAAGTTATTACCTCGTATTTTGCGAATCGATCTGAAAAAAGAAGAAGAAAGACTGAGCAAAATCGATGAAGATAAATATCCTGGATTATATGCCGCGACTTTTAAAGTTACAAATAGTAACACATTTGGCAAATCGTTAAAACAACTTCAAGTACGTGCCATGACAGGCGCTGTTATATCTAGAGTACAACAAAACGGAATTTCCGTAATGCCAACTCCAGACATGGTTCTTGAGCAAAACGATTATGTAAAAGCTGTTGGTACAGACGAAGCTTTAAAACAAATTGAAGTTCTATTAGGCGAGCGTGTTGATATTGATCTTCCATTAGCGGACTCTTATGAGTTACAAATTTTACTTTTAACAAATAAAGAGGTTATTGGTAAAAAGCTTGGAAAATTAAACTTACAAAGTACTTACGGTTGTACTATAACACGTATACGACGAAGTGGTATTGACCTTACTCCAAGACCTGACCTAGTTTTGAAATTTGGTGATAAATTAACAGTTATCGGCCATGAGGAAAGTATGAAAACTGTATCGAAGATATTTGGTAACGATGAGAAAAAGTTATCGGATACAGATTTCTTCCCCATTGCAATGGGTATTGTTTTAGGTGTTTTATTTGGTAAATTAAACATCTCATTACCTAACGGCTTCTCATTCTCGCCGGGTCTAACAGGAGGTATTTTACTTGTTGCGTTAGTACTAAGCGCCATAGGAAAGACTGGACCTATTATTTGGTCTATGTCCGGATCGGCTAACTCGTTATTACGTCAACTAGGCTTACTTTTATTCCTTGCTGAAGTTGGTACAAGCGCCGGAGTGAATTTGGTGGCTACTTTTGAAGAAAGTGGATGGTTACTATTTGGTGTTGGTTTTGCCATTACAATGGTACCGTTAATAGTGGCTGCGTTTGTTGGACACTATGTGTTTAAGATTTCTATTTTCGATTTGCTTGGAACTATTACCGGTGGTATGACAAGTACGCCGGGATTAGCTGCAGCCGATTCGATGAGTGATAAATACTCACCAAGTGTAGCATACGCCACAGTATATCCAATAGCGATGGTATTACTTATTGTGTTTATTCAGTTAATTGCAACACTGTTCTAAAAACAATTTACATAAAATAATAAGTCCGGATAACAACATCTGTTATCCGGACTTATTATTTTCTACAATAGATTTATTTGCTTAAACATTGCCGCATAAGCCATGGCCTTCTCAATTATAGGCTTGGGGTATGCTCTCGAAGTTGATGGCATCCGATAAAAAGCGTACTCTCTATTTTCAAGCATAAATAGTACCGCTTGCCCTACAGCCGGTTGTTCGTTGATATTTAATTGCGAACAGATTAAATCCGTTGCTTTTTGTCCTGTTGTTACAATAGCCCTACAATTGGGGATTTGACGGAGTAAATTAGCAATATCCGTATGTACAACAACTTCCAAAAACTTATCGGAGGCATTATCCTTTAGTCGAATAATCTCCTCTGCTGTATCAAATATTGCAATCCCTTTCTCGGATAAAAAGTCAATGAGCTTATCCTTATCGAAAGCTTTTTTATTATCGGCTAAGAAATAATCCTTATTTTCAAAGAATACATATCCTATTATGCGCCACATGTCATTCTGTAAATTTGGATAGAAAAACTCCATCGACCACCTTTTGCGCGGTGGAGGAAAACTACCCAACATTAATAGTTTTGCATTTGGCGGGAGAAAAGGTTGCAAAGGATGCTTTTCCACTGTTTAGTGCGTATTTAATTATTGCTTTTTTTACGACATACCATAGCTGCAATGATTGAAACCAATAAATACAATGGAATAATCCATATTATTGCGAATCCCCAGAATATGGCAAATAATATAGCCAAACAAATAAAATAAATGTATTGTGTTTTGTTTTGGCGGAATCCTAACCCCGATAATTTAAGTGAAAACATAGGAAGTTCTGATACCAACATGATTGACAAGAAAATCATTATACAGGTCAACTCTATTGGGTTGTTGAAAAGCAGAAGATACATTTCAGGGTAGAAATAAAAACCAAACACTAAACTCAACCAAAATAAAGCATTAGCAGGTGTTGGCATTCCAATAAATGACACCGTTTGACGAGTATCTAAATTAAACTTTGCTAAGCGATAGGCTGAAAAGGCTGTTAGCAATACCGGAGAAAACAACATAACCCATTCTCCTACGGTTGCTTCCGAGATATTAGCTTCAAAATCACCGAAAATAGAGAATTTTATTAACATATGTGCTATCATCGCGGGTGCCGCACCAAAGGAAACAACATCTGCCAACGAATCTAACTCTTTCCCCATTTCAGATTTTACATGCAAAGCACGGGCAGTAAGTCCATCAAAGAAGTCAAAAATCATTCCACAAAGAATTAATATTGCAGCTGCACCAATAGCTCCATAAAGAATTGCAATAATTGCAGCCGATCCGCACATTACGTTACATGAGGTTATAAAATTTGGGATATGACGTTTCATAGTATGTAAAAATTTATTATTAAACATTGAACACAAAAGTATAACTTTATCCTTAAAACAACTGCTTATTGCCAATTTAGAAATTACAATAAGCGGAATATTTCACTACTTTTGTACGGTATACATGCAATATCGTTATAATTATATTATTTCCATGACAAAAATACTCATAATTCGCTTCAGCTCTATAGGAGATATTATCCAAAACATGAATGTGCTGGGTGGATTAAAGAAAAGATTCCCCGATGCAGAAATCCATTGGATAACGCGTAAAGACATGGCGTCATTCCTAGCAATGGATAAACGCATAGATAAGGTCTGGGCCTTTGATAAGAATTCGGGCTTTAAAGGTTTGGTGAAAATGGGGCTTGAACTACGAGCTCAAAAATTTGATTACGTTTATGATGCGCATTGTAATATCAGGTCGGCCATATTAAACCAAATCATTACGCCGACACTACCCTATGCATCTAGATTTGCTCAAAGAGGAAAAGATCGTTGGAAGCGTTTCCTCTTGTTTAATTTCAGAATAAATAAATTCCCAAAACCATTTAAAGGAGCCGTATCTTTTCAAGAACCGTTAAACAAATGGGGTGTTACCGACTTTGTTGACAATTATAAAGATTGGCATTTCCCAACTGAATATGGCGATAAGTGGAAAAATATTATAAATAAAACAACTATTACGCTAGTACCCTCTGCCAACTGGGAAATGAAGCGCTGGCCTATTGAACATTGGCAACAACTTATAAAGCTATTGCCTCACAATAATTTTATTATTTTGGCAGGTCCTTCAGACACGTTTTGTGACGAAATTGCAGCTGCTGCACCTGACAGAGTGACTAATTTAGCAGGGAAAAGTAATTTACTTGAGTCATGCTACTTAGTGCATCAAAGTAATTTTGTTGTAAGTGGCGATACAGGCTTCCTTCATGCTGCAGATTTATTTAATATCCCTACGGTATCAATTATGGGCCCCACGGCCTTTGGTTATCCTAATAAATCGACTTCAGTAAATTTTGAAACACCACTTCCATGTAGGCCATGTACAAAAGATGGACGTGGAAAATGCTCACAACAGATTTATAAGAGATGCCTCGTTGAAGTTACACCGCAAAGTGTTGCCAACCATATCATGAAAACTATATAATTTGTGGAACGCTATTTGTTATAGAGATATTAGGAGCTTTTAAGATACTATTGACACAAGTTCCCATAAACTTTTATTATATTTGAGTATAAAGTAATTTAATTAAGAAAGAATGGTACAATCAGCAGGGATGCACCCCAATTTATGGATGTGGGTGATTTTTATTGGATTTACAATTATTGCGTGGTTAGTAAGTAATCAATTAAAACGTCGCTTCAAAGAATATTCTCAAATACCAACAGCTAACGGCATGACAGGACGAGATGTGGTTGAGAAAATGTTACGCGATAATGGTATTACAGGAGTAAAAGTGGGTAGTGTGGACGGACAACTAACAGACCATTATAACCCAGTAAATAAAACTATTAATCTAAGTAGAGATGTTTATTACGGAGCCAACGTTGCTGCAGCAGCTGTAGCAGCTCACGAAACGGGGCATGCTGTTCAACATGCTAAACAGTATCATATGTTAATGCTACGTTCTCGTTTGGTACCCGTTGTTGAATTTGCGTCTCATTGGGTACAGTGGATTTTATTGGCCGGTATCTTAATGGTAAACATATTCCCAGGACTACTTCTAGCGGGTATTGGCCTGTTTGCAGCTATGACGGTATTTAGCTTTGTTACTCTACCCGTAGAGATCGATGCAAGTCACCGAGCATTGGTTTGGTTAAAAACATCGGGAGTCACAACGCCACAAACACAAGGTAAAGCTTTCGATGCTTTAAAATGGGCAGCTTATACCTATGTAATTGCAGCATTACAATCGCTAGCTACATTGTTATACTACGTAATGATTTATCTTAACAGAAGAAATTAATAACTACATTCTTCAGCAAAAAGGGTTTCGCCGTAATGGCGAAACCCTTTTTGTTTTTCTATAATTAAAGAGACATTCTAATTGTCTCTCCCTTCTTTAAGTTTAAGCGTTTAACAATACGCTCCTCCTGCGGTGTATTCCGTTTGGAAGGATAAGAGAACGTAATCTCTCCACCCGGTATAGAAGTAATTGACACGGTAGTCACATCGCCATTTGCCAATGTTGCCGAAAATAAATGTGCTCCTTGAGTCCTCAAATTACTAAATTGCGCATCATTCCAAGTGGCCGGTATGGCTGGAAATAAAGCAATAGTGTCTGTATGACTTTGAATTAACATCTCTTGTACGCCCGATGCAAATGCAAAATTCCCTTCAAGCGTAAAAGGACGATAGGTGAAACGTGATTTTCCACTCTTGGTTTGGTCGCCATTTACATGAAAACCATTATCCAAGATAAAACAATTAGCAAAATCTGTTAGTGCCTGCACTGCACCATCCCCATCGCCTTGGCGAGCCTTTAAATTAGCCAACCAGCTATAGGAATAACCAACCCAATAATCGGGTCCCACTCTATCTAATGCGTTTACCGTCTCATCTATTATTTTTTTTGCATCCTCTCCCTGTGAGTAATCTATTAACCCAAGGGGATGAAAAGCCATTAAATGCGAAAAATGACGATGTGAACTATTGTAATGTGTTCCAGGTGCAAAAGCTAAAGCTCCATTGTTATCTAGTGCATACGACGGAAGCTCCATACGTAGACTGTCCCAAAGTTGTGCCTGTTGCTCATCGCCAATTACAGATGCTAATTCGGCTGTTGTTTTCCACAAATGGGATGTCAATGCCAAGTCATAATTCGTCCAGTCTGTAAACCAGGCATTAATAGAATTGTCATGAATCTCCGGCGATGAACACAATGGTAAATAACGTTTACCGTCTCTCAAAAAAGAAAGTTGTTGCAAATGCATAGCCACAGCACTCATATATGGATAAGCTCGCTCTTTTAAGAATACAGTATCTGCACTATATTTCCAATGCAAATAAAAGTGCTGTGCTAACCAAGCACTAACCGTTGGCGAGCAGGAATATTGTATCCATCCCCCCATAGGCTCCCCCGTCAATGTACATACGCCCGGAACATTAAGTCCTTCCGTATCAAAGTACTGTTTAGTATATGCTTTATGTACGGGCATCTGATTCCAAAGTGTATTCAAAAATGCAAGTCCACCATCTAACTGATTTGCTGTGTAGCAATGCCAGTAGCTCAATTGCGTATTCAAATCATGATGATAATCCCCCTTCCAAGGTGGCAATTTTCCATTATCAGCAGTCCAAACCGCTTGCAATGAAATAGGATACCCATCCGTACGAGAGGCACTACCAAATTTATAACACTCATTCATGTATTGGCGTTGTAGAAGGGTATCCGGCAAAACTACCTCCGATTTTCCCCAATAGTTTTTCCACCAATGCTTATGTTTAGCATAACCGGCATCCCATCCAACAAGTAACATGGAGTCCACAATATTCGAAGCTTGATGATTGCTAAATGAAGAGGTCATTGACCATACGCCAATCCAATCCGCTCCATGTTTCTCCCATTTTATAGCAGCATGGTATTGGAAATCCTCCCACCCATTCTGCGTATAGGTTATTTTATTCTCCGTGTTGCTCATTGCACCTTGTTTATACCCCAAGCGAGCCAAATCCAATCCGGCCACAGGACCGTTATCTGCGTTAGTAGCCTCAATGGCATACTTAGGGGCTATTAATCGGGGTGTCCAGTCACCAGGAGCCTGTTTAACTTTTATCCATCCCACAGGGTTATTAGCATCCACAAATGTCGTTAACTCGGTACCATTACTCCAAACCACTTTACATGTAGCATCATCGTAAAATAACGAGGTTGAAAGTGGAGAGCCCAAACTAGCAAGTGAGAACTCCAATGCAGCACCCGGAATTTTGGAAGGTGCAGGCAACCTATCATATGGCGCATCAAACAATTGTTGTACCGGTCCATATTTCTTATTCAGTACCTGCTCATGTACCCATTTAAAACTAAATTCGGGTAAATCTAAATTCTCCGTAGGACGTAAATCCCATAAATCCGTACGGTCTAAGGATAATCTCAATACACTATCCTTTTTCCACACCAAAGCCCCTATTTCGCCATTACCAAGTGGTACGCCCTCATCCCATGAAGAGGGAATATTGCTATAATACAAATCGGCTTCCTTATCATTGCGTCCCGTACAAGCACAAATCAAACATATACTCACTGCATATAGTGAGTGTAAATATTTTATTCTTTTCATACGCTAGTTTATGTATTTAGTAATTATTTTATGAACATCTCTTTAATAGGTCGCCCAATCCATACCTGCGGTTGCTCCACTCCTGTAACATATGCAAGCGTCGAAGCTATATCATATATCATTGCCGACTGTTTAATATTATGTCCCTTGCGCACATTCTTACCCCATACAACAAAAGGAATCTCCATCTCTTGAGGAGTTTTTCCACCGTGACCTTTATTTATCCCACCGTGATCGGCCGTTACAATAAATATAGTTTCATCGGCCATTCCGGCTTCAGTTACAGCTTTATGAATTCTTGACACGCAAGCATCTAATGTAGTAAGCATAGTGTAGTACTCCTCACTACCATGTCCTTTACCATGTCCCGTTACATCCGGGTTATCATAAATTACAGCTGTAAAATAAGGTTTATTTTTAAGTATAAAATCAACAGCATCCCTTGTCATTTGTTCGGTCTTGTTTTTATCCTCAGGCTGCACAAAACTATTCATTGTTTCCTTAGGACATAAGTAGGCCATACCTCCCCACTCATAAAAGTATCCCATCTTAGCATGAGGATATTTTGCACGCATCAAATGAAATATATTTGGAAACATACCATGTTCATTTAACTCTCTTGCCGGGAAATCCGGCTTTGTGCTTCCCCATGTACTGTATCCGTGCAGCTCAGGACTAGCGCCCATAAACATTGACGCCCAATTACAAGCACTTGACGATGGCAACACGGAGCGCATTTGCAGGGTATGGCTCCCCTCTGCCATCAATTTCTTAACGCAAGGCATATTCGCATTTGGAACACTATAAGCGCCCCAACCATCAAGCCCGATAAGCACTATATGCTTCACGCCACGCATTGGCTTAGAAGCATAGGATGTTGCCAAACACATCAGCATACACCATAAAATAAAGAACGATTTCATTAGAATAGATAGATTGAATATTTATAAAAAAATAGGAACAGCCGATATACGACTGTTCCTTATTATAGCTCTAGAAAGATTAGATTTTATGTATAACCATACCTGAGCGTAATTTAGGCTCAAACCAAGTTGTTTTTGGTGGCATAATATTACCTGTATCTGCAATATTTAATAATTGCTCCATTGATACCGCATATAAAGCAAATGCTGCTTTCATCTCACCACTGTCAACACGACGTTTTAACTCACCTAATCCACGAATACCACCCACAAAATCAATGCGAGTTGATGTACGTAAATCTTGAATATCTAAAATATCAGCCAATACTTTATTTGAAAGAATTGTTACATCAAGAACTCCAATCGGATCAGTATCATCGTAAGTTCCAGGCTTAGCAGTTAACTTGTACCACTCTCCACCAAGATACATACTGAATTCATGTAATTTTGCAGGATGATAAATCTCTGTTCCCATTTTCTCAACATCGAACGATTCTGCCAACTTAGCCAATAATTCATCTTCTGTCAAACCATTTAAATCCTTAACTACACGGTTGTAATCAATAATCTTTAATTGGTTATCTGGGAAGTGAACTGCCATAAAGAAGTTATAATCTTCATTGCCCGTATGGTTCGGATTCTTTTCAGTGTACTCCGCTCCAATACGTGCTGCTGCAGCCGTACGGTGGTGACCGTCTGCTACATAGGTTGCAGGAACTTTAGTTGCAAACAACTCTTCAATTTTATTATTTGTATCGGCATCACGAATCACCCAGAAATGATGTCCAAAGCCATCCTCTGCAGTAAAATCGTAATCAGCCTTATTGTTTTTTACAATATCCTCAACAATAGCATCAATCTCAGGAACTGCACGGTACGAGAAGAATACAGGCTCTAAGTTAGCGTTAACATAACGCGTTAAAATCATTCTATCCTCTTCTTTGTCCGGACGTGTTAGCTCATGTTTCTTAATTACACCGTCAACATAGTCTTGACATGCAGCACAACCTACAATACCATATTGAGTACGTCCATCCATTGTTTGTGCATAGATGTAGAAACGAGCATCCTCATCGTCAACTAACCAACCCATATCTTGGAACTTCTTGAAGTTCTCAACACTTTTATTGTATACAGTTTCTGAGTGAATATCTGTTCCTGCAGGGCAATCAATCTCTGCACGTGTTACATGAAGTAATGATTTCTCTTTTCCTTTTGCCATTTCAGCAGCTTCTTCAGAGTTCATTACATCATATGGAAGACAAGCCAACTCCTCACACACCTCTTGGTTAGGAGTTCTTAATCCTTTAAATGGTTTTACTATAGCCATAGTTTATATATTCTGTGATGTAGATTATTTATTTACTTTGAATTTTGCATCCCCGTTCTCAATGTAAGCCACAATTTGGCGCGCTGCCGCTAAACCGGCATTTACATTAGCTTCAGATGTTTGAGCTCCCATTTTTTTAGGCGTAAAGAAATAACGTCCTTCAAATGGTTTGAAATCGTCTGCGTTATCCGGTTTAATGTCTGAGATATATTTAAAGTCAGGACGCTCCTCCATCATTTTAACCATCTCTTCTTCATTAATTACCTCTTTACGCGCCGTATTAACAAGCACTGCACCTTTTGGCATTTTAGAAAGCAATTCAAAGTTTATTGATTTCTTCGTTTTTTCAGTTGCAGGAATATGTAACGATACATATTGACACTTACTGTAAAGCTCCTCCTCACTATGCAATGGCGTAGCACCTTTGGCAATAATTTGCTCATCAGTCATAAACGGATCAAACGCATATAAATCCATTCCAAATCCTTTAGCAATACGTCCAACATTTTGTCCAACGTTACCAAAAGCATGGATACCAATTGTTTTACCCATTAATTCTGTACCCGAAGTGCCGTTATATCCATTGCGGGCCATGTACACCATTAAACCAAATACTAATTCAGCAACCGCATTTGAGTTTTGTCCTGGCGTGTTCATTGCCACAACACCTTTTTCTGTACAAGCTTCTAGATCCAGATTATCAAAACCTGCACCTGCGCGTACAACAACTTTAAGTTTCTTTGCAGCTTCAACAACTTCGCGTGTAACTTTATCCGAACGGACAATCATTGCGTCAACATCCGCTACTGCATCTATTAACTCTTGTTGTGAAGTATATTTTTCCAAAAGACAAAGTTCATAACCTTGACTTTCTACAATTTCTCTAATTCCGTCTACCGCAACCTTTGCAAATGGTTTATCAGTAGCAACCAATACTTTTACTGACATAATGGTATTTATTATAAAAACGCGATAGCGTATATTTTTACCTAAGTAAAAATCGCGCTATCGCGAGTACTTTATTAATTATGCATTTTCTCAAACTCTTTCATTGCGTCAATCAAGGCATTTACATCCTCAATTGTACAAGCATTGTATGTAGACGCACGGAAACCACCCACTAAGCGGTGACCTTTCAAACCTACAATATTTTTTTCTTTCGCAAAATCAAGGAATGCCTTAGCAAGCTCCTCTTTACCGTCTGCCATAACGAAAGGAATATTCATACGAGAACGCGATCCCTCCTCTACAACTGCTTTAAACATGCTGTTACGGTCAAATTCAGCATATAACATATCACAACGCTCAATAGCAATTTTCTCCATTGCTTCTACGCCACCCATTTCCTTAATCCATTTTAATGTTTCGCCAACGGCAAAAATATTTAAACATGGCGGAGTATTGAACATAGACTCATTTTCAACATGAGTTGAATATTTCAACATTGTTGGAATCATACGGTCTTTAACCACGTTATCTAATAAATCGTTACGGATAATTACAAAAGTAGCTCCTGCAGGACCTAAGTTCTTTTGGCAACCTCCGTAAATCATTGCATATTTAGCAACATCAACAGGACGGCTACAAATATCCGATGACATATCCGCAATTACAGGTACCGGCGAGTCTAAATCCTCAAAAATTTCTGTACCACGAATCGTATTATTGGTTGTAATATGTAAGTAATCTACATCCACAGGGATTGTGAATCCTTTTGGATAATAAGTATAGTTTCTATCTTCCGATGAAGCAATAACATCCACTTCACCCCACATTTTAGCTTCTTGGATAGCTTTCTTAGACCAAACACCAGTATTTACATAAGCTGCTTTTTTCCCTAAGAAGTTATAAGGAATCATACAGAATTGTAAACTTGCTCCTCCACCTAGAAAAAGTACTGTGTAATTATCAGGAATATTCAATACTTCCTTAAATAAAGCTACCGTATTGTCATACACTTTTTGGAAATCGGCAGAACGGTGAGATACTTCAAGAATTGATTGTCCACAGTGGTCAAGTTCTAATACCGCCTTCGCTGTATTTTCAAGTGTCATGTCAGGCAATTTACAAGGACCTGCATTAAAAATATGTTTTCTCATGATTTTAAATTAATTGTTATTATTATGTCTTGTTTTTAGTTATCTAATTAAAAGAAAGGCGTTTTTACAATCTTAGCAGGTACCGCTTTATTACGAATCTCAATAAAGATTTCAGTACCTAATTTCTCAAATCCGCGTTTCACGTAGCCGGTACCAATGGATTTACCTGTTAATGGAGATACTGTTCCAGAACATACCTCTCCTATTTCATTACCTTCGGCATCGACAATTTTATATCCTTGACGCGCAATACCTTTACCGGTAATTTCAAAAGGCTTCATATAGCGAGATGGTTTATCGGCTTTCATTTTTTCATGGTACGGACGCATAATAAAATCATTTCCATCCACAAACTTAGTAATCCAGCCAAGTCCCGCTTCAATTGGTCCATGATCATCGTCAATCTCATGTCCATATAAACAGAAACCGGCTTCTAAACGCAATGTATCACGCGCTCCTAAACCTATGGGTTGAATACCAAATTCAGCTCCGGCCTCAAATATAGCATTCCATAGCTTCTCTGCATCGTCATTATATGCATAAATCTCACAACCGCCCGATCCGGTATAACCGGTTGTAGAGAATATAACCTCCTTAATGCCTGCAAAAGGAATAACTTTAAAAGTATAATACTCCATATCCTCAATAGGCTCCGATGTTAATTTCTGCATTGCTTTCAATGCCAAAGGTCCCTGGATAGCTAACTGACAAATGTTGTCCGATGCATTTTCCAATTCCTTTTCAACATCCATTCCCATCTCTTGAGCGTGTTTAACAACCCAGTTCCAGTCTTTCTCAATATTTGCTGCATTTACTACAAGTAAAAACTTCTCGTCGCTAAAACGATACACTAAAAGGTCATCAACAATTCCTCCTTTGTCATTCGGAAAACAAGTATATTGTACTTTCCCATCAGTTAATGCCGCAACATCATTCGTTGTTAAACGTTGAACCAAATCAAAAGCTTTAGGACCTTTAATCCAGAACTCACCCATATGTGATACATCGAACACTCCCAGTTTGCTTCTCACACAGTTATGTTCATCCTTAATTCCGGAATATTCAATTGGCATATTGTAGCCTGCAAAGGGAGCCATACGTGCTCCAAGTGCCTCATGGAAATGAGTAAATGGCGTTTGTTTCATGATGTTTTATATTTTAACATTTAGTAATTATATTTCAAACTCAAACGTATTCGCTTGAACAAAGGCAAATATATAATTTAAATGTATTCTTTACTATTATTTTGATATTTTTTGTAAGATTTATTATGATTAACGCAACAACTTAAATCACATATTCTACACATATAGATTATGTAATTTTGACTCTTCTTTGACATGTAATTTCCATAATTTATAGTTCTCAACTAAGTATTTATCAATTATATTACTTCACCCAGAACGGCATTAACAAGTTATACTATAAATACGTTGTTCTATAAATCATCCTCACCATATGCACAACTAGGTTCTATAAAATATTGCATCAAATTTTACACCCAACGCTAGCAGATTTCTTCTCTTAAGCGCATCAAATACGATATTCTTGTTTATTTTTGTCTAAATGAAATAATCCATTAGGACTACATATTTTTCTCAACTTCCCAATACGCATGATGTAATTGGAAACAAGTTATGAAAAAGGAAATCTACAGATTAATTCATTCATAGTAATTTTATATAAACGCATAAAAACAAATTATAAACTTAAGAAATATGATGAGACGAATTCTTTTTATGTTACTGCTGCTTATACCGTCAGCATTATTCAGCCAGAAGAAGAATGTTAGCATTATGGATTTTAAAGAGGAGGTTGCTGATTTTGGCACTATTAACGAAAATGGTGGTCCAGTATCTCAATCGTTCACTTTTACGAATACTGGCGACAAACCTTTAATCATTAAAAATGTACGAGTAAGCTGCGGTTGCACTACTCCCGATTGGAGCAAAAAACCAATCCCTCCAGGTGAAAGCGGAGAAATAAAAGTGACCTTCGATCCTAAAAACCGTCCTGGTAAATTCATGAAAAGCGTTACTGTAACAAGCACTGCTACCAAACCAATTATTACGTTAACTATTAAAGGAAATGTAATTCGTAAAGTGGTTGAGGAAAAACCACAAGAACAAGCTAAAGCAGAGTAAACAAAAAGCTTCGGGCCATTTGCCCGAAGCTTTTTGTTTGGCTCTATAACGTTTCGTACGGATAGCTCCTTCTTTTACCGTACATTTTCTAGCACTATTATTAAATACTGTTGCTTAATTTCAATAAAGTATATTGTATTATTCTCAGCACTAGAAGACGCGCCATAAATGCACAATGTTTACAACACCTTTTCTACTGCTTTTCTACAGGTTTTCTACTGGTACACTATATGCTTATCTGTAGAAAACCTGTAGAGAACCTGTAGAAAACCAGTAGAAAACCCCTTCAAGGGGTGGAGATGAGTTGGTGTCAATTCCTGAAAATTCTTTACTTGATAAAATGTAAACTTAAGTTAGAAAAAGGAGAATTAAAAAGAGATTACAGTATTGAACAGAAATAGCTTAAAATTGAGCTACCCACACGGATATGTTACAGGGCCTTCTGTTTATACCTCATCTTTCTGTTCCTTAAAAAGGAATTTCAAGTATTTCCTTACTAGATCCTTAAAGGTATCAAAGGTTTCCTGATATGAAATCCCCACCCCTTGAATTGTTTCGGTGTTATTATATAATATCTTCTCGTTAGTGTGAGAGTAGGCTTTTAATTTAAGCGTTCCTTGCTGATTAAGTTTGACATCCATATCAAAATCGCCTGCAATATTATTTCCTCCAGTAGATGCAGTATGCTTGTTCCCTACGTCCATATTTCCATTGGCGGAGATAGTTACACGGTCATTAAGCAGTTGTGTTGACAGTGCCACCTCTATCTCATCAGCAGTAATTTCGTCCTCACCAACACGATAGGCAAAACCAATATCCAAATTATTACTAATCTGCGATAACCATCTCGATAACTGTCCGGACATCATTTCCGTTACCGTAGTTATACTTGCCATACCGGTTTTCTCCATATATTGGGAATTCTCATCATTAGTACGGTAAAATCGATTCAATAGTAATAATGAAAATACTTGCTTATTTATTTCATCCTGACTAGCAAATAAGCTTTCCAAATAACTACGTGTTTGGGTCTCCAAAGACGGGAAGTCTATAGCAAACTTTACATTCGGATTGGCTAATCGCTCACTCAAATTCAATACACACTCCACCGGAACTTTTTTCCCACGTTCTACATTTCCTGTTTTATCGCCCGATTCGCTTTCGGGTAATAGTTCATTCAATGGTGCCTTAAGACTGTATACAGCGTTAACATCTATAGATGCATCAAAAGGGGATCCGGTCCACGTAATTTTTCCTCCTTGCGCCAATGCAAATCTTTTGTTTAACAAATTACTAAGCGTAAACAAATAGTCCCCTTTATGAATCTCATAATTTCCAAACATATTAAGAATTCCATCGCCATCCAACGTTAGTTTTATGTTTCCTTCACCATTGGTTCGCAATATATCTCCTACAACAGGATCAAAAATAACATCAACATTAAGGTTATTGTTTAATTCAATATTAGCATTCATTACAATATTGTTTTCCACAATAATTTCCTGTTTGCCTGCGGCAAAGGCTATGTCTTTCTCTAAATCAACAAAATGTAAAAAATCCGTATTGGTTGCACTCCCCGATGCCGACATTGGAATGAAAAGATGGGACTCTTTCTCCGGTCGTAGATTTACCGTTACGTCCATGGCACGCCCACTTTCTTGCGTCATTAATACACTACCGCTCAAATTGAGTTTACCATACAATGAATTATTATCTTTCACCGTTGTATTCATAACAGCAAAATTATCCATTCGCACATCTACTCCCATACGCTGGTTGTACAAATCCCAATGCCCGGAGATTGCTGCTAATCCATTGTTAGGACTTCTAACAATAAAGTCGTTGAAGTACAAATTATTATTTTGTATTCTTATGGAATCATTAATAATTACTTTTGCCTTTAAAGCATTCAATTCCGCACTGATAGAATCAATACACACAATTCCATTAATAACAGGCTTATGAGGTGTACCCACAACTTTCATTCTACCGCTAATAGCACCTTGGAGTTGGGAAAGACTTTCACTAAAATAGTGTTCAAATCTATTTACCTCAATGGTATTTAAATCTATACGTAAATCCAAACTATCCGTTTTTGGCTTATAGTGTCCATTTATCAAAAAGGGGTTTTCTCCACGGTAAGTATTCTCAGCTCTTATTTGCAGTCTGTCTCTACCCGAATCCCAAAAGCTTCGCAGCGCGAAATCACCAAGGGAATCTAAACCGAGTCCTGAGTTTTTAATTGCCATATCGGCCAACACTAGATGATCTGTATCACGGCGTTTTAATATTAAATCGCCCGTTACCACACCATAAAAATCTCTATCTGTAAGTAATTGCGCCCACTCTTTTAAACTAAATTGGCGCAATGACAACTTCATGTGTTCATCACGAACATCCGATAAAGTCCCCGATAACTCTAAGGACTGATTTCCACAAGTTAACGCTAAATCATCTATTGTCACGAACTCCTTATTCCAAGTAATATTTGTTGGTTTTATACGCCACAATGTGTCGTCAACCATTATAACGCCAGGATGTAATGTAATATCGGCATGGATTTCTTTTCCTTCCTGTGTTAAGCGCGTTGTAGAGGCAATTTCACCACTAAACGTTTTCTCGCCCCAGTTACACCATGTAAGTCGCTGACGTATTTGATGATTACCAAAAGCTACATCGCCATATAGATTATACAAGTTGTAAACATTATTATATGCAACCTGTTTAGCTCTACATTGCGAAACAAGCTCCGAACCATCTCCTTGAAGGCGGAAGTAAGGCGAGGTAAGGACAATATTATCATACTGCAGTGTATCGGCCTTAAGGACCATGCGTGTATGCATATCCCGCTCATTAATTTCAGCGCTCATTGTAGCATTTCCTTTTATGGACAACGAAGGGACAAAAACATTTAATACTTTATCGGGGTTAGTAAATGTTGCATCATAGCGAATATCATAGCCGTCATGTCTGTTTCTACTACGAACTCTTTGCTGCGGTGAAGCTACAGACATATAATTATCTAATACTTTTTTAGCCACAATAATTGGACTCGCTCCCCAATAGTTTCCATTAATATCTAAATTGAGAACATCACTTTTTACAGAGGTCGTCAATATATTGCCTTCATTAATAGTGTTACGTATTAATATTGAGTCTATTTCACATTTCCTTTCATTTGCCGCGAAACAGATACTATCAAAACGCAATATAGCATTGGAACCACCTTGAGGTTGCTTGACATAGTCCAAATGATATTTAAGTGACAATGCACCGTGGAGCAATGAATCAATTTCGGCAAAACGTTCTATATGCTTTACATTAAAATCGCCATAGGAAAACAATGCGTTGTTTTCACCATACGCCGTAAACATTCCATTTATAGCCGTATCTTGAATCTTTGCAAGGAGGTTCCATCCCTGCGCGTCATAATCTGCAGTAGCCTCTATGCCTGTTACACTTGTTTTTCCCACGTGCATCTTGGCATCATTAACATTAATATTAAATGATAAGCTATCCTTCCATATTGCCGCATATTCACCTTTCGCCGCCATTCTATTAAGTAATGTGTTATCGGCAAAAAGGCGAGCATTTACATCAAAAAAATTAAAGTGTCCTTTCATGTCCATGACACCTTCATTTTCTTCAAGTAATTCAAAATGTATCGGGCCTTTTACATTAAAATCCTGCGCCACCAAATCAAGTGAAAAATCTTGCAATTTACCACAAAACCGAACGTCTGCAATATCTATATATGGTAATTTATGTAACGTTTCGGGTAACGCAATCTTATAATCCATCCACGGCAAATAAATTGTTTCCAAATCCGTAGGCGCAATACGTCCACGCTTCATTTTGGCTTCAAAATGAGTATCAAACACATTGGGTAATCCCCAAGACTGAAACTCACCTTCAAGATAGCAATTATCCCCGTACTCTATAAATAAATCTTTTCCTTGTATTTGATGAACTGTGTTGTATACAATACCACTACACTTGGCAATGTTATCCATACCAAGCACATTATCATTAAAATATGCTATATCGTTAAAACTAACCGTAGATGGCCCCAACTCATAATATTGGTACATGCGCGTAACAAAATTCTTCCAATCCTGATTATCTGGCGTCCAATTATATTCCAATTTAAGCAAATCGAGCGTTGTTTCTGCTAGTTTTACTTCTCCATTAGAAACTACAAAATTTCCCTCCTTAAAAGCAGCTAATCCCGATATATTTCGAATAGTTAATCCCGACTTCTCGACCAATGAAAGATGATCTAAACTGATATAGGAAACACTATCCTGAAAATCAAACCCCGAAAGCTCAACATTAAGTTCTCGACAATCTATATCCGTCCAGTTTACACCATAGTTGATTGTATCTTTTATGTCTTCATTATATAGAAATCGAGAGTTCTTGATACTTACTTTTTTTATGTCAATATTCCATGAGGCACCACTATTTGTCGTAACTGTGTCTGGCGGAGAGGTAGAAAGGCGTGCCAAAGAGTCAATAAATACTTCTATATTCATGGTTGAAACCGGTTCTCCACGCTCTAAATATAAATCAAAATATAATTCATTAAGCGCTACCTCCGTTATTGTGAATTGTTTACGTACAAATGAGAAGGAATCTATTTTCACCTCTACATCACGACAAGAGATCATTGTTTCATCCCTGTTGTCACGCACTACAACATCTTGCAATGACAAACGGTTCATAGGACGAAAAACAACGGCTCCAACAGTCATGTCAACACCCGTTTTTTGTTTAATTTGAGAGGTAACTTCTTGGACTAAACGCGTCTGTACAGCGGGATGGTGCAAAGAAAAAAGCAAGAAAATTAGGAGTAGAACTACTCCCAATAACATTTTAATACCGATGCTGACACACTTTTTAATAACCTGCTTCCTTTAGTTTGCTACAAAAATATTATTTTTACAACGATAAACAAAAGAATAGCGATTACATAAAATGAGATTGACATTTTTCAACGTTAACTCTCAATTCAATACTAAATAAAATGAGTACAATTATATTAGGTATAGAGTCATCATGCGATGATACTTCGGCAGCAATAATCAAGGATGGTATTGTGTTAAGCAATATCATTGCGAGCCAAAAAGTTCACGAAGCCTATGGCGGGGTTGTTCCCGAATTAGCGTCACGCGCGCACCAACAAAATATAATTCCGGTGGTACATGAAGCGCTAAAAAAAGCTGGTGTAACAAAGGACGAGATTACAGCGATAGCATTTACTCGAGGACCGGGACTGATGGGTTCACTACTTGTTGGAACATCATTTGCAAAGGGATTTGCACTAGCTAATAATATCCCGTTAATTGAGGTAAACCATCTACAAGCACATATCCTTGCTAACTTTATCAAAGAGCCGGGAGTTGAAAGTAAGCATCCGAACTTCCCATTCCTTACACTTCTTGTTTCAGGAGGTAACAGCCAACTCATTGTAGTTAAAGACTACTTAGATATGCAAATGATAGGGCAAACCATAGACGACGCAGCAGGTGAAGCATTTGACAAATGTGCTAAAGTTATGGGATTACCTTATCCGGGGGGACCAATTATTGACAAGCTAGCTCAGGAAGGTAATCCTAATCGTTTTGAATTCAACAAACCTCATTTACCTGGACTAGACTACAGTTTTAGTGGACTTAAAACCTCTTTCCTGTATTTCTTACGTGACCAGTTAAAGGAGAATCCTAATTTTATCCAAGATAACATGAACGATTTGTGCGCATCACTACAAAAAACTATTGTTGATATCCTATTAGGCAAACTTAAACGTGCCGCAAAAGAAACTGGAATAAAACAAATAGCTGTTGCAGGAGGTGTTTCGGCAAATTCTGCGCTACAAAAAGCGGTACATGATGAAGCACGTAAACATGGTTGGGATGTTTTTATTCCGCGTTTAGGTTTCTCATTGGATAATGCAGGAATGGTTGCCGTAACCGGTTACTATAAGTATTTAGCCGGCGAGTTTACCAATCTTAGCGCTGCTCCATACTCACGAACTACTCTTTAACCAACATACGCTATAATCTTATGAAAATATTAGTTGTTTATAAAATTCCAACTCAACCTTTAGACAATATGCCAAAGGGATGGAGTTATACTGCCCCACAAGAAGAGAAATTCACTAAGGAAGAGATTCTTCGTCTTGTGCCGGAGTATGATATTCTATTATCGAACTTCACAATTCCGGTTGATAAGGATATTATTGACGCCGGTAAAAAATTAAAGCTTATCAGTAATTACGGTGTTGGATATAACAACATTGATATCAAATATGCTCGCGAAAAAGGTATTGCTGTTACTAATACGCCTGTTTCTGTGTGCAAACCCACTGCCGAACTTTGTATGGCATTATTATTGGGACAAGCGCGCAGAATTGCTTATTGTGATCGCCGTTTACGAACAGAGCACGAAGCATGCTGGGGCGTAATGGCAAATTTAGGACATGGTTTGCAAGGCAAAACCCTAGGCATTATTGGCATGGGTAGCATTGGAAAAGAGGTTGCGCGGAAAGCTGAAGCATTCGACATGAAGATTATATACACAAATCGAAATACTGAGGTCCCGGGTTATGAACGTGTCACTATGGACGAACTTCTTGAACGTGCCGACTATGTGTCTTTACACACGCCTCTTAACGACAGTAGTAAACACTTAATAAATGAAGAGGCTTTTAATAAAATGAAATCTACTGCAGTTTTAATCAATACGGCGCGAGGTGCTGTTGTCGATGAAAAAGCTCTGGTAAGAGCGCTACAATCTCAACAGATTGCTGGAGCGGCATTGGACGTTTTTGAACATGAGCCTCATGTTCAGGAAGCTCTTTACACCATGGACAATGTAGTTATGATTCCACATTTAGGAACTGCCACTTATGAAGGTCGAGTAGCCATGACACAGGAAGCCGTTGATAATATTTTGAATTTTGTTAATGGCACACCAACCAATATTGTTAATTAACTACCATAATAACGTCATTGAAAAACAGTAACTCTTATGCATAGGGTTACTGTTTTTTGCTATAATATAACCCGCATCCAATTGTATCATTTTAATATTTATTCCCGCTCCTAAAGTTCCGTAACATGGGGATGTTTTATCCTCTTGGCCAAAATGATACCCACCTCTGAAAAACAAAAGCTCTTTATAGGAATATTCCAATCCCGCACCACCTTCAATGCCACTAAATTGTTGCGGCTGCACTCGATACTGTATGCCTACATTTCCCTTTAGCATATGCTTCCTACAAAACACATAATTCCTCGTAGCGCTTAACTGTAAAGCGGATGGTAAATCACTATTCACATTACTGTATCTTAACTGCGTTCCCCAATTTTTCATAGCGAGACCTACTGTCCAATTGCTGGCATGGAACAATAAATCAATATCTATGGCAAAGGCATTAGCTCGTGACATAGCCGCATATTCGGCAATCTTAGATGATATGAAATGTGCATTCAACCCAATAATCAGGCGCGGAGTGATAGCATAACAATATCCAGCATCAATTGTAAAATCGCGCGGTTTTTCTTGTCTCAAAACAACTCCATCCATATTGGTTATTGGAAATTGCGGCATATAAAAACCTCTATACCCAAAAGCTACACCATGCTTACTTGCCACTCTAAAGTTTCCGGCAGCACTATAAATACCCATGCCACTCATCAAATTGGGCATCCAGGGCATCCAGCTTACTCCGGCGCTACCTCGATGATCTGATAATAATGTACGCGTAACATTTCCATAGACATGAAATGCCGATTCTGGGGTCAAAACACCGCTATTTCCCATCGCCCAATTTGCCGCATCCGGATTAATTGTAACAATTGGAACGGTTTGCCCATGGACAATCGGTGTAAATACAACACAAAGTAGAAGTATAATTAATGTTCTCATTGTTTTACCATTGAAAATTGGTATTTCCTATTGTTTAATTGGCACTTAAGCGTATACATGCCGCTATTGAGCACAGTTGTTGCAAGTTTCACTGGGACGTTGCATTCAACATTTACTTTCTCATGCAAAACTCGCACTCCATACAATGTATAAAGCTCTACGCTCATTTCTCCATGCTCTGTTGGAGGCATCAATATATAGAGATATTCACCTACTGGATTAGGATAAATCACGGGACCTTCCACATCACTTTCATAAGATAAGCTAAAAACTTGTCTACACTTCACTCCCACATCATCTGTTGCAGTTACTGTTACTGTTGTTACGAAAGGCTCAGTTATGGTAATGGACAATTGAGAACCATTCATTTTCCATATATAACCTGCTACATCCGCAAATTGAATTGAATATTGAATCGTTCCATCATCATCAGCAAAATAATCATCCAAATTCAACGTGTGCGTTTCACCTATCTTTGTAAAGACATAATCTTTTAAAGGTTGTGTAATGTACGGTGGTAAATTAACTGTACGAGTGGCACATTCAATCCATAAAGATGGTAGTGATTCATTTTCCGATGCATCTATTGCTCTTATTCGCAATAGGTATGCAGTATCCGGTAATACATCGTTAATAAGATAATTTAGCGTATTACCCGGCATCGTTGGTTTCTCCAATTGGTAATTTATAGTCTGTACATTATCTGTTGTCCCTTTTCCTTCGTTAGGCTTTAACAAATACTCTATTCTATAATTTCTTGGGGATATATCCTCTCTATCGGCCACTGCACTCCAAAACAAATCTATTCCTCTATGGCTCACTACACCTTTAAAGTCCGTTATTGTATCCGGATGCTCACCACCGTTTGAATATAATGCCCCAGCAGCATTTAAAAAACCACATCCCAAGCTAGCTATATATCCGGGATTAAAACCATCTATATCACCTACCCCTTTAAATAAGTATTCTCGTAATTGGTTAGGTGTAAAATCCAATCCCCCATATTTAGCCAGAATTAAAGCAGCAACGCCGCTAACCTGCGGACATGCCATAGATGTTCCCTCCATGTATCCATACTCATTATTAGGTATTGTACTTAGTATCATATAATCCGTTCCAAATTTCTGTTCTCCTCCCGGAGCAATGATATCCACCCAGTCTCCATAACAAGAGTACGAGGCACGCTTAAAATTACTAGCCATAGCAGCAACTGAAGTCACCTTTGGAGAGAAAGCCGGCGAAAAAAGATTCACGTTTCTGTTTCCGGCAGCAAAAAAAAGAATACCTCCACGCATTGGTCCCGTTTGGTTGCCATGCTCATCCACACCCGCATAAGTAATAAAATAGTCAAATGCATCCAATAAAGATTGGGGAATATAAGTAATTTGGTCATACCCCCAGCTGTTTTGACAAATAATGGCACCATTATCGGCTGCATACTTTATTGCCTCCGGGATTCGATCACTTCCTATTTCCTTACCGTTATCATCATAATCAAATATCTGACAAGACATAAGCTTCACACCACTATTAGGTGTCCCATCTCCTCCTGCAACTCCACAAACTCCTTTTCCATTATTATTAACCGCACCCACTAAGCCAGCAACATGTGTACCATGCAAATGTGGATGCACATAAATACTATCCTTTAAGAAATTAGAACCGTAAATATCATCCACATATCCGTTACCATCACTATCCTCACCGGGTATTCCATTTAGTTCGGCCTCATTCACCCACATGTTAGCAGCTAAATCCTCATGTAGATAATCTATTCCACCATCTACAACAGCAATAATAATATCACCACTTCCCACACTTTGCTCCCATGCCGGGAATATGTTTATATCGGCACCCTTAAGCATCTTGTCATCCTTGCCGGTATTTTTATAATGCCATTGGAGGTTCAAATGCGGATCGTCAAAGGGTAATGCATCTGCCGCTTCCGCTCTACTTGTTACGTTATTTAATACAACTGCATTTTGCTGGGTTGGAACCACTCGTATTTTAGGAATGGATTCAACAATATCAACTCCCGGTACTTCCTTTAAGCCCTGAGCTGCACGTGTTACCGCATGTTTCTTATCAAAATTGACATCATACCACAAATGTAGACCAGCTTTTCTAGAACGCTCCTCAAATCGGCGGGTTGGAGGGAAAGTACGCCGTAACTCCTCTACGCCAAAAACTGCAGCAATACTATCCAGAACGGAATTATTGGTATTAATCTCCCCCGAACGGGTAATTTCATTGATTTTATCTCCCCATTCCGCCGAAAGTTTTATGCGCAGAAGCCCTTCCATTGCCTCTATATTATCCACCGTATTATCCTCTTTCTCAGGAACCATTTTTGTCACCTCATCACTACATGCACATAAAACACATAGAGATAAAAGGATTGAAAGGATACTAATAGTATAATTTTTTAAGAGCATATCGCGTACTTTAGTTAATCATTGTGTTTAGAACGGGATCGGCTATACGATTCAACTCTTGCATTAATAATGCATCCATCTTACGCAACAACTTTTCCGAAGCAGTATTGGCAATATTATTCACCTGACGCGGATCAGTCTCTCTATCAAATAATAATATCTCAGCTTTCTTACCCTTAACAAAATGACAACTGTATGTGTACTGCTCTGTACGTATACCGCGCCATCCATTTATCGGACTTGCCGGTTCATCGTTTTCCATTTTGAAATACAATTGACAATCGGGAGTTTTACCCTTTCCGTTCATCACACGCTTCGCCAAATTACGAGTTTGCACTGTAGCCGGAATCTGATCTTCATATCCTATGATAGATAAAAAAGTAGGATATAAATCTTCCAACGCTATAAGAGTTTTCTCATCTATTCGTGGTTTAATCACGTTGGGTAGGGACATAATTAGAGGTATACGTACAGCACATTCATGTGGGCTATTCTTTCCTATAACACTGTGCATCCCCATCATGTCTCCATGGTCGGATGTAAAAATGATTAATGTATTTTCGCGTAAGCCATTTTGCTCTAAATAATCCAACAAACGGCCAACATTCTCATCCACGCCGGTCATACAGGCATAATAATCGCGCACGTGTTTCTTGAAAAAGCGCTTATCCGCATCGGTAAGTAAATTAGGATACTCCTTTGCTAATGCATCTACGTCTAAATCCTTGTAAATCGTTTTATAACGTTCAGGAACTAAACTGTAACCCGTATGAGGCGGATTCATCGACACCATCAGTGCAAATGGTTTCTCTTTATTATTATTTATAAATTCAATGGCTCTATCCGTTTCAAATTCTGGCCCCCACTGATTTACATACTTATATTCATCGCGTGTAGCATCCTTAGTCCAATATAGCGGATTTAAGTGAGCATCGTAAGTTCCATAAGCAATCCACTCGTCAAATCCATGTCGGCGAGAAGGCGGACACCATTCATTCCATTTCACCTTTCCCCTATTATTTGCACAATCAATATACGGGGCATACGGCATGTCTAAATGCCACTTTCCAATATATCCCGTAGCATATCCATTTTGTTTTAGAATATCACTCCAACAAATGGCATCTTCATGCAACTCCACACCGGGATTGTCTGAATTACAATTTAAAGGAACCCCCGAATTGAAAGGATACATACCACTCATAAACATACCGCGTGCAGGTGAAGAGACCGGATAACTACTCACTGCCTGGTGGAAAGAAACACCCTGTTTTGCCAACCTATCTAAATTGGGAGTGCGCACAGGTTCCCTATTCATGTAGCCCAATGCATCGCCTCTCCATTGATCAGCCATTATTACAACCACATTTAAAGGGCCATCATTTTTCTGCGCATTAGCTTTCAATACAAATGGAACACTCAAAACAGATGTTCCGACCAGCACTTTCAATAACATTGTATTCTTAATTTATAGTTAGATGCACAAATATAATATAAATAATATTGCGTTATGTTTCGAACTACTAAATTAACAATGTCGCTTAGTCCCCTCTGTTTCACTTGTGTAGAACAACACTCTGTTACTCACGTCCTCCAGTTCTCCATGCATCAAAGTAAATATTCACATACTCCATCTATATCCCTATGAGATATAGATGGGATATAGATGGGGTATAGATGGGATATAGATAGGATATAGAAAGTGTAGAGAAGGTGTAGAGAAGGTGGGGAGAATTACATGAACGAGAGTAATGTTTCGCCGCCTCTTTACAGTATTGTTGTTTGCTGTTTTAGTTTTAATTCAACAAACTGTGTTTCTCCTTTTATCGTTTCAAATTTATGCTCAATAGAGCCTTTCTGTGATCTAATATGAAGTTGTATGGCCTCATTATTTTGCAACGGATTACTTATTGAAATTCCATATTTTCCTCGTTTAACATTGACAATAAGGTAGGCCGGACTATCGACTGTGATGGAAAAATCAGTACATTGATAAGTACCTTCGGTATGAAATAGTACTTGGTATACATTATCCTCCTTATGGTAAACTGCCTGTAACTGAGGCGTATTAATCACATCCAAATTGGCATATAGGTTGGTCAACACATTCGCATTTGGCTCACGTACCGTTATTGCATAGGCGTAACTATCAGGACGTGTAGTATCGTGGCTATATACCAGTGAGAATATCGAATCGGTAATTTCAGTATTTCGTCCACCATTGTTTATACTCACCCAGTTACCCTTGCGCTGTGCTGCTTTGAGCGTTACGTTTTTATTCGTATCAAGAATAACATAACACAGTCCACTATGTTGAATTGCTACTTTTGTTGTATTTCCATTGTATAACACTATACTATCTTTGATTGTGTTACACCTCCAATGGCCATTAGAAGTCATTTCCCAACAGATAATAGCTTCGTCTTTTCTACATTGGTTTATTGTTGTTTGTAGTTGTGCTTTCGAGTTATCCGTAACAAAAATATTACTACCCAATGCAACAACATCCTTATCAAAGAAGAAATAAGCCTTTTGTGCAGTAAATCCTCTTCTGTTATGTTTGTATCCGTATGCACCTATCTTTCCGTTGCTCACTCCGCCGGTTAAATTAGAGGTTCCAAGTTCACTCCATCCGCCTCCAAGACCAATATCGCCTGCTTTACTTGTTACTCCCGGAATCTTATCCCACTCCCAAACCGGAAAGACATTGTAATACTCATCTCCACTGCAACGTATTGTCAATGCGCCGTCCGAAAGATTACAACCTTTTAGGTTTTCGCCATTACCGCTTTCCGTGATACAAGTTCTGGTGGAAGCGCTACGCACCGTAGCTTGGTATTGCGGACGATTATGCACCATATAATCCGATCGCCAGAAATTAATATTGTTATGTTTATTCTCTTTCTGCGCATCTTTCAGCATCTCCGTAGCCTTAGTATAGACCTGCTTATTGGGTTTATCCAATTTTCCCCATTCATCAAGCAAAGATTCCAAATGCGCGTAATCAAGACAATTCTCTCGTGAAATGCCCCTACCCGAAACACTAAAATCCAAATATTTACCTCTAAAAACCTGAAGAAAACCTTTACGGATAAAATTAGAGAATATCTCTTTTTGGTTGGGAGCCATGTCAAAACGTGTTCCATACAAATAATTGGACATTCCTATAATACCGCTAACCAATACTATTCCATAACCGCCAAAATAAAGCTGATTGCCATGTTGATGATAGGACCAATCCTGCTGAATACCTTCCTGTTTGGTTATCTGCAATGGATAAAATATTTGTTGAGAGGCAACCGTAACAATACTATCATTTTTCAACAAACATCCCCGATAAAGGTGATGCATTGCAATATCCATTTTATTGGCACCGGTCCATTTGCGAGGATCACTTTGTGCCATTTTGGCAAATAACGCATTCTTTAACGATGCATCAATATCTGTCGAAGCTGAAGCCATTAAAACAAGTATATTGGCTAATCTCTGTCCAACAGCAATTTGATTGTGCCACCAATTATGCGAAATTGGATTGGCTACATTCCAATAGTTAAGCGCATCCGAGATGGCACAAAAAAGAGTGTCGTTACCATAATATTCCGATTGGGGAAAAGTGTAGGACAATGCCATTTGCTCCACATTAGAAAGATGGATATTAGGTTCCCAATCCGTTCTGAAGTAACATCCGTAATCTATATGTTGCCAATAACCACCACGTCTAAGTGTTGCCACTAGCTGTTCTACCTTACTGTCGGTGTGTTTGTTGTGTTTTTTGAACAAATTGGTCTTTACTCTTGCAAGAATGGTTTCATACTCATCACTTGCATTTGTCCCATTACAGTGCATTTTCTGTATTTTTGCCAAGTTGTAATGAGGCAGACATGGCGCTTGTGCTCCAATTATTGTAGCAAGTAACCTGACGCTACTAATACCTTTTCCCATATTGCCGGTCAAAGTATTTGAGTAAATTTCAAAGGTTACGGATAAATGCTTATCCTTACGGTCTTTTATATTATACGCAATCTCCAACTCTCCCTCTTGTCCCGGCGCGTACTCTCGGTTCTTAAGATTTGTCACTGTTGTACATCCGCAACCTGACAGCACATACTTTATTTTTAGTGGTGCAGAACCTGTGTTGCTAAAGGTATATGTTACTTTGATTATACTATCTGCCGTATCGCGGTTAATAGTGCCTAAATCCATTACATTTTGCTTGAATTGCAGGTTCTGTGCAAAAAGATGGTTTTGGAATAAAAGTAAACAGAATAGAAATAGATAGTTTCTCATCAAAAATTAGTCTCTAAAATCCATAGATTGTTTATCATTACGGCGCTCACATCCTTTAGGCTCCGAATGTCGTTGCGGATTGCGCGGATCAAAGTAATAAATTCCCATACTATCAAACAGCGTAAAAGAGTTTGTCATACGACGCATAAAGTCGTCATAATCTTTATTTTCATGCATGGTCCACGCAGCTTCGGCCATTGCGCATAAACGCGGCCACGTCATATAATCCACTCGCTGTGGGGTATGTACCCGCTCTGTCCATAGATTGGCTTGCATACCTAGTATATTTGGCTGTGTCTGTTCGCTAATTTTTAAAGTTTCAAACAGACCTTGCGGAAAGTGATAAACATCCTCCACTGGGCAAAAGCCATTCCATACGCGCCCCCATTTGTGCTCTTTATGTTGGATGAAATCAAAATAAAGCGGTCGGCGTGGACACATAATGGTTTTATATCCTCCAGCAAGTGCTTTTTGCAGCTGATTATTTCGGTCATGTCTCCACCACATTACTGTTGTATTTTCCGCACTCACTTTAGTATCCAATACTTCATCCCAGCCCATCAATCCTTTTCCTAAAGTTTTTACACTATCGGCCATGCGACAAATAAAATAGCGCTCCACATCCTTAATTGTAGACAGGTTCTCGCGTTTCATTAATGCTTGCACATGCGAGTCTTTTTTCCACGCCTCGCTTCCAAAAGCAACCTCATCACCGCCTATATGAATGTATTGCGATGGAAACAACGCAGCAACCTCACGCAATATGTTTGTCAAATAAGCATAGACCGCCTCATTCCCGGGGTTAAACGTAAACTCCGGATGAGCCGGAACCCCTCCACCGCTATATTCGGGATAGGCTCTGTTGGCTGCTGTTGCATGTCCCGGCATATCTATTTCCGGGATAACCTCAATGTGGTGACAAGCGGCAAATGCTATAATTTCCCGGATATCTTCCTGAGTATAGAACTGACGTTTAGGGTTATTAGGCTCACTCCACGTACCGGAACTGCCAACGGAGGTCAATTTAGGGTATCCCTTTATCTCCACGCGCCAAGCCGGTTCGTCCGTTAAATGCCAATGGAATTTATTTAGTTTAAAGCGTCCCATGAGCATCAATATCTCTTTGACTTTATCCTTGCCAAAAAAGTGTCGGGATTCATCGAACATATATCCACGCCACGCAAACCGCGGAGCATCTGCTATTTCGCAGCAAACAAGGGATTGTTGGTTCTCCATCATTTGCACCAAACTCTGTATTCCATAGTATATACCTGCTTTTGACGATGCAGAGATTTTCACCTCCTTGGGCGTGATTTTTAACTTATAACCTTCGGGCATATCGAGCAATGGGTCAATAGCCAAAATCACCGCTCCTCTTCCTTTTGGATTATTTACATTTGTGTATTTTACCCCCATACGGTCTAGGTTCTCCTTAAGTATTTTACACTCACTTTGTAGTGAATCCACTTTTGTACCTATACGCAAATTGTCAATGGTAAAATTACCATTGACAACTGCCTTTTCGGCCGGCATGGGCACCGGCCACTGTGGTTGCTGTGCTTTAACATATGCAACACACATCAACAATATTGAAATTAAAACAACTTTCATTATACGTTTTTAGAAATTTATCAATGTGCATGGTCTATTGGGAATGCCTCTCCACCCCATGCTTTTACCGATGTCCAAGGTTCGTCCGCATCACTCCAAAACGCTGCAGTTGCAGGTAGGCCAAGCGGCAGAAAACCTATCGAGGTTAAGTACAAACTTCCGGTACTAATATACCCTTCGGCAATACCCGGTTGATGGCCAACAAATCCTAGACGTAACCAACCATTTTCATCGAATGTATTGGGGTTGTCAAAAAAACGCTTCATCACTGCCGTTAGGGCTCCACGTACTTGAGCCGGTTTCACGTCCGCCGGTAATTTCTCAAACAATGCAATCTGTGCTAATGTTTGCATACACCCGGCACGATAGGCAAGCGAGCGACCAATTGGTGGGAATGTTCCGTCGGGCGCAATGAAACGCTCCTGTACTTGGGCATAACGTATAGCTCGTTTCATTACCGTTTTATAACTATCCTCAGAGCATCTTTTCTTTTTATACATTGCCGAGTAGATATCTACCAGCATAGGTTGGATTACAAAACTATTGTAATAATCCCAATGAAAATCGGGCCCATCACCATACACACCATCCCCTTTATACCAATCCTTATGTTTTGTCAGCGCGTAGTCAATACGCATGCCGTCATACTGCTCATTTAACGATAAGAAGAAAGCCTCTATCGTTGCAGAAAAAAGTAACCAATTACTTAAAAATGGCTTTATTACACGCGTGTCACGCAATGACTTCAGTGTCATTTGCTTTGTTTCCTCATCCAGTTCGCCCCATAAGCGATTAGGCGAGCGCATAAACGCTTGCGCCAAGAAGGCAGCGTCTACAAGGGGTTGAGAAGGTTTTGTAAAATTCATATAATCCTTAGATGTCGGATCAACGGCATTACGAATTGCTTTGTGCGACAATTGAAGTAACTCCTCACGCATTTTTCCCTCTTTCGTATCATCCTTTGGCAGCTCTAACCAAGATGATAAACCACATAAAGTACGTCCAAGCGCCTCTAAATAGGTGTAATTTGCTCGTCCTTTACCATCCCCACTCCGAACCTCCACAGGCATTGTCTCCACTAACTGTTGTTTGCTCAAAGCATCCAACACCGGGAATGAAATTTTATACAGTGTTTCGCACCAGTATGTGCGTGGATCAATGTCCTTAGTTTTAGCTTTCGCCTTCCCGTAAAGAGGAGAGGCGAAAGCTGACATCACTAAACAACAACTAATTATGAATTGAAAGAATTTATTACTCATGATTGTATATTATTATTCTAAATCCGACATTATGTACTTTTTGCCAAGGCAAGAATGCCTTGCGTGCAGAGGCGGTAGATGTTCTAGGGCGTTCACGCCAAGAACCTCCACGTGCTACAACAAACTCAGCCTCCGATGTCTTATTTTTTAAAGGGTAAGGAACATATTCCGAGCGGGTCCATTCGCTTACGTTACCATGCATGTCATGGAGTCCCCAAAGGTTTGCACCATACTTCCCTACTTCTGTGGAGATCATTGCACCATCGTCCACATTGTCCATGCGCGGCATGAAATCCCAAAACTTACGCATAGGATCGTCTGCCCTCATTGGCATAGGGTTTACACCTGTTACTGCCATCTTGCTCAGTTGTGCATCCGCTAAATTCTCATAACGCGCAAAATCATCCTGTCCAAAATAAAAGGCTTTATCACTTCCTCCCCGGCATGCCCACTCCCATTCGGTTTCCGTTGGCAATGTCACATTGCCATTCCATGCTCGTGCAAGCTGTTGGCAATAATTCAGAGCTTCTTGCTGTGATACACGTATCACAGGTTGTTGTGGCTTATTGGCCGGATATCCCGGTGTGGTGTGATCCTTCCAAAACTGACCTATTATTCGGCTATCATGCTCAGGCACTAGCGCGCAGTATTGACTATTGGTAACCTCATGCTTACTCATCCAAAACCCTTTCTTCACCGAAGCTTTAAATTGAGGTTTCTCATCCGGAGCACCTTCATTGTTGCCCATATAGAAATTGCCAGCAGGGACCCATACAAACTCCATCTGTACACCCGGTGCAATGGTCATTGTTTTTTCCTTCACCTCATGCTGAGCTTTGTAGTTCCAGGACTTTGTTTTACTGTTTTGCGCTTTTGGTGTCGCAGGCATTACAGCTTGTTGCTTTTGTAACGTTGAGGCATAGGCTTCCAACTCTTTGCGCCAGTCTACTCCGGCACCATTATTGTACTTGTTGGCAAGTGATATACGACGTTGATATTGGTCATGTCCGTTTACTTGTTTTATGTCATTAAACACACCGTAATACGGAGCATTAAAATCAATCCAATTATATAGAGATTTCCACTCCTTATCCGTAAGCTCCACTCCATGGTGTCCTTTTTGTAACATTTGTACTAGCTCCGAGTTACCGGCATGGTGCTCATAGGGTTTCAGTACATACATATCGGCCTCCGGACCCTGGCGGTACACATAACGCATAAGCTCCCAATAGCTCATGGACAACTCCCTGTCTATAACAGTTGCACGTCCACGCTTATAGCGCTCCATGCGTCCGGCCCGAAGATTAGGTGCTACTTTATTGTCTGTGTGACATGCCACACAAGCACGGTCAAGAATGGGCTGTACCTCAAGATTGAAAGTAAACGCGCGCGTACCTCCCTCGGGGACTGTTATTGCATGTGGTTTGCGCTGCGCTGCCATTACCTTTTTAGGAATTGGTATCTGATTCTGATCCTCGTGGCAACCTATACAGGAAACTGTTTCGCCCGGCATGGGCGTAAACCAACTGCGCATCCATTGAATTGCAGCCCCATTTTTATCCAACGGCTGTAAGGAGATTGGTGTATTGGCAGGTGCCTTAAAAATTACCGATCCATCCTCCTCAACAGGTACTGTTCCTAAAAGACGCTTAATGTCCCAACCGGACTGAATACCGTGCGCATCATGATCGGAAATAGAACGAATATAAGCGTACTCATAAGCAAATACACGCAGTTCTTTCACCTCGCCACGCTTCACTCCTTGAAGTCCTTCGCCCTCATAAATATCTTGAATAAATATGGTTGCTTCCTTATCCTTAAGGTTTACCCTATCCGGAATAACTGGAGGTAATGCCTTAGCCACTTTTTCAATAGGCATATTCATGCCATAGTCCTCATGCTCGGCAAGACATATCAAGTTATCGAACGTGTCCACTAAGTAAATTCCCCACAGGCCACCTGGATGTAATTTTGCTCCAACAAGGAACGTTTCATCGTCCAACGGATAAGGGCGCACAAACTGTGGCCATACGCCATCAACTAAATAATCCTTAATTACAGGTTCTATTTTTTTATCTTTAAATGGCAGTTCTTGTACCATTCCCTTTTCCTCTTTACGAGACTTGGCAGGATCAAAAATAATGAGTCTGCCGGAACGTACCACTCCATGGTGTCCTGTTATTATCCCAACAAATTTACCACTACTTGGTAATGGACGCATGTCATACGTACTGTTCGGAAAGTAGGAGCCACTACCGTATAGCGCTTTGTTCTCCGTTCCGTCCGGATTCATGTGGAACACTATTCGCGAAAAATAGTGAGTTAAATCCGTATACTCCCAACGCGTGTACATTACACGTCCGTTATTCATTACAACGGGATTCCAGTTACCATCCTGATCGAAAGTTAAACGGCGGAACGACTTGTCGTCCGGATTATAAAGACTTAAATTTCCTACTACATCTGCCCCATGTACACACGGAACACCATGGTATCCAACGTTTGAACTAAATACGATACGGCCATCCGGTAAGTAATTACCATCACAAAACTCTAAGTCCGGCTCGTCAATCTGCACCACTTCGTGCTCTTTTCCTGTCGTCAAGTCGCGCTCATAAATACGCCACTTGTTGTCCTTATTGGGTTGCGAGTAAAGTACTCGATTCCCGTCCCAATGTAATTGTAAATCGGCTATCTGTTTTTTCTCGGGAGCAGTAAAAACTACATCGCGCTCCAATTGTCCATTTACATTACGTAACGTAATTACAGAACTCTCAGCACCTTTTCGTGCTCCGGAGTACATACTCGAATAGTTAGCCGGTGGCATCCCCATCCTTCCGCACATCACCTCCCGCGAGCGGCTCCCATGATTGTATGCCGATGCTACAACTGTCAAATCCTTTAAACGCGGTGTTTGCAGTAACAACGCGCGGTGTCTTTTAAGTAATCGATGGGCACGGCTCAACTCCTCATCATTGAAAGTGTATATATTGAGCTGTCCTATCTCTGCGAAAATAGATTCAATTTCCTTTCGCTGTGCAGGAGCGAGCGGACCACCGTTATAATGTTGTAATAATTGTTGTGTTTTAGTCGCGGATATAAACTTTAGCTGTTCCTGAACGTCTCGGACGCGCAATACTTCCATGTAAAATGCCTCTACCTGCGGTGTAGGGTATTTTACCGTATCGGCACGCATTACGCGTACTACAGAATCCGCGTAACGAGCTTCTCGTAACTGCTTTACATGACCGGATAATTTATCATGCAACTTATCCAGCGCTGTTTTTGGCGCAGCCATAACGCCGGAGGAAAGCAGCAGCCCTCCCACTAGCGTGGCACACGATTTTAATAAATAGTTAGATCTCATAGGTATGTTTATTTGTTAGAATCCGGAATGTACCTTATCGCTATTTAAGCTCTCCGCTTCGCCGGCTTTACGCTCATGCGTATAGTTCCACACCACATTATCCGTAAGGTTCTCGTTTTTATACTTTACACCTGCTTCTATTTTATTTTCACCTTTCCGTAGGGATACATTTTCAAATATGTAGTGAATATCCGTGTAACCTTTTGTTGGTGCCGGCAGCACGGTGCCGTTTAGTGTAAGTGTTGGCACACCCTTGTTGCTGTACACTGTAATATTGGTAAGCTGTTTTTCGCGCTCATTTAAACGCTTTTGCGTAATATGTAATACCGGCTCTTCGCTCCAGTTGGCTTTATAGAAATAATATGAGTCCTTTTTCGTTTTACGATCAAAGGTTATCAACCCTTTCATGTTACGCGCCGGTACATTACCACGATTGGCAAGCGGCGTAGCAAAATCGAACATATTCCACAAATAGGAAGCAACAATGTACGGATGATCCTTAATTACACTCCAGTGCAGCTCGTGCGTCTTGGTTTGGAATGTCTCCGGATAATAAGGCTTTGTCCAGTTTAATGACTCGCTCAAATACTCGGTTTGCTGTCCTATGTTAGCATCTGCACCATACTCGGATAAAATAAAGGCATGTTGCGGATACTCCTTCTCTAGGTTTTGAATCCATGGTTTTATATCCTGTAGCTTCTTTTCATACCATCCAAAGTAACGGTTCATTCCTTGAATGTCTGCATTACAGTTTACTTCATGGCTCATGTGTCCATAGCCATTCACAGCAACCGTATATCGATCGGGATCCTCCATCTTTGCCAAATCGTGCAACTCGCGGGTTAGCGTAGCTGTATATTCATGCGGTTTATACACCTCGTTATGCAAACCCCATATGTAAATAGACGGGTGATTAAAGCTTTGACGTATCAACTCGGTCATTTGGCTTTTAGCATTCTCACTCTCTTGCGTAGAGACACGATTTACAAACGGGATCTCTGCCCAAATTATCAGTCCCAATGTGTCGCAACGTGAGTATAAATAATCTGATTGCTGATAGTGTGCAAAACGAACAGTTGTGGCGCCAATACCCATTATCTCATTCAAGTCATGATCATGGTGCTTATTCTCTAACGCCGAACCAATGCCCCACCAATCCTGGTGACGGCATACCCCATACATAGGATACTTTTCACCATTTAAATAGAATCCGTCTCCCGCTTTAATTTCATAATTACGTAGACCCAATGGCTGCACCATCTCATCTATTACTTGGCCATTCTCCTCCAAACGCACCACTACGCGATACAAATAAGGATCCTTACGTCCATGCCATAAACGCGGACTGCGAACAGCCATTTGTACCTGTTCCACACTACGTCCTTGAGGCGATACGGTTAAATTGTTTTTACGTTCGGCAACAGCACGTCCTTGTGCGTCCTCTATGCGAGTAACCATACGTATATTTTTATTTACACCACTTTTGTTTTCCAATTTCACTTTCACACCAACATCGGCACCTTTACGGCTAACGTTACGCTGTGTTACATAGACTCCGGGCGAAGCGTAGTCCGTCACGGCAATATGCACCGGTTCCGTAGCAACTAGCGTTACCGGACGATAAATACCTCCGTACACACCAAATAACACATGGTTTACAGGTATTACATCCACACGTGCTTTGTTGCTTACACGCATTAAAAGCGTATTCTCCACATCGGGTTTCATAAACTTGGTTACGTCGAACGCAAAAGCCGAATAACCACCTTTATGCATCCCCACATACTCACCATTAATCCACAACTCGGCCACTTGTCCCACTCCCTCAAAACGCAAAAAGAGCTGTTTCCCTTTCATACTTTGCGGAACATTGTACTGTTTTCGGTAATAACAATCGCCCTCGTAGAAGGAGTTGTATTTTTTCTGCATATCCTCATTGTTCCATGTGTGAGGTAGCGTTACCTCGCTCCATTTACTGTCTAATCCGGACATTACTCGGACAGATTCATCGCTAAACGGGCCTTTCCGAAATTCCCATCCGTCATTGAACGAAATCGTTTGCCTTTGTGCCGAAACAAAAGGATTACTCGCAAATTGTACACTTAAATACATTAATAGAAACAATACTCTCTTCATACGTTATTTTGCTCTTTCTTGGTGATTGATTATCCCGTTGCGCTTTTAATTAGCGCAATCGGTTGTACAAATATCTGTAATAAAATTTATATTTTACAATAATTTATCAAAAAATATTTCTCTTTTAACCAAATATTTATTCCCATCGGCTCTTCAGGCACACTTGCTCGCAGTATCTCCCACTCCTGTCCTTTATCGCTCCCTTATCCCACCTTTATGCCGCCTTTCCTATAGAAAAGGAGCGATAAAGGCGCGATAAGGGAGCGATAAAGGACAGGAGTGGGAGATGCTATAGAGAAAATAAGACCATAATAGAGCTATAAACCAATCCTATACTCAATTTATATAATAAGGAATGGGATAAATGATTAGCTATACGATATGATTTAAATAAATATTTACATTTTTATATGCTATTCGTTTGCATATAGAAAAACAACCACTACATTTGCAATCGATTGACTAGTATATTATTTCCCTAATTACATAACGTATGGAAAGAATCGCATTTGAACAGACTTGGCGTTGGTATGGCCCCAATGATGGGGTAACGCTTCAAGATATACGACAAACGGGCGCTACCGGAGTGGTACATGCCCTTCATCACATAGCACCCGGAGAGGTGTGGAGCGTAGAGGAAATTGAAAACCGCAAAGGCATTATCCAAGCGGCAGGATTATCATGGAGCGTGGTGGAGAGCCTGCCGGTAAGTGAGGAAATTAAAAGCCGACGTCCCGGATTTGAACAACACATTGAGAATTATAAAACATCTCTGCACAACTTGGCAGCCTGCGGCATTAACGTAATTACCTACAACTTTATGCCCATTTTGGACTGGACGCGTACGGACGTTGCATATACCACCGCCGATGGATCAAAGGCGCTACGCTATGATCGCAGCGCTTTTATTGCGTTTGATATGTTTATTCTTAACAGGGAAAATGCCCTGGAGGATTATACCTTTGAGGAAGTGGCACGCGCTACCGCCTGCTTTGAACACATGACACAGCAGGAGCGCGACACGCTTACGCGCAGCATCCTAATGGGACTTCCCGGTGCCGATGAAAGCTTTACTGTTGAAGCCATACGTAACGGCTTGGCACTATACAAGGACATTACAGACGATACGTTACGTGAAAACCTCTTCCTATTTCTAGAGGCCATAACTGATACCGTAAAACAAACAGGAGTAAAAATGGCTATCCATCCGGACGATCCGCCATATCGCTTGTTGGGTTTACCCCGCATTATGAGTACAACCACAGACTATGCCGCATTGTGCCAGCGCATACCTAATGTTAATATTGGTTTTTGCTTTTGTACAGGCTCATTAAGCGTACGCAAGGATAATGATTTGCCCCAGATGGCTATCCGCTACATAGACCGTATTCACTTTGTACATCTTCGCAGTACCGAGCGCGATGATTTAGGCAATTTCTTTGAGGCCAATCACTTGGAGGGGTCTGTTGACATGTATGCCATTATGAGAAATTTAATTATAGGCATGCAAAAACGCGGTACGTCAATACCATTGCGTCCGGACCATGGGCATCAAATGTTGGACGACTTACGTAAACAAACCTATCCGGGCTACTCTGCAATTGGCCGTTTACGTGGATTGGCCGAATTACGCGGATTGGAGCTAGGTATAGGTAGAACTCTTTTTGAAAACTAGGTATGACACAAACAAACTGGATAAACAATGATTTTATGCTTCACGGCGAAGCTGCTATCACGCTTTATAACAATTACGCCAAAGACATGCCTATTGTGGACTTTCATAATCACCTGAGTCCGGAGGAAATTATAACAAATAAACCCTTTAAAAACATTACGGAGGCGTGGTTAAAGTTTGACCATTACAAGTGGCGATTAATGCGCGCATACGGCATAGATGAATACTATATTACCGGCGACGCGTTACCTGAGGAAAAGTTTATGAAATGGGCTGAAGTGGTTCCGCACACCTTTGGAAATCCCATCTTCCACTGGACTCACTTGGAGTTGAAACGCTATTTTGGTATTGATGAGTTACTAACGCCGGCAACTGCCACTTCCATCTATGCACAATGTAATGAATTGCTGCGTACAGAACCCTATACTCCACAAGCACTGCTTAAACGAATGAATGTGGAGGTGTTATGCACAACCGACGATCCGACCGATACACTGGAATTTCATCGTAAAGGCCTCACAAAACTGGACATTAAAATGCTCCCGTCTTGGCGTCCGGACAAGGTATTGCTAGTACATGACATAAACACATGGCACGGCTATTTACATAAATTATCTGCATGTACGGGTATTGATATAACCAACTACGCGGCTTTAAAACAAGCACTCAGACAGCGCGTGGAATTATTTTTAAGTGTCGGTTGTCGCGTGGCGGATATTGGAATTACACGCTTACCCGGTGAAATTGCAAGCGAGGAGGAGACTGAACATTTGTTTCAACGCCACATGCACAGGGGCGCGCTGACCTTTGCCGAAATTGAAAAACTGCAATTTGGACTACTGAAAATGTTATGTAAACTAAACCATGACTATGATTTAGTCCAACAACTGCACATAGGTCCTATGCGTAATGTCAACACCCGATTATATAGCAAACTGGGAGCTGACTGCGGCGGCGACTCCATGTCGGACTTTGAAGTTGCACAACCACTGGCACGCCTGCTTGGCGAGCTTGACAGCGAAGGCCACTTGGCACCTACCATTTTATACAACCTAAACCCCAAGGATGGCGATGTTATGGCAACCCTTGCATATAACTTCAACGACTATAGTATGAAGGGAAAAATGCAGTACGGAGCAGCTTGGTGGTTTTTGGACACACTGCAAGGAATGACTAAACAGCTGGATACTATTAGTCAATATGGCTTATTAAGCCAATTTGTTGGTATGCTCACAGACTCCCGTAGCTTATTGTCCTTTACGCGCCATGAATACTTCCGTCGCATTCTGTGTAATTATATCGGTAATATGGTAGATACCGGCCTTCTGCCACAATGTATGCTCCCCGAATTGGGAAAAGCGGTACAAAATATTTGTTATAACAATGCAAAAGCCTATTTTAGATTCTGAAATCATAAAGATATTAACGTAAAGAAAGAGGGGTGGAATTCTAATTCTACCCCTCTTTTGTATTTATTATCTCCTGCTACGTAATCTATCTACAATTAATAACAGTAAACAGACAAATGATGAGACTATTAAATTCACTCCTTGCGGCACTGTGTATTACCACGTTGTGGTGTACGGATGCATGTGCCGGCAAGAAAGTTATGCGAGAATTGGGTAATGCGAAAATTAGTCGACAATTCGCCGATGGCAACATTCTCCTTACAACACGTATTACAAACAAGTTACTAAACAAAGAGATTATCCCCACACGGGGATACGAATTCTGCATTCGCCTATCAGAAGGAACCGACAAGGAAAACACGGATCGTCTATTGACAAATGCCGATTTCAAGATTAAAGAGGTAAAGCAACAGGTTGTTGATTCCACCCAAACGCTCAGCTTTTATTTGGTTAATAAGGCGGAGAAGCTGAATGTCACCGTTAATTATCAATTGATAGGCGGACAACCCTATATGCGTAAATGGCTTGAGGTAACTCCTACCCGCCCGGTTACATTGGAACGTATGGACATTGAGAGCCTAAATATAGAGGACAGTTATCAAACCTATAACATCCAAGCCATTACCTCCTATTTAAAGGGCGAGGGATACTGGAAACCCGGATTAGGTATGCCCATATACACCTCTTGCACGGGTACGTTCTGGGGTGTTGAATTTCCGGCTGCAACCAACTCAGCAGTAAATCAACAACTTAATGCAGGCTATCATTATGGTCAGCAATTACAAGCCGGAGAGACCTATACCTCCCATAAAAGTGTGGTAGGCGTAGCTGACAATCTAGATTATATTGACGATGCATTTATGGCCTATATCAACGACATCCGCATACGTCCCCTACGTTTGCAAGTGCAATACAATTGTTTCTTTGACTTTGGATGGGGAGTAAACGGCGACAATTTTAGTCAAAGCGTAAACACCATACACAACGAATTAGTTACAAAACGCGGTGTTGCTCCACTTGACGCCTACGTCATTGACGATGGATGGCAAGATGGGAAGCTGCCCGATATTGACCAAAAAGGAGGAGTGTGGAGCATTAATAACAAATTCTCGCCCAATTTTGAGCGTTGTCGAGCCCTAACGGCACAGAAGAATTCCTCACTGGGATTATGGCTAAGCCCCGGCTGCTTTTTTGGATCCAAACAACAAATACAGGTTATGCGCCAAAAAGGCGGGTTTGAGCCTTTGTCCCTATCAATGTCAATGTGTGGTCCCAACTATATGCAGAAGCTTGAGGATCGTATTATTGAGTTAACTAAACAGGGAATTACTTACTTTAAATACGACGGATTATTTGGACATCAATACACGCGCGACTTTGAACTCAACGGACGCGGTACCGCCACCATGCCACAGCTAAACACAGAAGGATTTGCGGCCAACGACGTGCGCCTTAATAATCCGAAATACGATGAATTGAAACTATACTATCTTAGTGCCGGAACCGAACGACTGATGCAAATATTCCGTAAACAACACGAGGTAAATCCCAACGTATTTACCGCTATTACGAACGGGGCCTATTTAAGCCCCTGGTGGCTCATGTATGCGGATGTTGTTTGGCTTATAAACTGCGGTGACGCAGCAGGAGGTTCAACCCGAAACGATGAGCTAGTGTATCGTGATGGTGTTTATCATGAGGTGTTCCACACGGAAAATACCAAATTCCCCATAAACTCTATATTTAACCACGAACCTAAGAAAACATCAACGGGAGAGTCTGAAAAATCTTTTCGCGATTATCTATACATGAATCTATCGCGCGGCGCATGCTTTATTGAATTGTATCTTAAAACCAAAACCCTATCTCCTACGGATTGGGATGTACTTGCCGATGGATTAAAGTGGGCAAAAAATATATTCCCCACATTTCAAAACGTAAAAATGATTGGCGGAAATCCACGCGAACGCGTACCTTATGGTTACTCCGGATGGACAGACAGTATGGGCTACATATCCCTTCACAATCCGGGCAACGCGGAACGCACCTTTAGGGTTAAGTTGGACAGAAGCATAGGTACTAAACCCGGCACCTATAAGGTTTCGACTCCAGCGCACAGCGACCTCACAAATTTACAAACGTCCTACTCGTATAATGATGAAATTTCCATTACATTAAAACCCAAAGAGATTAAGATACTTACATTTACCCAATAGTTGAAACTACTATATAACAAATAATCCTCAAAAGCTTTAAATATAGCTTTTGAGGATTATTTTATACTTAAAATAGAGTGCCTTACTCTTCAAGGACGAACAACATTAGCATACGTGACAAGATGTGCTCTGACCTAACCGGAAAACACATATATCACTATTTCGTTGATATGCATTGTATCATCGAAATTGGCTACAGCACTTTCATAGTAACAACATTATGCACCTCCGTCTGTTATTCCTTATTGAGTCTAATAGTCTCTTCAACATCTAGAGCATCAGCAATAATTGAGATTGGATTTTTCACCTTTAGGGAAGTTGACATTTCAATTTGCCACTTACAGGTTTCACAATCCGTAACCACTAAATCAGCTCCCGACTCTTCAATATTTTTAAACAACGGCTTCCCTATGGCTTGAGATGTTTCATAATTCTCCTTTTTAAATCCATACGTTCCGGCAATCCCGCAACAAAACGAGTCCAGAAGAACAAAATCCAGCGTCGGAATCATTTTTAACAATGAAGTGGAATATATTGACCATCCAAGTTTTCCCATATGGCAAGGAGTATGATAGGCTACTCGCAATTTAAAATCCTTTTTAAACGCCAGTTTAATACCCTTTTCATCTATCAACCTGTAAAGAAAACGTGTTGCTAACTCTACATGATTGCGTATTTTGCTATTGTCCATTTCAAGAATATGCTTATACTCATCCCTTATGGTAAAAATACAAGTGGACGAAGTGCCTATTACTTGCATATCATCATTCACAGCCTTTTCTATGGCCGCTATATTATGTTGTGCATCCTTCTTTGCCTGATTGATAAGCCGGTTGGAGATAAGCGCAACTCCACAACATTTCTCTTTGTCGAGTAAATTTACACCATACCCCACAGCATTTAGAATCTTTACTAAATCCTTACCCAATTGAGGGAAGTTATAATTTACATAACAACCGTGGAAATAACTAACTTGATGCTTATACTGCTTTTGAGATTCCGCCGCATGTTTTTTATACCATGATTCAAATTTCTCCGACGCATATTCCGGAAATTGTCGGTGCGCATCAATGGCAAGAACTTTCTCCATGGCATACTTAACAGGTTTTAGGCTGATAGTATTATTGACGATAGGCGCAAAAGCCGTAGACATTGTACCTACAAAATCAGTATTAGCAAGGAGCTTGTCTCTTAATTTTGGCTTCCTAGTTTCATATTTAATACGGGCTGATTGGATAATGTCACCAATCTTAACACCCGAAGGACATGCCACCTCACAACGCTTACAGTTTAAGCAATACTTAAGCGTCTTGTCATAGTATGACGATTTCTTCAATCGCAACCTTTCGCCGTCCGGACCTGCTTGTTTAGGCCCGGGGAAAAGAGGTGTTACAGCAGTTACCGGACAATATACAGTACAAACAGTACACTTAATACACTGTTCGAAATCATTATCGCTTATATTATATTTATCTCTGTTCATAAAACATCGCTTTTAGAAATCAAATTCGCTACGTTCATCGCTGTTAATATGGATACGCCACCGCCACACGCTTCCTTAATTGGATTATAGCCGCCTAGTACGGCACCGGCTACATATAAATTCTTAACAGCTTGTCCATTTATTGAGGCGCGAAAATCAGCATTTGTCTTTACACCATAGGACATGTATGGTTGTTCTTTAAATAAATCCTTCTTAAACCAATCATTTCTATCATTACTAGATAGTGTATCAAGATTAAAGATAGGTTCTACTATAGAATGAGGTTCCGCTATAAGCCCATGACTAAAGAAACTACCCGATGCCAAAACAAAGTTATCGGCATATAGTTTTATATCGCCTTGATCGGACGTACTTACGGACGTTACTCTATTATCAATTATTTCTCCACCTAAAACCGTATCACCCAACAGATAAACTCCGCCAAGATCTTGGAAGTATTTACGCATCATAATCTGCGTTCTTACACCCGGAACGGATATTGGCATTGTAGGCAATAACCATATAGGTTTGTTGACCAGTTTGCGTAATTTATTGATAACGGATGTGCTATACAACCCAAAAACAGCCGGAAGCATTACAACCTCACTCTCCGCCTCTACATTTGCATTTACTTGTGCAGCGAAATGCTCTAAATTCTCAGCACTCTCAAGTACACGCGCAATATTAGCAGCCCTCATCTCCGTAGGACTTTTTCGTAATCTCTCCAACTCTGGCGTAGAAACTGCTTTTATGGAACACTCCACATGCTTCTGCTCCAACTCATCAGCAATAAACTTGGTATAAAAATCAAGATATCCGCTAACATTTAGTATGGTAACTTTCTTCCATGGTAAAACATCCTCATTTTCTATAACATTGAAATCCTCCAACGAAAGCCAGGTTGAACGAAGCCCTCCCATAGGAGTAATTCTGTAATGGTTTCTTGCGGCACTTCCCTTTAGATTAACCCCCATTTTAGAAAAAAATGGTACTACCTCTTTTTCAAGAGCCTTAATCTTGTCTATCCCCAGTAACGAATAGGGATGATTCTCCGGAAGTTGTGACATTCCCTCAAATGGTTCCATTACCTTCTCACCATTAACAGAACCAAGTAAATCAAACGCTCCACTACTAAAGTGCAGCGCACTCTGCCCGATAGATATGATGGCACACTTTTGCCCCATCTCGGTCAGCTTGATAGCACAAGTTAAACCGCTTAATCCACCGCCTATTATTATTGTATCAAATTTCATCTGTGTTGTTTTTATCAGCTAAAGTAAGACCACAAACACCTTCATATACCCAAGATGTAAATTGTATTTCGCAAAGCGTTTCGCCCCAAGCAATAGGATACATACCTTTCCAACGCTCATTCATAAACTTGGCAAGGTCCTCCTTGGCATCGCTCGTACATTTGTGGACATTGGAAAGTAAACCGGCAGCTCTGCACGCGCACAACTCTCCTTGACAGGTTCCCATTCCAATCCTTGTTCTGCGGCGTAAACTTACTAGATTCTTAACCTCAAGTTCATCTATCGCATACTTTACTTCTCCTACCGAAACTCCTTCACACTCGCATACCATGGCGGTTTCATATTCGTTCGAGGCATCTATCTTCTCTGTCCTCGTACCGTGTCTGTCTTCTGCTGCCTTTCTATGGAGTTTTTCATCCATCATATAGGTTTTGGAGTCTTTTTTATCCTCAGTTTGCGTTTCCGAACCCGGTAAGCACGTCTCTGCAGTTTCGCATTTTTTGTTTACACCCAGCTTTTCACAGGCCAAATTAGTAGCCCACTCGGCCATTAATCTGTAAGTCATCAACTTACCACCCGTAATTGTAATAAAACCGGGTATACCATCGCGTTTCTCATGATCCAAACACACAATCCCCCTGCTTATGCTACGTCCTGACGGATCATCGTCCGAGGCAACAAGAGGTCGTACCCCCGCATAAGCTCTTAGTATACGTGTCACAGCCAACTGAGGCGACAACTTCTCCCCTTCCCTAATTAGTAAGTCTACCTCCTCCGGAGTAACGTACATATTATCAATCTCATCATAGGAAATATGACTTGACGTAGTTCCAATAACACTAATGGTGTCACCCGGAACCAAGATGTCCGCATCGGCCGGCTTACGGCAACGATTAAGGACCATATTGTTTATTCTATGTCCAAAAATTAACAATGCACCTTTAGCAGGAAACATATTTATGGTAGCACCTGCCATTGCAGCTATCTTATGTCCCCAAATACCGCCCGCATTAATTACAATTTTAGCATATGCTTTTACGGTTTTATTTGCTAGTCTATCATATAGCTCAACTCCAACAACTCTATTTCCATCCTTAATTATCTTGGTAACCTCATGGTACGTTAAGAGTTTCGCCCCATGCAATTTTGCATCAAGCGCATTCGCTGTAGTCAAACGGAATGGATCTACCGAACCATCGGGAACTCTCACAGCCCCAATAAGATCCCTGTTAACTGAAGGTTCAAGTTGTATGGCTTCCTTCGGATCAATAATATCGGCGCTGATTCCTGCAGCTTTACACGACTCCACAAATTTTGCCTGATATGCAATATCATCCTCCGGGAGTGTAATAAATAAACCATCGGTTTCCTCAACACAATGTCTAGCTATCCGACGTAGAATCATATTTTCCTCAATACATTCGGAAGCCGACTCATGGTCGGTTACCGCATATCGCGCTCCACTATGCAAAAGTCCGTGATTACGACCAGTTGCTCCGGCAGTGAAATCACTACGCTCCACTAAAAGCGTTTTTAATCCACGCATAGCACAGTCTCTTGCTGTACCTGCTCCGGTTGCACCTCCACCGATAATAATCACATCATATTCGGGTTTATTACTTGTATCCATAGATATTATATCTTGTATGAATTGTTTGCATTTTTATACCATAACAGCGCATCCCGCTTTTCAATATGAAAGCTATGCTTTTATTTCAAAAACAAAAATATTTACTATTTCGAAAACAAACAAGCTAATTTAATTATATTTTCGAAAAACATATATCTCATTCACAACTAAGTAGCAAAGAATACATCATTACTCTTCAACTTTGTTTCGTTTTCGTAACCTCTTCCTTTACACAAAAGTGAACAAGATACATGATATACGGATACTCATTATAAAAGTTAAATATCAATACTATAGATTTACGAATGTGCAAAGAATTGCGCTTCGCTTTCGCATTCCCTCATCAAATACTGCATGTAATCCTCCATTTATAATAAACTATGAAGTTAAAGACGAGAACAGTAGACGGATGAATATTGAAACCTTGCAATGCTAGGACAAAAGTTGATCAATGAATAGAACAAATCCATCTTTGACAAATATCAAGCTACCTCATCCCCACAACCGGCCCGCATCTAAAAAAGCCCCCTATAATACCCTCCATACCCCTTCCTTATCACCTATGGGGTAAGGCGGAGGCAAGGAGGACATATGGCGCAGGTAAGGCAGGGGTAAGAAGGACGCGGAGCGGGTGCAGAGAAGCTAGGAAAATACGCGTTACGTGAGCTTGATATTAGTAGTCCATACTTTATACTCACAAAAAAATTAAAATTAACATTATAATTCCTATATCTACAGAGTGCATTATTGACTACAGATGTCAAATAATGAACTCCTTAGCTAAATATCACGATATCCTGAAAGAATAAGTTATTATAATTATATTTGCATATAATTATAAATGATTACACTATATAACTATTTATTGCATATTCGAATTATATATATGATAAAATTAGATATTGTTAATAAGGTATTTCAAACTCGAGAGATTGAAACACAGGCTCTTGATAATGTGAGTTTAGATATCCAAAAGGGTGAATTCGTTTCCATTATGGGTCCATCTGGTTGTGGTAAATCGACTCTATTAAATATTATTGGTTTGTTAGATTCACCAACCAATGGTAAGGTTATAATTGATGGAGAAAACATCAATTGGTTTAAGGATAAGGAATTGGCGAGGTTACGCAATGAAAAACTCGGTTTTATTTTCCAAAGTTTCCATCTTATACCTGCTTTAAATGTATTGGATAATGTGGAATTACCATTATTGTATCGTAAGAATGTTTCATCGGCAGATCGGCGTAAGCAAGCGGAACTCGTGTTGAAAAAAGTTGGACTTGAAGCTCGCATGAATCATTTTCCATCACAACTCTCCGGGGGACAGTGTCAGCGTGTTGCTATTGCACGAGCTATAGTAGGCAATCCCGAAATTCTATTGGCCGATGAGCCTACAGGAAATCTAGATAGCAAAATGGGCGAAGAGATTATGGAGATACTTCTTCAATTGAATCGCGAAGGGACTACTATTGTTATGGTGACTCATGATGAAAAAATTGCAAATAAAACCTCTCGAATTATTCATTTCTCGGATGGAAAACCAATCTATTCCCATGCCTAACATGAAATCAATACCGAGCTTATGAAAAAAATTAGTGGATATATAAAGTCTTCATGGTATAATATACGTCAGAATAAAGCCTATACTTTATTCTACGTTCTGGGGACAGCTCTAACTTTCATCTTTATTACAATCGTATTACAACTTTGTTTAAATATAACAAGAGAGAATCCGCCTTTTGTTAGTGCCAAACGTATGTTTGAAGTTCGTGACTCATATCTTGACGAATATGGTAATTCTGTTGGAGGTATTATGACTCCTGCAATAAAATCGTTTATGGAGACTGTGAAGGGTTATGATCAGTATTATATCACGAATCAGGAATGGATTAATGTAATGGTTGACGGGCGAATTAGATCCTCTACTGTAGCATTTGTAAACAACACATTATGGAGCGTCAATCAGTACGACTTTATTGAAGGAAAACCATTTACTAAACAAGACGAAGATGACCGTCTACCGGTTGCTGTAGTAACTCAAAGTTTTGCTGAGAGTAATTACAGAAATGGTAGTGCTATTGATAAGGAGTTAGAGTTTCAGGGTAATAGATATAAGATTATTGGCGTAATTGCGGACTATGCCGATGTATTGAACTCACATGAAAATTGCCCATCAATTTGGGTATCCTGCGTTTTTAATAAATTCATTCCGTCTTATGGAAATAACTTTATAATTACCGTTTTGTTTAATGAGGATATGTCGCAGTATGAGATGAAAACATCACTATCCAATGCCGTACAATTCTACTTTAAGAATAGAGACATTAATGTAGATGTTCGCGCGGAGAATATATATTCAATCCAAGAGTCTATTATTAAACGCTTCGGATCGGACACCTTTTCCTATGGTATTGGGGGCATTCTATTTTTCTTACTGTTAATACCTGCAATTAATATCATGACTCTCAGTAATACCAATATTAATAACAGAGCTTCTGAGATAGCTATTCGTAGAGCAATGGGCGAGAGTCAAAAGATATCTTTCCTGCAAATTATGATCGAGAATTTAATTTTGGTACTAATCGGTACTACGTTAGGTGTATTATTAACATACCCTACGGCAGAACTTATTAGTAGTACCTTAATGGGAGGTAGCGTAACCGGAGATATCCGTATTTTAACAAAGGTTAATGCTGTTGTCATGCTATGCGGCGTATTACCTCTTTGTTTGCTATTTACGCTATTATCAGGTGGCTTACCCGCCTACTTTATTTCAAAACGGAACATCTCTGAATTACTGAAAGGAGGTTCAAAATGGTAAAACATACATTTAAGATATTGTGGAATGGACGTAGCCACTTTATAAGTATTTTCATAGAACAATTATTGGTATTTATTATTCTTATGTTATGTGTGGTTTCTGTTTCGGAATCAATTTACCAATATTCAAGGCCGGGTTTACCTGATACTGAAGATGTTGTAAGTTTTGGATATATGTATCGTCAGGGACAATTAGACAAGGCATCAAAAGAGCAACTGGCTCAGAGTATGGACGCTATTACAAGTGTATTAAAACAAAATCCGAACGTTATTTCCGTATTCGAGGGAGACGCAATAACTCCCTATATGAGACCTGACCAATACTATCCGAAGGACTCCGTTTCGATTGGCAATAAAAAGATACTTGTAAATATAAAATCATCTGATGAAAACGGATTGAATGTATTGAAGTTTGTACTAAAAGAGGGAGAATGGCTTCCTACACGACCGGATGGATATATGCCTGTTGTAATAACTCAGGACTTAGCTGATCAGGTGGATTGGGATCGTTCCGTAGGTAAAAAAATTACAACCAAATTTGGAGAGTTCGTTGTGGTAGGAGTAATTGAAGGCATGAGAAACGATGCGTTTACCGAACCGCATCCGACAATTATCTTTCCTATGTCTATATCTAATTCTCGTTACTCTTTTTTTCGTCAATTTTGTGCAAGGGTAAAACCTGGCTATAAAGCGGAATTCAGCGGCAACTATTATAAAGAATTTAAAAGACTTGTTTCAATACCTAATATTGAACCATTAATTCATGATATGAGCACGGCTAAAAAAACCGCAATGCTTGAAGTCATTACATCAATCACCTTCAAAACAATTCCTACAGTTTTCTTACTGATTTTTGCCTTTGTTGGAACATTCGGTCTGTTTTGGTTATATTCTCAAAAAAGAACCTCGGAGTTTGCTTTGAGAATGGCGCTTGGCTCAACTCGCTCTCAACTTACGCGTATGGTTATGATTGAGAGTCTGACTGTTACCATCACTGCAACTATTCCCGGGTTATTATTAGCCATTTTCATTTATAAATTCACTTCTGTTACTTATATTGGTATAACGATGACATTCATTATAATGATTTTATTCTCAGCAGTGAGTACTTGGTATCCGGCATATAGTGTATCTAAAATTAAACCGGCTGAAGCTTTACATTATGAATAGATTTATTATTTCGATGTTAATTTGTTTTTGTTGTTTATATGAACAATCATCTGCACAAAAACAAGTACGCGCAATTACACTTTCCGATGCACTTACCATAGCTCAAGAACAATCATTGGAGGCATTGGAGGCACAAAATTTTTTGCGCATTGCATATTGGGAATATCGTAGTTACCGCGCAGATATGTTGCCAAATATTGTTCTTAAAGGAATTTTACCAACAATGAATAAATCGCTGTCTACTTACCAGAAAGAGGATGGCTCATTGCATTTTATTCCTAATCGCTCTCTGTCTGAAGACTTGTCTATTGATATAACCCAAAATATTCCACAAACAGGGGGTACCGTGTCTATCCAAACACAACTTCAACGTACAGATCAATTGGGACAAGGAAATAATGCACCAAATTACCTCAGTATTCCGGTTGCATTAACACTTTCGCAACCCATGCTGTCATTTAATCCTCTAAAATGGGAACGACGTATTCAGCCACTCAAATATACTGCCGCAAAGAAACAGTTTGTTGTCGACATGGAGGGAATAGCAGTCAAAACAGTTCAATATTTTTTTAATCTATTGTTATGTCAGGTTAATAAGAATATTGCCTTTCAGAATCTGGAAAACTCTAAAGCGCTATATGAAATTGCCGAAGGTAAGAGAAAACTGGGGCTCATATCAGAAAACGATCTACAACAACTCAAAGTTGGCTTTTTGAATGCATCCGCATCAGTTGTGGTTGTTGAACAAGATTTTGAAAGAAAGATGTACACTTTACGCAACTTTTTGGGGTATGATGATAATATTCAACTTATTCCGGAAGTTCCCAATGAAATATCGTATAGCTTTCATTGTGACTACCAACAGATAATGGATATTGTGAATCGTAATAATCCCTTTACAGAGAATATTAAAACTCGATTAATAGAATCTGAAAAAGTGATTGCAAAAGCAAAATCAGAACGCGGTTTTCGCCTTGATGTAAACGCTTCGATTGGATTTACGGGGACAGATATTGCTTTGCCTAATGCATACCAGAACTTAGAGAATAGACAAATGATCAATGTTAGTGTACGTGTTCCAATCTTAGATTGGGGCAAAGGAAAAGGTAAAGTTAAACTATCGCAATCCAGACAAGAGATAGAGAAAAACAGAATAGAAAGAGAGACATTGGATTTAGAACAAAACGTTGAGATGCTTATCAGGCAAATTAATGATCAGTCACAATTAACCAATCTGTTTCGTCAGGCCGACTCATTGGCTCGCAATAGATATAAAATTGCTTTCGAAACGTTTGTGATGGGTAAGATTAATGTGCTGGATATTAATGCAGCTCAGAACGAGCAAAATCAGGCACAGCGAAATTATATTGCGCAAATATACAACTCTTGGCTATATTATTATTCCCTTAGACAGATTACGTTATATGATTTCCAAAAGCAACAAGATATTATTAATGATTTAAATGAGTTTGTATGGACAGAAAAATTTCTACGCAAGTAATTAAGCAGAGAAAAAGAAAAATATTCATACGAATTGGTACAATCATATTGGTGACAATAGTGATTTTTATCGGTTTAGTTAGTATGTTGAAACCAAGTATTCAGATAAGCGATGTTATTACTAGCAAGGTTGATATTGGCAGTCTTAATGTATCAATTTCTGCCTCGGGTAAGGTTGTTCCTCTTTATGAAGAGGTGATTACGTCACCCGTATCATCAAAAATATTGACCGTTTATAAAAAGGTTGGAGATTCTTTATCTGTAGGAGATCCTATTATGGAGCTTGATCTTGTTGCATTTAATGCCGAAATTGAGAGACAACAAGATGAGTTAGATTTGAAAAAATACAAAATGGAGCAACAAAAAATCATTACTGCAAGTACCATTGCAGACATGGATATGCAAGTAAGAATCGATGAGATGCGACTTAAGCGTATGGAAGTATTGTTGCGGAATGAAACATATCTCGATAGTATTGGAGCAAGTACTGGTGATAAAATCAGACAGACTCAACTTGATTATCAGGTACAGACACTTCAATTTGAACAGCTTAAACTTAAATGTAATAATCAAAAATTAATTGCACAGGCTGATATCCGTGCACTTGAATTAGACTATAAAATTGCTCTTAAGAACGCATCTCTATTACGTAAAAAAATGGGTGAAGCTCAATTAAAGGCTAGTCGTACTGCTATACTTACTATGGTAAACGATCAAGTTGGATCTACCGTTGCGGCAGGCGCTCAATTAGGAGTTATTTCTGACCTAAGTAATTTTAAAATTGAGGGTGAAATATCTGATAGTTATGCCAATAAGATATCTGTCGGTGATCGCGCAGAAGTTAAGATAGGTAGCAAGAAATTGTCCGGCACTGTTGGCAACGTGACTCCGTCCATAAGTAACGGAATGATTAAATTTATAGTGCTTTTAGATGAAAGTAATAATGACAGGCTTCGCGCCGGATTGAATGTAGATATTCATGTGATAAATGCGGTAAAAGTAGATGTTATGCGTATAGACAATCATTCATTCTACGCAGGAGCAGGTGAGTATGATATGTGGATAATTAATGGCAAGCAAATAGAAAAGAGGACTATTCAACTCGGAGAAAGTAGTTTCGATAAAGTTGAAGTTGTATCAGGCGTAAAAAAAGGTGATCATGTGATTGTTTCCAATATGAAGAAATATCAAAATTTGGAGGTATTAAAGCTTCAAGAATAAATCATAAAACGTATAATAGTGTTGTAACAATAACAGCTAATAATCTGGTAATTACACAATTAACCAACGTATCTCAAATTAATTCCGACAAGATTCGCAATGCTTCTGATAATTGATTTTATGAATTATTGCTTTCTGCTAAAAAAGTTTACCGGAAAGTAATAATAAAATATTATACCGAACTCACGTTAATAAATAAACCACCCCTCTAATTTTAGAAACATGTGTTTATAAAATTAGAGGGGTGGCTTATTTATTATTTATCCTTAAAACAGTATCAATGTCCGTCTTTATCGGCCGAACGGACAAATGGAATATCGTCTCTAAACAATTTACGGTATGTAATGTGTGTTTTGCAACGTTTACCACCAAAGTAATCCATAAGGTGAATCATGGTTGGATTAAAATCACCTACCCAATTTAACTCAAGATATTTATAGGATCCTTTTTGTTCAATTACGTGCTGTACAAAACTAATAATCATGGCTGCTTCAACACCTTTGCCTTGAAATTCAGGTACTACTCCAAATAATTGTCCCAAAGCAACGTCAACGCCTTTAATTTTCTTGTAGTAAAGGAATTTCAATGTTCCCATTAAATCCAACTTACCATTCATGTGCTTTAATATCTGATTTATTTCAGGGAACATAAGGAAAAATCCTATAGGTTGTCCTTTATGAAACGCAAAATAAATTAAGTCCTTATCAATTATAGGCTGTAGACTTTTGTAAATGGTTTCCACCTGCGCACGAGTAATTCCATCCACTTTATGTACTTCCATATTCCACGCTTTGTTGTACACCTCCAACAGTGCATCAATAGCTTGCGACTTGCCTATATCCCCATAAGTTTTTACCGCATAGTCCGGATTTTTAAGCAGTCGGGATGATTTCCATATCAACAATGGCGATACATTTTCCATTACCAATTCCGTACGGAATGTAAATTGTTTAAAGTAATCCTTAAACCCATATTCATCAAAAAATGGAATATAATACTCCTGTGTGTATGGCATAGCATAATTAGGCGTTTGGTCAAAACCTTCAACTAATAGTCCCCACCACTCAATGCGCTCGCCAAAGTTCACCGGTCCTTCCATACATTCTGCGCCACGTGTTTTTAGCCATTCGGCTGCTTTATCGAAAAGTGCAAAAGCCGCTTCTTTGTTGTCAATACATTCAAAGAAACCCATTTGTCCCACTTTATAATCGTCCAAATTACATGTCTTGCCATTTATAAAGGCGGCTACACGACCTACAATCTCGCCGCTTTTTTCATCCTGCATAATCCAACGCACAGCTTCCCCGTTTTTGAAACATGGGTTTTTAGCCGGATTAAATACATTACGTATATCATTATCAAAAGGGCGTACCCAATTTTTGTTATTCTTATACAGGCGCACCGGCAGCTCAATAAATTGCTGCTCCGTAGCCTTATCGGTTACTTCTATAAATTTGTACATCTTTCAGTGTATATATCTGTTATAATGCTTTTCTGTTCACTTATGCTTATGCCACAGCAGTTCGCTTCACGAAACTACTATCTTTTATCCAATATACCAAACGTAACGTCCAAACCACAATAATGGCCAATATAATGCGCGGAAATAACATCCATGCCAACGGACACCCCACTGCAACAAAAAGCATTGGATCTTCAAGCAAGGAGTGCGACAATGCCAAATGGTGATTAAGCAACTGACTATCACGTTGCGTTAGTTTACCTTGTGCCGTATAATCCAACATTACAGCCGATCCATAGGCCAATCCCAATGTGTTACCAACCAACCATAAAAACGAACAACTATCCGGTAATCCCATTACGCGCATAAGCGGAGTAAAAACCATTGATAATCGTTGTAAAACACCCCATTTTTCCAATAGTCGTTGAAACACCATTAAAACAGTGATAATGGTTACCACCTTCACTGCCAGGTAAGCACTAGAGGACAACCATCCCAACATGGTTTCTTTAAACGTCAGTTTTACTTGGGCTACATGCTCCAAAGCGCCTTCCATTTGCGGAAGTATAAGATTCAGTACAAAAGCAAGGACAAAACTTCCCAGTATGCGTATTGTTACCATCCACCACGCAGATGAACCCGTTTTTTTCAACACTACGGTTTCAACAATATAATTATGTGACACCAAACACATCAGTGCTACAATCACCATTTCGCGCATGGTATAGTCAAAAGAGGACAATAACGCCAAAACGGTGTATACATTTGTCACTGCACTTGTAATAAATACTAGAGCAGCACTTCCCGGCAAGCCTATATATTCAAACACGGGCGATGCATAGGAGGATAGATAGGGTAATATATCCCAATAATTTAACAATGTCACTGCTAGCGACACCGGAAACATAAGCTTAAAAAACCACAATGACGTTTTCCACGATGTAGGAAATGTTTCTCTGCACGCAGAAACTATAGTTTCAAACAAAGAATTCGCAAACGAAAGTTTTACTGTTTTCATATATGTATAATACAACCTTTATTTAACCACTCCCCTCTCTTGATTATGGGATATAGAAAAAGCGACCGGAGTCGCTTGCTCTATTTTAACTCATCAGTTAATTTTACTATCTCTTTGGAAGCACGTTTATTGTTATACAAAATATTGTATACAGCTTCGGTTATTGGCAACGATATACCAAACTCTTTATTCAAGGCCATAATTCCACGTACGCCGTAGTACCCTTCGGCCACCATTAGCATTTCCGCCTGCACAGCCTTAACAGAGTATCCCTTACCTATAAGCGTACCAAACGTTCTGTTACGACTAAATTGCGAATAGGCCGTCACTAACAAATCGCCTAAATAGGCAGAGCTTTTCACATCTCTATCCATTGGACGGACGGTATCAATAAAACGCTTCATTTCCTGCGATGCGTTGGATATAAGTACAGCCTGGAAGTTATCACCATAGTGTAAGCCATGACAAATACCTGCCGCTATGGCAAATACGTTTTTCATTACCGCAGCATATTCTGTTCCAAACACATCATCGCTCACAATGGTTTTAAGGTAATGACATTCAAACAACGTTGCTACTAGCGATGCTTTTTCAATATCGCAACACGCAAACGTAAGATACGATAAACGTTCCAATGCTATCTCCTCAGCATGGCAAGGACCGGAAATAACTACAATGTTGTCCAATGGTACTTGATAGCGAAGGTGTAGAAAGTCGCCAATCACTAAATTCTCATCGGGGATTATACCTTTTATTGCCGATACAACGATTTTATCTTTTAAGGAAACCGTTATCTTGTCCATAGTTTCCTTTATGAAAGCGCTGGGGATTGCAAAAACAATCACATCCGATTGTTCAATGATCTCATTGATATCGGATGTGAAAGATAGTTTTTCTAAATCGAATTCAACGCCACACAAATACCGAGGGTTGTGTTTTAATTCTTTGAATGATTCAATTGTTTCTTCCGAACGCATAAACCATCCTAAGTTATTGTTATTGTCGGTGATAATTTTAGCTATCGCGGTAGCCCAGCTACCTCCGCCAACAACAGCTACCCGTGGAGAGTGTTGTAATTCCATTTCAATATTTCTTTTAAGGAGTAATTTAAGCTAACCAAGCGGCAACATCCTCTTTGGTTGGAGCGGTTAATCCTAACTTTTGTTTTTTATTTATTCCGCAAAGTTCTTGATGGAACTTATTGGCATTTTCTATTTGTTTTAAAGCGTCGATAGTTAAATATCCGGCTTGTTTAATTACAGCTACCCACTCTAATGCAATTCCTAATTCTACAAACTTCTCGTCCGCATCGATTACTGCTTTCTTCTCCGGCTTCATTTGAGGGAAGAACAATACATCCTGAATACTTGGACTGTTAGTTAGGAACATACACAAACGGTCAATTCCGATACCCATTCCCGATGTAGGAGGCATACCATACTCAAGTGCGCGTACAAAGTCATAGTCAATAAACATTGCCTCGTCATCACCACGCTCTTGAAGTTTCATTTGTTGTTGGAAACGATCTAACTGATCAATAGGATCATTCAACTCAGAGTATGCATTAGCCACTTCTTTACCATTAACAAACAACTCGAAACGCTCTGTTAATTCAGGATTTTCACGGTGTTTTTTAGTAAGTGGCGACATCTCTTTCGGGTAGTCATATATAAATGTAGGCTGAATGTAGCTAGCCTCGCATTTTTCACCAAAAATTGCATCAATAAGCTTTCCTTTACCCATAGTGCTATCCACCGGTATATTCATCTCTTCGCAAGCTTGATATAACTCCTCTTCGTTCATTGTGTTAATGTCATAACCTGTATGCTCTTTAATTGCATCGGCCATGCGTACACGACGGAAAGGACGTTTAAAATCAACTTCACGATCGCCAATTGTTGCTTTTGTAGTTCCGTTCATTGCAATAGCTACCGTTTCAATCATCTCTTCGGTAAAGTCCATCATCCACAAGTAATCCTTGTAGGCAACGTAGATTTCCATACAAGTAAACTCAGGATTGTGAGTACGGTCCATACCTTCGTTACGGAAGTTACGAGAAAATTCAAATACACCGTCAAAACCACCTACTATAAGGCGTTTCAAATACAACTCGTTGGCAATACGTAAGTACAATGGTATATCAAGCGCATTGTGGTGTGTAATAAATGGACGCGCAGACGCTCCACCAGGAATGGCTTGCAATACCGGAGTTTCTACCTCAAGATATCCTCTATCGGTAAAGAAATTACGCATAGCGCTAATCATTTTGCTACGGCGGATAAATGTATCTTTAACATGAGGATTTACAATAAGGTCAAGGTAGCGTTGACGATAACGTTGCTCAGGATCGGTAAATGCATCGAAAGTTTTTCCATCTTTCTCTTTCACCACCGGAAGTGGACGTAAAGATTTTGAAAGCATAATCAACTCCTGTGCATGCACAGAAACCTCGCCTGTTTTTGTTTCAAAAACAAATCCTTTCACTCCTACAATATCCCCAAGGTCCATTAACTTTTTGAACACTACGTTGTAGTTAGTCGATTCGTCATCATTAGAAATATCATCACGGCTAACGTATACTTGAATACGTCCCGATGCATCCTGTAACTCAAAGAACGATGCTTTACCCATGATACGACGGCTCATCATACGGCCGGCAATAATTACCTGGCGTGGTTCGCCCTCTGCCGAGAATTCTTTTTTAATATCCTCCGCGTAAGCGTTTACCTTAAATTCCGGCGCCGGATAGGCATCAATATTCATTTTAGTCAGCTCGTTCAACGAGTTTCTTCTGATAATCTCCTGTTCACTTAATTCCGTAAAGCTCATTGTTTATATAGTTAAATTTTTTTACTTAATTCATTCTGTAACAGCGGAATTGTTATCCGCTATTTTACACCAAACGCTAATACGCTCATAATAAAGCGCAAATTTATTATTTTTAAAAGGTAAAACCTAACAGCCTGCAAAAAAAATTACATTTTACGCAACCTTTTAATCACTATGTCATGTACAGGTTCAACGATGGTTGTAAAAACCCCAAATGCTTTAATTTCAACAAACATAAAATAGTCCAAAAGAAGTTTAGTAATACGGTATAATGGCTAATTTATCGCCACACCATACAGTGTCTTTCTATACCTCATCCATATCTCCTAGGGATATAGATGAGATATCCATGGGATATAGATGGGATATAGATACCCAAGAGAGGCTATAATAAATGGGGGAATAGACTACACTCCGGTAGATGGCAACGTGCCGCACAAGTTTTTACGCACATTTTATCTCTGTTTTGGATAAAAAATAGTTTCTGTTTTGTACATATAGAGACAGTTCTCACAAGTTTTTCGTGATAATATGAGAGAATAATTAATATTATCACTTTTTTCTATTATTATTTACAAGGTTTAATATTTCCTATGCAAAAAAATAACGTATAAAGCGTTTGGATTAGAGTAGATTAAGTACACTTTTTACATATTTACAAATAAAAATAAATAATTTTATCTTTAATACGTTTTGAAAAGCCGACTAATTTACGCTTCTTTGTAGCACGAATGAGAAATATGATGAAAAAAAGATGGGTGGTGAACACCCCTCCGCCACAGGAAGAAATAGACAAATTATCACAAGATGCACATTGTGACCCCGTTATAGCAAATTTACTGCTGCAACGGGGTATAAATAGTTTGGAGGCGGCAAATGCTTTTTTTGAACCATCATTAGATCAGCTTCACGATCCCTTTTTAATGAAAGATATGGACAAAGCGGTTACACGCTTAGAACAAGCCATACAGAAAAAGGAAAAAATAATGATATATGGCGATTACGATGTTGACGGAACAACTGCCGTGTCGTTACTGTATCGTTTCCTATTGCCTATTTGTGGTAAAGATAGATTGGAGTATTACATTCCCGATAGATATACGGAAGGATATGGAGTATCTATCGCAGCTATAGACTACGCTGCTGAGCATAATTTTCCCCTAATAATTATTACCGACTGCGGTATCAAAGCTGTTAAAAAGGTGGAGTATGCAAAGGAGTTGGGTATTGACATAATTATTTGCGACCATCACACTCCGGGCGATTCACTTCCGGAAGCTATAGCCGTATTGGACCCACAGCGTGATGATTGTAACTATCCGTATAAATGGCTAAGCGGTTGCGGCGTTGCGTTTAAATTGGCGCAGGCCTACTCTCTTCAACATAACTTACCAATGGAAACACTGTATGAACAGTTGGACATGGTATGTGTTAGTATAGCAAGCGATATTGTTCCTATAACGGGCGAGAATCGTATTTTAGCCTATTTTGGTTTAAAGGAGTTGAACAGTAACCCTACATTGGGACTAAAAACAATTATCGACATATCGGGCATAAGCAAAGACATTAATATTAATGATATTGTATTTCGCATTGGTCCGCGCATTAATGCGGCAGGGCGCGTGGAGAGTGGACGTAAGTCTGTGGCGTTATTAACGGCACAAGACAAGCAGAAGGCACTGCGAGTAGCATCGGATATCAATATTTTTAACGATAAAAGAAAGAAACTCGATCACGACATTACGGAAGAGGCTATTGCCCATATCCGCAATTCGGAGATTGAGAGCTCTAAAAAAACTACCGTGCTGTTTAATCCAAATTGGCACAAAGGGGTTATTGGTATTGTGGCATCAAGACTTACAGAGTCTTTTTACCGACCAACAATAGTTTTAACAGAATCCAACGGTCTAGCTACCGGTTCAGCACGCTCCGTAGAGGGTTTTGATTTATATAATGCAATATCTCAGTGTAGCGATTTACTTGAAAACTATGGCGGACACAAATATGCTGCCGGTTTAACACTTAAATTGGAAAACATTGAAGCTTTTAAAGAGCGTTTTGAGCAAATAGTTATTGAAATGATTGAGGACGTTATGCTAACGCCTCAAATAAATATAGATGCACAAATAAAGCTGGCGGAGATAACTCCGGAGATGTATCATCTGCTTCAGAAATTTGCACCATTTGGGCCTAACAATAATATTCCTGTATTCATGACGGAACATGTTGTAGATTTTATGCGCTCAAAACAAGTGGGACGTAATAACGAGCACTTGAAACTGGTAGTGGTGGATGACACACGTGCATGTACTGACAGAAGCGGTATTGCTTTTGGAATGGGCAACTTATACCAACGTATTCAAAAAGGTGAGAATTTTGATATTTGCTATACTCTCCAAGAAAATGAATTCATGGGTAAAAGCGATATTCAAATGGTGGTACGCGATATCCATTTTCCTCGCGACAAGAAATAAATCTCTCCTATTTTCCGTTAACTTATTAATACTTATAGGTTATGAGCAACAACAACTCTACAAAATTACTGGAGCGGGCAGTTGATCAGTTTGCTTCATTGCCCGGCGTGGGACGCAAAAGCGCTTTAAAATTTGTTTTGGATATGCTTAAACGCAGTCCGGAGGAAGTTTCCCGATTTACACAAACCATTGAACAACTGAAACGTGAAATCCGGTCATGTAGTGTTTGCCATAACATTACCGATAGCGAACGATGCGATATTTGTAGCGACGGTACACGTGAGCGCCACATAATCTGTGTGGTTGAGAATATTAAAGATATAATGAGCATTGAAGCCACATCGCAATACAAGGGAATGTACCACGTATTGGGAGGTATTATATCGCCAATGGAGGGTATTGGTCCAAACGATTTAAATATTAAATCGTTACTGGAGCGCATGGAGCATGAGGATATCCGAGAAATTATTTTTGCTTTAAGTGCTACAATTGAAGGCGACACTACTGCCTATTTCATTTATAAGAAAATTAAAAATAAGGAACAAGTTACAGTGAGCACCATTGCACGTGGTATTGCTGTTGGTAACGAGTTGGAGTACACGGATCAGCTAACCCTAGGCCGCTCCATACTTAACCGTGTGAGATTTGAGCAATAATTTCTTATTGCTCAAAATATCTATACTTTCTTACTCGGGCGCTATTTAAAGGAATCCCTATACCTACATACATCCCGGCATTACGAGAACCAACCGGTGCAAATTGCGGCGTTATAGACGTACCGAAATAGTCTGTTCCCAAATAGAAGTTTATCCATGAGGGATGGAAGTTTATAGAAAATCCGAACGAATCGAACTGATTGTTTATAAATGCATAGCTTAATGCACCTGAGAACCAGTATGTGGGACGGAAGGTAGCTGCAGCCATCAATTGGGTTTCTGTATAGGATTTTCCAATTGTAGAAGAAGACAGTAACCCTATCCCTATTTTTCCACGCATAAAATTATATTCCGCAGCAATATTTATTGTTGGAGGAAGTGTTTCAACAAAACCTTCTCTTTCGTCCCTTTCGACAAATCGGATGAGCTGTTCAAAATTATGACTAGCTTGCTCCTTTTGTACTACCTCATCATTTATAATTTCAAAAACACCATCATAGACATAGTCCGAAAGTGCATCGGCTGTAACGGTGTTACTTGCTTGCCACCACAATTTCCCAAAGTTTATTACAGCAACCGATGCGCTGAGTGCATTGGTAACTTTGTAATGAGCACCGGCATCGATTGAAAAGCCGTATCCTGCCGGACCACGTGGCGATATATTAAAATCGCCGTATGAGATATATGGTTCGTAGTTATCGTCATAAGATGGTGTTGATTCGACCGAATTGGCAACTACTTGCATTTTTCCCTCACTTTTTATTTGCCATTTATTGGCATTAAATTCTGCATGGAGTTTGTTATAAGCAATGTTATATCCTGCTAAACCGGCTAAAAACTTCCCACGAAATCCTAAACGTAATCTTTCGTTCACAACAAAGGAAGAACCTACCCCGAGTTCGGCATAGCTACTACCGCGGAGTTCTATATCCTCCATCTCATATATTTCACCGTCAGCACCCGGACCAATTTTTGCAAATGTGAATAGATCTCTAGGTAAGGAAGTGTGTACTCTTGCTTTGGTTTTTAATGAAATTGTCCAGAAATTGCTCTTCGTATAGAACCCCGTAGACAAGATATTTACGTTAGCATTGACCGATAATCTATTATCGGCCTTTAAACTGTTTAAGAGTTTTGAAGCATCAATATCCGCATCCAAAAAAGTTACCAATCCATTTCCATTGGGATTTGCATAAAGAATATTGTCAATAGTAAATGCATTGGACGATGTTGAAAGTGATATGCCGCCAAGGCCGGGAATGGCTACAAAGCCATTGCGAGAGGTTAGCGCAGGGTTTAGCTCTGTGCGCAAATAATTGTTATACATAAAATATGTATTTAACGCTTGCTGAGCATAACTTATTGATGAGATAAACAACGTTAAAAGGAGTAATAGCTTTTTCATTTGCCGGATAAAATTGGTGTACTATAAATTAATTCCGCCCTTTTTTAAGAGTGTAAACGTGAGTTGAAGGGATTGCTTAAGGACTTCTTGATTAACAACGAAGGATTGCTCATCGGCCGTTGGTGAGATAGTAAAGTACAATTTGTTGCACTCCATAATTTTTTGAAATTCATCGGCCGTGACAAGCTTACTAAAAGAAGAAATTACAGGTTGTGTAGGCGATGCTGATGCTATGAATTGCTTATCAACAATTGCAACAGAGAAAGATTCTTCATATCCCTCGTTCGCAAAAGTAAGGGACATTTTCGTATCGGTGGGAACAATATTGCTGATTTTAGATTCAATATATAATTCACCACCTTCAATAAGCTTATCGACTAAGTCACTGTCCATTTGCAAGTCAATATCGAATTTATGGACAATTTCATTGTAAAACGGGATTGTGATTTGTTTTTTCTCTGTTAATTCAATATTCCCGAAGAGATGCCCTAACGTCCAATTCATGGTACCAAAAGGCGCTTTAAGCTCACCACCAAGAGCAATATTATCCGTGCTTACCGACCTTAGGTCATATTGACTATCTACGCACGAAGTTCCAAGCACTCCTATGATTAGTGCAGTTTTAATAAAATTTCTCATACATCTGTAATTTGACTTTAGCCATAATAAAAAACTTACATACGCTTTACCCAAAGAGATATTATCCGTTTTTGGGCAAGGTGATCGTAAATTTTACAATTACAAAGATAAATATTTAAAATTTAAATACAAGAATATAACTTACTCATTGTCAAACAGTAATAGAGCATTACAATGTAAATGAGAGTGGTAATAAACTAGATGCTCTAATAATTATAGTTTCTGATGTGCCGTACAAAACAACATCAAAATCGGCATTCTGTTTCGTGATTTGCTCCTGAAATAACTGTCTGCAGCCACCACATGGCGTTACAGGCACGGCGGAAATAACTCCGGCACCACCACATATTGCAATAGCCTGCACTGAGGCCTGAGGATAGTGCATTGCAACTTGCTGCAAGGCCACGCGCTCAGCACAACTCCCTAAGGGATAGGCCATATTTTCCTGATTAGCACCCGACATAATAGTACCATTATCTAACAGTACAGCTGCGCCAACAGCAAAACCGGAATAAGGTGAATAACTATTACTACGAGCTTCCATGGCACTATGGCAAAGTTTCTCATATTGCGCGGGTATAGAGTTTGTATATTGCTCATAATCGATAGATATATTTCTTTTTTCCATATCTTATTTTTATTATTTTTACCACTTCATGTAAATTACTCTTACCGATTTAGTTTTTTAGTTATTTTTATATACTGTTTTGCGATAAGTACGTATATAATAAATCTATAGTTATCAGTACTAAAGAGAGTAAGAACGTTGATAAAAATAATAAATTAAAAGTTAGATATATGAAAAACTGGTTTACAATTTTCTGTATGCTTGTTCTTGGAGTTAGCACTACAAATATACAAGCGCAAGGTACTCGTAAAGAGTATGTGAAAAAATATAAGAATATTGCCATTGAAGAGATGAAAAAAACAGGTATTCCGGCAAGTATTAAATTGGCACAGGGTATTTTGGAATCAGGATGCGGCAGTTCTACGCTAGCTACAAAAGCAAATAACCATTTTGGTATTAAATGCCACGATTGGACAGGAAAAACATACGCTATTGATGATGATAAACGTAATGAGTGTTTCCGTAAATATAATAATCCGGAACAGTCATGGATAGATCATAGTCAATTTTTAACCCAACGTAATAGATACTCTCGCCTATTTGATTTAGAACCTACCGATTATAAAGGATGGGCAAAAGGTCTAAAATCATCGGGATATGCAACAAACCCAAAATATGACGAGATACTTATTCGTATTATCGAGGAGGAGAAATTATATAAATATGATGAGCTTGCGATAAATAACACTACGCGTAAAGCTATTCTTCTTTCAGACCAACCACAAACACAACAGCAAACAGCACGTCCTGCACGAGTAAATTATACAGCTCGTGAACGCTTGATTAATAACGTTCCATGCATTATTGCAGAGGATGGGGACTCATACGAAAAAATTGCGTCCTACTACACCATTAGTACTTCTAGACTTTTGTCAATGAATGAAAAAACAAATAACGCAATTGCTCCTGGCGATATTGTTTATGTTGCCCCAAAACGTAACAAAGCAGCTAAGGGATACGAGTTTCACCGAGTAGTGTCGGGTGACAACTTACATGCTATTTCTCAGAAATATGGCGTAAAAGCGTCTAAATTAATTGAATATAACTTTTTTAACCAAGATAGTAAGTTATCAGAAGGACAAAAAATATATCTTCGCAAACGGGCGGATTTATATTAAGCCATTAACGACGACAAAAAATGAATTTAAGATACAAGAACATCCTTTTTGGAACACTTATTGGAGCGCTGTATATTGCTACATCGCTCCTGTTTTACGCTACAGGAAAAAACATTAACTTAAACGCACAGCTTAATAGCACTTTAATGCTACTGATGATTACCGGCATTTATATTGGAGGACGTCAGTACAAAATGGAGTATGGCCCCGAGCGCTTTAGCTTTGGAGCTGCGTTTAAAACTGTAATAATTATGGTGCTGGCATCAGCAACCATTTACTCATTATATGTATACACATTATATCAATATGATGCCCAACTAACACAGAGTTATTTGAAGATGTCTGAGGCTATCTTTAGAGAAATTTATGCTAACTCTCCTATGTTGGACTCAATGATTAACGTTATAAATAGTTTTATGTCAGCAGAGGTAATTGCCTTTACTGAGTTTATCAATAAAGTATTTTATGGTGTGTTTCTAGCTATTCCATTGGCGCTAATTTTGCGTCACAAACCTTACATTAAACAGTTAAGCAGTAATGAGTAAAATAGACATTTCCATCGTTGTGCCGTTATACAACGAGGAAGAATCCCTGCCCGAATTAACCGCATGGATTGACAAGGTGTGTAATACAAATCAATTCACTTATGAAATTATATTAGTGGACGATGGTAGTAACGATAACTCTTGGAGCGTTATTGAGGAACTATCGGCTAAGTATAATACGATAAGAGCTATTAAATTTAGACGTAATTATGGGAAATCGGCAGCATTGCACTGTGGCTTTAAAGCAACTCAAGGCGATGTGGTTATAACCATGGATGCAGATTTACAAGATAGCCCGGAGGAGATTCCTGAGTTATACCGAATGATTAAAGAAGATAACTACGACGTAGTATCCGGCTGGAAGAAAAAGCGCTATGACCCGATAACAAAGACTTTGCCAACGAAGCTATTCAATGCTACCGCGCGTAAGTTCTCTGGAATCTATCTGCACGACTTTAATTGCGGCCTAAAAGCTTATCGAGGCCAAGTGGTAAAAAGCATTGAGGTGTATGGAGAAATGCACCGCTACATGCCAATTATTGCAAAAGAGGCAGGTTTCAAGCGCATAGGAGAGAAAGTTGTACAGCACCAGGCTCGTAAATATGGCGTTACTAAATTTGGCTTAAACCGATTCATTAATGGATTCTTGGATCTATTATCAATATCGTTTATATCAAAATTCAGTAAAAAGCCTATGCACTTATTTGGTGCCATTGGAACGTTACTATTTGTAATTGGCTTCTGTTCGGCAGGCGGAATAGGTATATACAAATTATGGTGTCTTGGACACAGTATTCCACAACGTTTAGTCACAGATAGTCCCTATTTTTACATAGCACTTACATGTATGATGTTAGGTACTCAGCTATTTCTTGCCGGATTTATTGCGGAACTTGTTTCCAGGTCGGCAACAGAACGCAACCATTATCATATAGAAACTGAGATATAAAGAAAAACGTGGTTATGCCACGTTTTTTTTGTACACTATAAACCTTATCAATAAATTCTTGTCAAACCTACTGTTATAAATAAATAGTAAAGCAATGAAAGCAAAACAATGGAACAAATGGATGCGTTCTACGCACAGATATGTTGGATTCTTTATGGTGGGCGTTATGTTTGTTTACGCCTTAAGTGGTATTCTATTATTCTATAGGAATACGGATTTCTTGAAGGATGAAATCACCACCGTACAAGTGCTTGAACAGTCGCTAAATGCAGAAGACGTTGGAAAGGCTCTTAAAATTAGAGGAATAAAAGTAATTGAAGAAACCGACAATATCATTGTGTTTGCTGGAGGAAGTTATAATAAACAAACAGGAGAGTCCACTTACACAAGAAAAGAGGTTAAAGCACCATTCAATAAAATGATCACATTTCATAAAATGACGTCGCAAAACCCAATGCATTACGTTGGTATTTTTAGCGGTATTGGCCTGTTGCTATTGGTTATTACCTCATTTTGGATGTTTCAACCTCAAAGCAAATTCTTTAAACGTGGTATGGTTATTGCAATTATCGGCGTCATTATTACCGTTATTGCCGTAGGCTTGATATAGCAATAACTATTTTTCTTTTTCCGCTATTTTTTGTGTTAACTCAACCTCTTCAATACGAGCATTTTTTACCTTAATAATACGGAACTCATTTACATCTATCACAATCACTTCGCCCTCATTGGGGATATCAGGGTTGTGATAGAGTATGTATCCTGCAAGCGTCTCGTATTCATCCTTTTCGTCCAGCTTTAATCCGTACTTCTCATTCAGAAAGTCAACATCTAATCGACCGGATAGAATATATTTGTTCTCTGAAATCTTTAAATCCTTCATGTGCGTATGGCGATGATCATGTTCATCCTCAATCTCTCCAAAGATCTCTTCAATAATGTCCTCCATAGTTACCATACCTGCAGTTACACCAAACTCATCCACCACAATGGAGATTGACTTATGCTCCTTGATAAAATTATCAAGAAGTTTCAGCACACTCATCGCCTCTGGAACTATAATAACATTACTCATAGCCTCCTCAACTGTCTTCGGATTTTTAAATAAAGAGGAAGAGTGTACATATCCAAGTATATCGTCTATATTATCCTTATAAATAAGTATTCTTGAATAGCCGGTTTTTACAAAAGTCTCTGTTAGTGTCTCTATTGTACTATCCAATGGCAACGCTATCATATCAGTACGAGGTACAATACACTCACGTACTTTAATTTCTGAAAAATCTAAGGCGTTCCTAAATAATTTCAGCTCGTGTACCTCATCCTTTTCAAGAGTTGGCATTTCACCTTGGTCAATAAGGTTATTCAAATCAACCTTATTAAAGTATTGATTATTCTCATGCGCCTCCGCCTGCTTGCCAGAGAATATACGCACCAAAAACTTACCAAACCAAACCGCAAAATACGAGATAGGGAATAATATCAGATAAAATAAAAAAACAGGAACAGCTAAGGCTTTAAGGAACATATTAGAGCGCAACCTAAAGATTGTTTTAGGCAAAAACTCTGCAAATATCAACACTATTAAAGTGGAAATTACTGTTTGAATAAAAAGTTCAAGACCAACGGATACACTCCACAACTGAATATATTTCTGCAACCAATTGGCAAACACCATACTAAAGATGACAACAGTGGCATTATTTCCTACCAAAATCGTTGTCAGATACATATCTGAATTGCGCACAAATAAATCAATAAGTGACTGACTTAGTGACTTATTCGATTTATCTATTTCAATACGTAGTCTGTTCGACGATAAATAGGCTATCTCCATTCCCGAAAAAAATGCAGAAAGAAGCAAGCATATAATAATAACTATCCAGGTTGACATAATCGCTTTAGTTTTTCTTTTTTTATCCCTACTATCCTACTCTTTGTATTCTATTTAATATTCTTTCAACAAATAACTACTGTGGTGCCTCCACCGGTACTTCGCCCGTAACGTTTCTAAACACAACATAGTTCAAGTTCTGATCACTCTCAAAACCGTTATTCCCCTCCATAATTTGCTCATCGGCTGTTAAGCGGGTGTATCTATCCGAAAAAATACGTTCATTTTTCATATCCCAAAACAAAAGTTCTGTCTCTAGCTTCTTACCCTCGCTATTCACAACAACAACATCATGCCTGGCTTCCCAAAGCATATCCTTCTCCATCTTTTTGGCATACTTTGCCTTGATGGATGCTACAAGATTACCCTCTTTGTCATATGAAAATATCTCCACTCCTTTTGGGAACTCTTCATACTGTTTTTCTGCTAGCCCTCCCTTTATGTACTCAGGTGTAAGGATACGATATTTTATGCGAGCCGAATCCGTATAAATAAGCTTTAACTCTTCTCCCTTCATCACTGCCCGCATGGAATCCTGCATAATAAAGTTTTGAACTTCCGCCGGATCCGTTTTACACGAGAAAAGCATTATTACTCCGCAAAGAGTAATAATGCTTTTTATTAAATTATTAAAGAAGTATCTTCTCATATATTTTTAAAGTAGACCTTAGTAAAAAAAGTCTTAGTGTCTATTATTGTTTTCTAAAACGTGCCGTAGTCGACTCATTAATCCAGCTACCCAATTTCACAGTTGATCCGGCATTAATACTGCGGAAGAACGCCTCATCCTTAGATGGGAAATACTGCTCATATGTGCTAATTAATTTATCAGCTTCCGAAGCTACAGAAGGATCAACACTCTTAGCTCTTACAAACTTGTCAACTGCTGCCCAAAATACTGAACTCTTATCGAAATCGTCCTCCCCATAGTTTTTACTTTCAAGAGCGTACGCTTTTCCTATTAAAATATACGCAGCACCGCTATTTGGGTTTCCTTTAATAGCTTCTAAAGCGTAACGTTTAGCTTCTTGTAACTTTCCTTTTGACAACATGATTTGCGATAAGCGCAAGCTGTATTCTCCTTTTGCTGCAACATCATCCGATTTAGAGATAGCTTCTCTTAAATACGCCTCTGTTTTGTCAAACTCCTGACGTTTTAAGAACATAATAGCTAAACTATACGCTGCATCGGCAGTTGGCTCTTGTTGATAAATTTGTTCTGCTATAGTTGCATAAAGAGGTAAATCTACACACTCCATACGGCGAAGTAATGTCGAAATCTCCTTCAAATTAGCCATATCTTCTTTATTGGCTTCATACTTAGCTGTAAGTAATGTATTCAGCGTTTCGCAATCTGCAGCTCCAGCCTGGAAGAATAAACCATCCACCTTTTGTTTCATTTCAACAAACACCTCCGGTTTAGCAGCTTTTTCTATTCCCTTAGCCATATAATCGGAAATCTTTGAGTAAAGATTTATGTATTCTTCTTTTGTAATTGCATCATGCTCCAATAACTCACCAGCAGCAAAGAACATAATTTGAACAGTTACAGGGTGCGATTTAGAGCCTTCCATATCGAACGACTTTGTTAAATACGTATAAGCTTGTTTTTTAGTCTCGTCATTCTTACGTCCAAAACGATACAAATCAGCACCTTTTTTTCCAAGTATATAACCTTCTGAATATCGTGCGTGATCTCCAAAATACTTAATACGTTGATCATATACCATCATTAACGTGTCGATATATGCATAATCCTTTGTCTCTTTAAACATTCCGGTAAGAATTTCTTCTCCGCGCACATAAGTATTCAACTGAAAACGCGGTGCATTTTGATAAACATATCGCCATGCAGGAAGTGCATCCTTATAGTTTTTTTGTTTTACAAACTCAGTATAAATCGAAGCGTTTTCAATAGTCTTCACGCTGTCCACACCATACTTCGAATCAATAGTTTGCGCTTTGGCTGCTCCACCCATCAAGCAAACGCCAAAAGCTAAAGCGACGATTTTTTTCATAATAGCAATTCTTAGTTATTATCGTTTTTTTATTAGTTCAATCGATACCGTAATCTCTACGTATTAACATGTCATTAGTACAAAATTAATTACTATTTTCAATATCTACTATTTTTACCGCTGTTTTTTTATTACAAACAGCGTGTCAATTATAGAAATTAAACCTATAAATAGCATTTAAACCTATCATTCCGAGGTTTTTAATGTAACGAACTTCTTTTTTGAAAAGTTTAACAATATCCTCATATCCTCCTCCCGTTATTATTACCTCCCCTTGCGGATGCTCGGCAATATACCCGGCTATTACCCCTTTTATCTCATGCCCCACACCTTCAACGACACCAGCTGCAATTGCAGTTTCCGTTGAACGGCCAATAGACTCCACGTGATGCTCCGTTCCCAGCAACGGCAAATGAGCGGTAAAATGATTAAGCGCCTTGAAACGCATTCCAACACCAATAGAAATATTACCACCCACAAACCTATTTCCGCCTTCTATATAATTATACGTAATGGCGCTTCCAACATCAATAACTAATATTGAACGTGACATTGCACAAACGGTCAATGCCCCCACACAATTCGCTATTCTATCAAGTCCCAACGTGTTGGGTGTATCATAATCAATAACTATTGGTAAACTCATATCTCTACTAAACAATGTCACCTCCCTATTGTAATGCCTAATGCGTTGCAGAAATACCTGAGAAATCTCACCGCTTGCCGACAAGAAAATCGTATAATTCTCTTCGTTGAGACGGTCCATTAATGCAAAGAGCTCTCCTTCTCCAAGGCCATTGCACAAACAGTCCGAGTTGGAAAACAAAGCATATTTTAAACGACTATTGCCTATATCAATTACCAGATTCATCATTTCTTGTTACAAATTCATGCATTGTTGCAATATCTTTATACATAGTGTGCACTGATGGCACTCGGTCAAATACCAATGTTAGTTTTCCATTCTTTTCATTCATATTACAACGCACTTTTTGACTTTGTACAAATCGTAATATACTCATAAACAAATCGCTCTGGTAAAACTTACTTTGAGGGTTAGCCACAAAATACAACACCATACGTCCGCCTTTCACTAATACGCGCTCAACACCCATACCAACGCACAAGCGGCGCATACGTACTATTTGTAATAAATCAGTAACCTGTTGTGGCACCTTTCCAAAACGGTCCTCTATTTCAAATATAAACTTTTCAAGCTCCTCTTCCCTATTGCTATTGTCCAATAGTCTGTATAAACGGATACGCTCACTTACATTTTCAATATAACTTTCCGGAATTATGGCCTCAAAGTCTGTTTCAACAATACAATCCGTAACGTAATGCTGCTCCTCCTGAGTTGCTTCACTCATGCTAGCATACTCAGCATCCTCATCGCGCAACTCCAGTAACGCCTCTGTTAATATTTTTTGGTATGTTTCATAACCTATCTCGGTTATAAACCCGCTTTGTTCTGCTCCTAGTATATTCCCGGCTCCACGTATATCCAAATCCTGCATGGCTATATTAAATCCGCTACCCAATCCGCTAAAATCCTCAATGGCCTTTAATCTACGCTGCGCGTCGGTGTTTACACTATCCAACGGTGGCGTTAATAGATAACAAAAAGCTTTTCTATTTGAACGACCAACCCTTCCACGCAACTGATGCAAATCACTTAATCCATGATTCTGCGCCTGATTTATTATTATTGTATTAGCATTTGGAATATCCAAACCACTTTCTATAATCGTTGTTGCAATAAGTACATCATAGTCGCCTCGCATAAAACCATACATCACGGTTTCCAAGTCCGGACCACTCATTTGCCCATGGGCAATACAAGTTTTAACCTCCGGAACCAAACGATGCAACATCCCTTCTATATCCTTAAGTGTGTCAACTCTATTATTGATAAAAAACAACTGTCCCCCACGCGATAACTCAAACATCACCGCCTCCTTTATTATCTGCTCGTCAAATCTATGGAGCTCCGTAACAATAGGGTATCGGTTAGGCGGAGCAGTACGAATTATGGACATGTCTCGCGCTCCCATCAATGAAAACTGCAAGGTTCTTGGTATTGGCGTAGCTGTCATAGTCAACGTATCCACATTCAGTTTAAAATGCTTCAATTTTTCCTTTACTCCAACACCAAACTTTTGCTCCTCATCAATTATAAGCAATCCCAAGTCCTTAAACGCAACATCCTTACCTGTAAGCCTGTGTGTTCCAATCACTATGTCAATGCTTCCATCCTTTAATCCTTGAAGCACCTTCTTTATCTCCGCGGGCTTACGCATTCTGGATACATACTCTACACGACAAGGCATGTCCGCCAGTCGTTTCTTAAATGTATTGAAATGCTGATAGGCCAAAACAGTTGTTGGCACCAATATTGCCACCTGTTTATTATCGGCCACAGCCTTAAATGCAGCTCTAATGGCAACCTCGGTCTTTCCAAAACCTACATCCCCACACACTAACCTGTCCATTACACGCGGTAGTTCCATGTCGGCCTTTACCTCCTGGATGGCTCTCATTTGGTCCGGAGTCTCCTCATAACTAAAGGATGCCTCCATCTCCTCCTGCAAGAAACTATCATGCGAGAATGCAAAAGCCTCCTCGTTTTTACGCTTGGCATACAGTGCTATCAGCTCCTTAGCAATATCCTTAACCTTACTCTTGGTTTTTTGTTTTAACTTACTCCAAGCCTCTCCTCCCAGTTTATTCACATTTGGGGGAGTGCCATCCTTGCCTTTGTATTTAGATATTTTGTGCAACGAATGTAATCCCACATAAAGTTCGGAATTATTCTTATACACCAATCGAATGGCTTCTTGCTGCTGTCCGTTATTATCTAATTTAACAAGACCTCCAAACCTACCAATCCCATGGTCCACGTGGACCACATAATCCCCGGGATGTAAATTTTGAATCTCGTTAATTGAAAGGGACTCTTTCCCTTTTCGTATCTTTGAGTTTTTAAGTTTATACTTATGATAACGATCAAATATCTGATGCTCCGTATAGAAACAAAACTTTAAACAATTATCCGCAAACCCCTCGTGCAAAGTTCCCGGTATATACGTAAATGGAATATCATATCCCTTTTCTTTTAGGATATCTCTAATACGTTCAATTTGTTTTTCGTTATTGGAGCATATAAATAGCTCATATCCGTTACTTTGTTTAGTTTGCAGCGTATCCGCAAGCAGTTCAAAATGCTTGCTCACCACCGGTTGGTTCTCACAACAAACATCTATGGGTTCTCCTCTAAAAAACGAATCGGGCCCCCACTCAAAAACGCAGCCACGCTCAATTACCTCAAATAACTTCTCGGGCGTGGTTAGAAGTTGTGCATCGCCATCCTTACGCAATGTATTAATCCTATCCCGTACATATACACCATTTTTAATCCACCATAAAGGTGCTTTTTCAAAGTATCCGGTTATAGGTGTATGCGTTTTGGCATGCTCTTGTCTGCTTATATCGGGGACAATGGTTATTTTAGAGGCATGGTCACCTGTTAATTGCGTCTCCAAGTCAAAATAACGCATAGACTCTATTTCATCGCCAAAAAAATCCAAACGTATCGGATTTTCCTCTGCATAAGAGTAAATATCAATAATACTTCCGCGCACGGAGAACTGACCGGGCTCATAAACAAAGTCCGAACGTTGAAACTCATACATTGCCAAACGTTTCTCTATGGCCGACATTTTTACCACATCTGCCGGACGCAACGTATAAGCCATTTCATTCAGCGTTTTCTCGCTCACCACCATCTCGGCCAAAGCGGCAGGATAAGTTACCAGCATGCGTAATTCGCCCTTAGCTAAACGTGTCAAACACTCCGTGCGGATAAGAATACTTTCGTTATCGGTTTCATCCGGACTAATTTTACGCTTAAAGGACGAGGGTAAAAATCCCAACTCCTCATCACGTGCAAAACTTAAAAGATCATTATAGAAATAAGCTGCCTCATCCCTATCATTTAGCACCGCTACTTGTAAAGGTACATCATTTTGATTAAGTGCTTCCATAAGTATGGAATTCACTGATCCTGCATTATTAACAAGACGATACTTTTGTCCTGTAGCGCTTTTCTCCTTCAGTTCTCGAGCTACACTGCTCGCCATATATTTATTAAGAATCTCTTTCACTTTTTTGCGATTTACTCATTCACAAAGTTAAAACTTTTATCTATTCGGATATACGTAAATAATGAAATTATAGCTACACACTAAATGTAACATACAAAATGGGTAATTATTCCCTTTCAAATCCTCCCAAAAACCAATTACACTACTTTCCATAATAACTGCTCTTTGCGTATACCTTCACATCATTTTTATGTTATCCACATACTTACTTGTCTTTCAAAACTGCTTGGATCTCAATGTATCCCCCTCTAGGGTTTCTACTAGGTATCTACTAGGTTACGACTAGGTTTCGACTAGTATGGCACCCCAATAGTAGTCGAAACCTAGTCGAAACCTTGCCGTAACCTAGTAGATACCCTAGAGCGGAGTAAGGCACATTGACGGCATATTTGAGGTTACATTTTTTTTAAATGTCACATTATAAGCTTAATTTTCAAAGTTCGGGAATTATCACTATCTTTGTGCGGAATAAACTTTAGTAATAAGAATGAGCCACAAAGCAGGATTTGTAAATATTGTGGGTAACCCTAACGTTGGGAAATCCACTTTAATGAATAGATTGGTGGGAGAGAAAATTTCAATCATCACCTCTAAATCGCAAACAACACGTCACCGCATTAAGGGAATTGTGAATGCAGATGATTATCAGATTGTATTCTCAGATACCCCGGGAGTGGTGCGTCCCACTTACCGCATGCAAGAGTGTATGCTTGATTTCTCAAAATCGGCATTAACAGATGCCGACATAGTTCTTTATGTAACAGACGTTGTTGAAACGCCAGAGAAGAACATGGATTTCATTGAGAAAGTAGCTAAAACCAAGGCTCCAATTCTTCTTGTCATTAACAAAATAGATATTTCTGACCAAGCAAAGTTAGAAGAGCTGTTTGACAAGTGGAAACAATTATTGCCACAAGCGGAAATTTTCCCAATGTCGGCAACGGAGAATTTTAATGTTGAAAATCTTCAAAATCGTATCGTAGCACTTCTCCCTGAGGGCGAACCTTTCTTTTCCAAAGATGAAATGACCGACATGCCGGCCCGCTTCTTTGTAAATGAAACTATTCGCGAAAAAATTCTCATGCACTACGACAAAGAAATTCCATACTCGGTCGAGGTAGAGGTTGAGGAATTCAAGGAAGATGAGCAACGCATAAACATCTCAGCGGTAATTTACGTTGAGCGCAACTCTCAAAAAGGTATCATCATTGGTCGTCAAGGCGAAGCCATTAAAAAGGTTGGTAGTCTTGCTCGAGTTGACTTGGAAGCCTTTTTTGGGAAAAAGATTTACCTTAATCTCTATGTAAAAGTATTGAAAGAGTGGAGAAGTAAGGAGAATAGTTTAAAATATTTTGGATACGTACAATAAAAGAAAAATGAGTAATATAGTTGCTATTGTAGGACGTCCCAATGTAGGGAAATCAACGCTTTTCAACAGGCTTATTGGTAAACGCCAAGCTATTGTTAATGAGGAAAGTGGTGTTACACGTGACCGTAACTACGGGAAGTCCGAGTGGAATGGAAAAGAATTTTCGGTAATTGATACCGGAGGATATGTGTCAAAAAGCGACGATATCTTTGAAGATGAGATTAACAAACAGGTTTTACTTGCTATGGACGAAGCTGATGTTATCCTTTTTGTTGTAGACGCAGAATTGGGTATCACGGATTTGGACCAGAATTTCGCAAAACTATTGCGTAACGTTAAGAAACCTATTTATCTTATCGCTAACAAAGTTGATACACACGATAAAATTTACGAAGCGCAAGAGTTCTACGGACTAGGTATTGACAGTGATTTATACTGTATCTCGTCGGCTAATGGTTTTGGAACAGGTGAGTTGTTGGATGTGATTGTATCAAACTTTACAGCTGACACAGTTGAAGATCAAAGCGAATTGCCACGCATTACAATTGTAGGACGTCCTAATGTTGGAAAATCGTCTACAATCAATGCACTTATTGGCAAAGAGCGTAATATTGTTACTGATGTTGCCGGAACAACTCGCGACGCATTGCATACACACTATAACCGTTTTGGTTATGACTTCTTCCTAGTTGACACTGCAGGTTTACGTAAAAAAGCCAAGGTAAACGAGGATGTGGAGTTTTACTCTGTGATGCGCTCTGTAAGAGCTATTGAGGAGAGTGACGTATGTATGTTGCTAATTGACGCTACGCGCGGAATGGAGGCTCAGGATTTGAATATCTTCCATTTAATTGAGCGTAACAGCAAAGGTGTTGTAATTGTTGTAAACAAATGGGACCTTGTAGAAAAGGATGGAAAAACCATGCTTAACTACGAAAAGGAACTACGTGAAAAGATTGCACCATTTAAAGATGTTGAAATTATTTTTGCTTCTGCACTTACAAAACAACGTCTGTTAAAGGCTCTTGAAGCAGCTATTCGCGCTTTTGAAAACCGTAGCCGTAAAGTGAAAACTTCCGAACTTAACCGTGTAATGCTTGAGGCTATTGAAGCTTATCCGCCACCGGCAATGAAAGGTAAGTTTGTTAAAATTAAATACATTGCACAGTTACCTACACACACTCCTGTTTTTGCATTCTATTGCAACCTTCCGCAGTATGTGAAAGATCCATATAAACGCTATCTTGAGAATAAGATTCGCGAACATTGGAACTTTACCGGAGTACCTGTTCAAATATTTATGAGAAAGAAATAAACATCATAATACAACAAAAGCACCGCTTCGCGGTGCTTTTGTTGTATTATGATGTTACTATTTAGGTAATACTCAATACAACCTACATTATAAAATCTCCGACTTACTAATGGCTGTTTTGGGATTAAACCAAAGGTTCCTTACAAGCACATACACGTATGCAATAGCTAGGGATGTCCCAAAACCGATGGCTCCATACAAAAGGAAAGATATTGCGGTAAATTTACTCACCGCTACCACTACAATAAAGGATATTACAAAAGCTAAAATTGCTCCCTTGCTGTCTACACTTTTCATGAATATACCAATAAAGAACAGGGCACCTAAACCACTTGTAAGCATTCCGAGAATTATATTGAAATAGTCCACTAACGATTTTATATTCCAAGTTGCCATTACCAGAGCCAACGCCACACCTATGCATCCCGCAGCTGCAGATATGATACGCGCATTGTGTAATTGTCTGCGCGATGACGATGCCGGATTTATATGCAATAATATATCCTCGGTAAATGAATTGGATATAGAGTTTATACTTGATGAAACCGTTGACATTGTTGCTGCTAACAGTGCTGCCATTACCACTCCGGCCAATCCTTGCGGTAACTGGTGCGTAATGAAATAAGGGAACAGCGTATCTGCCGACGCTAAATGGGCAGGCATAAGCTGAGCATTTGTACTGTAAAATGTGTACAAACCTGTACCCACCACATAAAACAATATTGAAAACGTTACTGAGAATATTCCATTAAGAATGATACTTCGTTTTGTCTTTGCTAATGAAGAGGTAGTCATGTAGCGTTGAATAACAGTCTGATCGGATGTCAGAGAGATTAAATTATTGGCACATCCCCCCAACAGTATTACTATAAATGAGGCCTTAGTAAAATCCCAATCCCAATCGACCATCTGGAATTTATGATGCAACTTACCAAGCTCCAAATATCCTTCCAAACCACCTTGGGTATTTGTAATTAAATAAATCGCAGCCAGGAAAATCCCGGATATGAGTATTATGCCTTGTATTACATCCCCCCAAATAACTGCTTTTATGCCTCCTAGTGTGGCATAAAACAAAGTTACCAGTCCTATTATAAGTATTATTACATTTATATCTATCTCTGCCACTGCAGACAGTGCCAAAGCAGGCACATAAAGAACTAAAGCCACACGCGCTAGCATAAAAATTATGAAAAGCATTGAAGCAATGAACCGCACTTTATAGTTAAACCTAGTTTCTAAATACTGATAGGCAGAACCACTCTGTAAGGAGCGAAAAAAAGGCAAATAATAACGTATAACAGGTATAGAGACAAGTACAATGGTTGCCAACATTGGAAAATAGGTCCAGTTTGTAGCATACGCTTTTGCAGGTATTGATATGTAAGTTATTGAACTTACTAAGGTGGCATAGATGCTTAATCCCGCTGCCCACCAGGGAATATTTCCATTTGCCTTAAAGTAGGCTGAAGTACTCTTATCCTTTCGTGAAAACCGATATCCAAGACCAAGCATTGCTCCTAGATACAGAAATAATATAATCCAATTTAGTTGTCCAAACATTTTAGTTGCATTAAAAACCATTTAGCTGAATGGTCACTGTAGGAATTAATAAAACAAAGCCCAATATTACAAAAAACAGAATTGCTTTCCAAAACCATTTTACCCATATTTCATACGGAATACGGGCAATACCTAATGCACCCATCAATACGCCACTACTTGGAGTAATCATGTTAGTTATGCCATCGCCCAGTTGGAATGCCATTACCGTAGCTTGACGGGATATTCCTATAACATCTGAGAAAGGTGCCATAATTGGCATGGTTAAAGCAGCTTTTGCCGACCCGGAGGGAATAATTACATTTATAACCGTTTGTATTAAATACATTACCCCAATGGCAATAATGTTACCGGTATTAGCCATTAATTGTGCTAATCCATGAAGTATTGTGTCTATTATACGTCCGTCTTGCAACACTTGAATTATACCTCCTGCCAAAGCCACTACTAAAGCTGCAGAGAGCATATCCTTTGCACCGGTAAGGAAAGCCGCTATAATTGTATTATTGTCATAGCCCATGGTGTAGCCTGCCACAAGCCCCATGGCCAGAAATAAAGCACCAATCTCCGGAATATACCATCCATAGCCCATAACACCAACTATAAGAAAAAGGATAGTAAAAAGTAGAATTACTAATACAAACAGTTGGTCCGATTTCCGAACAGTTATCCATCCTAAAAGCATGTATAGTGCTGTTAATATTGGAATAATGGAAAGATGAAAACTGCTTTGTCCTATAGAAATTGAAGATACTGGATAATAAAATGAGAAAACAGTAAGTACTAATCCAATCCCAATATAAACACTCATGGCAGCGCGTGTCATTCCATCGTACTCCACCACTTCGACTGCTGCGCACTCTGAGCGCCAATGCTCGTCAATTTTATAGGTTAATGATTGGGTGGGATTCACTTTTACGCGCGATGCATAGTACAATAAGCCTGCAATTAATATTCCCGTAAAAGTAATCCAACAAAATATTCTGTATTCAATTCCTGAAAAAAGAGGAATATTGGCAAGTCCCTGTGCTATACCAATAGTGAATGGATTAAGCATAGCGGCAGAAAATCCCACATGAGCGGCAACATATACCATAGTGATCCCCGTTAGTGAGTCATATCCCATAGACACGGCAAGTGGAACTATAAGCACTACAAATGCCAAAGTCTCCTCGCTCATCCCAAATACCGCACCAAACAAACTGAACAACACAACTACGGAGGCTATGATTAAGTTATTTACCCCTATGCGTTGCATAAAACGATATTTATTAAGCTGCTTGGACTGATTTAGAAAAGAGATTATACCATTGTTTATGGCTTTACTCTCGTTCATTACTTGAAAAGCACCACCAATTATTAAGAGAAAAGCTATAATCCCGGCTTGTTTCTCAAAGCCATATATAAAAGAGGTGAATATTTGCCATGAATGGGGTACAGGCTCTACCTCATGGTAAGAGTCTTGAACAATTACCGTTCGTGCTGACTCTCCCACTTGTATAGTTTCACGTTGAAATTCTCCTGCGGGAATAATCCAGGATAACATAGCACAAACCAATATAATAAAGCATATTATAGTATAGGTGTGAGGTAATTTTTTAAACATAGACGCCGATTTAAATTAGTGCGTGCAAGTTAATAAATTTATCTTAGCTTACATAATAGAACTTTATGTTTAATATTTAACATCGTCGTGTAAAAATAATTGTTTTTACATTTTCTATTTCCGCTCCTAAAAGTTTTTTTAAATTTGTAGGCATATTATTAAACGCTATAATTTAACTGTAAATCATAAAAGGATATGAAAAAGACTAGAGCAGCCATTGTAGGCTATGGAAATATTGGACATTACGTGTTGGAAGCATTGCAAGCTGCGCCCGATTTTGAGGTGGCAGGTATTGTTCGCCGATCGGCAGACAACAATCCGACTGAGTTACAAGCTTACCAAGTAGTGACAGACATAGACCAACTTACAGACGTAGATGTTGCCATTCTTTGTGCGCCAACCCGTAGCATTGAGGAGCAAGCATCTAAAATCCTTGCTAAAGGAATTTGTACTGTTGACAGTTTTGATATACACACCGGCATTGTAGACTTAAGAGCTACACTTGGTAAAATTGCAAAGGAAAATAACTGTGCAGCTATTATCTCTGCAGGTTGGGATCCGGGAAGTGATTCTGTTATCCGCGCTCTACTTGAAGCATGTGCACCAAAAGGTATTACATACACTAATTTCGGTCCGGGTATGAGTATGGGACATACTGTAGCCGTGAAAGCTATTAGCGGAGTAAAAGCAGCTTTATCAATGACAATTCCTACCGGAACAGGTATTCACCGCCGTATGGTTTACATTGAACTAGAAGATGGACATGACTTCAATACTGTTGCAAATGCAATTAAAAACGATCCCTATTTTGTGCACGATGAAACACACGTTAATCAAGTAACAAGTGTTGACGCACTTTTAGACATGGGACACGGAGTAAATTTGACAAGAAAAGGTGTTTCGGGAAAAACTCAAAATCAACTTTTCGAATTTAATATGCGCATAAACAACCCAGCCGTAACGGCACAAATTCTTGTATCGTCGGCTCGCGCTGTTTTATTACAGCAACCGGGATGTTATACAATGATTGAGATTCCTTTAATTGATTTGCTTCACGGCGACCGTGAAGAACTTATCCGCCATTTAGTATAGGATACGACAACGCGCTACTTTCAACGGTAGCGCGTTATTTTTTACATTCTTCTCTCCTACCTCTATATTTATTTTTATTGCGTATTGCTCTACGCGCATTCATTTCTATAAACAGCCCTGCTTCTCTCTAAAAGCGTGTATACAATGTACTCAATCATTCTCACTTCTTTTCCAAAAGGCAGTACATTGAAAACGGTAACTACAAAATTATTGAAGCGATAAAAAACAGGTTCTGATAAAATATTTGTAATTTAGCGGAATAATATTTTGTGTGAGAAAAACCTGTAACAACAACGCATGTAATTGTTTTGAACTATGAATAATGAAATGAGAGATGATATTAACCGCGCGTGCGAAGTAATGAAAGCGGGTGGAATTATTTTATATCCAACAGATACGATATGGGGCATTGGCTGTGACGCCACAAATGCCGAGGCTGTGGCACGTATTTATAAGCTTAAACAGCGCGAAGACAGTAAATCCATGCTAGTGTTACTTGATGATGCCGGAAAGATTGCATCCTATGCTGATGTTCCGGATATTGCGTATGATTTACTTGAGGTAAGTGACAAACCACTTACAATAATCTACCCCAATGCTAAAGGATTGGCAAAAAATTTAATTGCAGAGGATGGAACAATAGGTATACGCATTACTCATGAGGAGTTCTCGCACGACTTGTTACACCGTTTCCACAGACCCATTGTATCCACGTCGGCCAATATAAGTGGTCAACCTTCGGCTGCGATATTTGCCGAAATCAGCGAGGAAATAAAAGCGGGAGTAGACTATATTGTGGGCTACAGACAAGCAGATACAAAACGAGCAGAACCATCGGGTATTATTAAACTGGGTATGGGCGGTGAATTTGAATTGATACGTAAATAATAGACAATGGCTTTAATATTAAATATAGAAACATCCACCACGGTATGTTCCGTAGCGTTAGCAAAAGACGGTGAAGTAATTCAGTTAAAAGAGTGTAACGAAGGTGCGAACCACTCGGTAGTACTGGGTGAGTTTATTGACGCACTTCTTAAAGAACAACAACTTTCTGTATCCAATTTGGATGCCATTGCAATAAGCATGGGTCCGGGATCCTATACCGGATTACGCATTGGAGTATCAATGGCTAAAGGGTTATGTTACGGAGCTAATATCCCTTTAATTGCTATTCCTACACTTAAAGCTATGGCACATGCCATGAGCAGCAAACATGGTAAGGATATTTATTACTGTCCTATGATCGATGCGCGCCGCATGGAGGTTTATACGGCTTTATATAATGTGGAGAACATGGAAATATCGGGCACAGAGGCAAAAGTCATTGACGAAACTTCTTTCCAGTCTATTTTGGATAACCATGAATTCCTATTCTTTGGTAACGGCAGTGAGAAATTAACTCAAACCATAGTTCACCCCAACGCGCACTTTGAGGCAGGTGTTATTACATCGGCACAAAGTATGGCTCCATTAGCAGAGTCCTACTATGTAAAGGGAACATTTGAGGACGTAGCTTATTTTGAACCTTTTTATTTAAAGGACTTTATAGCAACTACACCTAAAAAGAGTGTACTGGAACGATGAAAAGAATTATTATCCATACACCAAACTTTTTGGGCGATACAATAAATTGCACACCTGCCATTGAGCTAATAAAACAGGAATATCCTGATGCAAAATTAACTATTGTGGGGCCGGACTTTGTCCGCGAGTTATTTGCGCAAGATAAACAAGTGGAACATTTCATTACTTTCCCGCTTTCTAGGAGAAAGGCTTGGATTGTGCGTGCAGGAATTGTACGTTCCATTAGAAAGCACGGTAACTACGACTTAGGATTTCTATTTGCCAATAGTTTCAATGCTGCGTTGCTTTTTAAATTGGGTGGTGTCAAGCATATTATCGGTTATAAAAACGATGGTAGAAATTGTTTGCTTAATTGGAGCATTAAACTAAACAGAAACATGCATTATATTAATATTTATGCCCGTTTAGTCAATGAGTTCCTTGCAAAGAAATACATCTATTTACCACCTTTAACCTGCTCATACACTGCATGTGTTCCGTATATATTTAATAATAACAATAAAGTTATTGCATTATATCTGGGAGGCGAAAACAAACAATTTAGACGCTATCCAGACCACATGGCAATGCAGTTGTGCCAAGATTTATACGCCAAAGGCTATAACCTAGTATTTGTGGGCGATGCCATTGACAATATAAAACATGAGGCCTATGCCAATAAACTAAATGATTGTAGTAGAGTGGTTAATTTAACCAACAAAACTAATATCAGCGAATATATATCGGCCATAGGACTTGCAGATTTACTGATAACTATTGACTCGTCGGCACTACATATTGGAGCGCTAACCAAACGCCCTACCATTGCAATGATGGGATTATCCACTAGTCCAACCTCTGCAATTACCCCCAAAGGAGAGTTATGTACTGTGTTGAAGGTTGAAAACAATATGATACAGGAGGAGAATTATATAAACAATATTACTCCTAACATGATTATTGAGCAAGTGGAGATGATTATTAATAAAAAACAAGAGTAACAGAACGTATGAAACTAGCATTAATTGTAGCAGCTTCTGACAATAATATAATTGGAAAAGATAACGAATTAATTTGGCACCTACCTGCAGATTTGAAACGCTTTAAACAGCTTACTACAGGACACGCCATATTGATGGGACGTAAAACATTCGAATCCATTGGTCGTGCCCTTCCCAACCGACGCAATATTGTAGTGTCTCGTAATAAGAGTTATTCTGCACCCGGTTGTGAAGTTTTTGAGTCTGTTGAGGATGCTTTAGCTGCCGTGATTGGAGAAGAGCGCGTGTTTGTTATTGGCGGAGGAACAATATATAATGCGTTGTGGAACAGAGCAAATGAACTATTCCTGACTCGTGTACATACACAAGTGGACGGAGATACTGTTATCCCTGACGTTACAGACAATGAGTGGGAGCAGGTATGCGAGGAATCGCACCAGGCTGATGAGAAAAACCCATACAATTATACCTTTATTGACTATATACGCAAAGCATGATTAAGTTTGAGATAAACCCCAAATACAAGCATTTGGAACAAAAACTGCTAAGTATTCCGACTACTTTTGATAATATAGGGACGGTTATTCAGGATAACCGAAATATTATTAAAGTAATCGAGATGGATGGTTTACAATTAAATGTAAAGTCGTTTAAACAGCCCCATATCATTAATCGATTTGCCTATACATATATCAGAAAATCAAAGGCATTAAGATCCTTTCAATATGCCAACAAGTTAATAGCAAATAATTTATCCACGCCCGAACCTGTTGCATACATTGAAGTGCGAAACGGCCTATTATCCCATAGTTACTACATCTCTATCCAAGAGGATGTCGACATGGAGTTTAGAGCGTTAAAGGATACCGACGCGGACATTGAACCGGTATTAAGAGCTTGTACTCGCTTTGTACACTCTCTACACCAAGCAAATATTATGTTTATTGATTTATCTCCGGGTAACATTCTAATAAAACGCAACGGAAATAATGATTACCGTTTTTATTTGGTAGACCTAAATAGAATGAACTTCAAAGACATTTCAATAAAAAAGCGTATTGCTAACTTCCGGAAACTTATGGCAACACCAAAGATGTTACATATTATGGCAGATGAGTTTGCTAAACTACACCATTTAGATGCATGCAACGTATACGAGCAAATGCAAAAATGGACAACCTGTCATAATGAACGACGCTTTATTTGCCGCTTCCTAGACTAACCTACTACGTAAACTAACATTGTGAAAAAAAGTATCTTATTTATCATGCCATCTCTAAAGGGTGGAGGAGCAGAAAAAGTGCTCATAGATTTGTTATGCAACTTTGACTATAACAAGTATGACGTAACCTTGCTTCTATTTTACAATAAGGGTGTTTATCTTCCCCAACTGCCACAACAGGTGAGGAAGGTTTATCTTTTTGAAGATCGCCATTTCAAATTACTATCCCGCATAATGCTTAAATGCAACTCAAAATTGGGGTGGGACGTGTTTTTAAGAAATAAATTAAACGCACTAAATCTTCCCAATTTCGATGTCGTTGTTTCTTTCTTAGAAGGAATATCTGTGGCACTCCATGACATAATATGGGACAAAGGTAAAAAACATATATCTTGGGTACATATCGATTTATTAGTAAATCACTGGAGTGATGATTTCTTTACAAAAGGAAAGGAAAACTGTATTTACAATAAAATGGATAACATAGTTTTCGTTTCCAAAGATGCACTATTGCAGTTTGAGCGACTATTCCCCATGAATACAGCGCCTAAAAGTGTTATGTATAATCCCATACTCAAGGAGAGTATTGTAAAACGAGGTTCTGAGCAAATAGTCAACACCGATGCATTTACCATAACAACTGTTGGACGTATTGCTCCACAAAAGGCCTATGACCGAATTATTAGAGTGGCCAAAATTCTTAAAGATTCCGATCAAAACGTTAAGTTCTGGATTCTTGGAGAGGGCAAATTACGAACTTCATTAGAAAAACTAGCAAAAGAGTTCAAGGTGGACGATATTGTAGAGTTTAAAGGGTTTCATTTAAATCCATACCCCTACATTGTAGCATCGGATATGTTTATTTCTACATCAATCAGTGAAGGTTACTCTCTAGTTATTGGTGAGGCACTTTGTCTTGGAAAGCCTATAGTGTCAACAAAAACAACCGGACCCGTTGAATTACTTGAAAATGGCGCTTACGGCATATTGACCGAACATGATGACCATTCCATAGCCAATGGAGTAATGCAACTACTTGCAGACAATGAAAGATTAGAGTACTTTAGACAAAAATCTATAGAACGTGCCAATATTTTTGATATTAACACAACAATGAACGAACTTTACCAGATTATAAATTGAAAGCCAATCATGACAACTACAACTTTAATTATATCAACATATAATCGTCCGGACGCTCTGCGTCACTGTTTGGAAAGTATAAAACACCAAACTGTGTTGCCAAATGAAGTCATTGTTGGCGACGACGGTTCACGTTCGGAAACCAAAGAGCTTATTGACGAGTTCAAAGCAAATTTCCCGGTACCACTCATCCACGTTTGGCATGAAGATAACGGCTTCCGTCTAGCTATGATTAGAAATAAGTGCGTAGCCGTAGCTACAGGAGCCTATATCATCCAGGTTGATGGGGACATTATTCTACATCCACGTTTCATAGAGGATCACGTATCATTTTCGGAGAAAGGATTTTACCTTAAAGGAGGGCGTACAAACATTGAACGTTCTCTTACGGAAAAACTATGTAAAAGTGGTAAGTTTAAACACCTAAGCTTTTTCTCTCCCGGAATTAGCAGACGTATAAATGCTTTGCACATGCCGGCAGTTGCGCAATATTTATCCCAACGCAAAAAATCCCGACCGGGACTTGGTTGTAATATGTCCTTTTGGCGCAATGATTTTGTAGCTATAAATGGCTATGACGAGTTTTACAAGGAATGGGGAGGCGAGGACTATGACTTGGCTGTGCGTTTAGTACACCTTGGCAGAAAGAAGAAAACACTCAAGTTTGCAGGTATCGGATTCCACCTATGGCATAAAGATCTATATATGAGCAACAAAGAAAAGAATTTTAAGTATTATCATAATGCAGTACGTGAAGAGCGAGTGTGGTGTGAAAATGGCGTTGATAAATATTTAAAGAGTGTAGAGAAGGAAAAGTTATGACAAAGATTAAGTTATTATATAAGTTCGAATTAGGCTTACGCAAAATACGCTATCAATCAACTTACAAAAAGCTCATTGCAGGTATAAAGTCCCAAATAAACATTTTGGACAGTAACACCACTTTGGATTATATAATAGCTAACAAATGTTCTGTAAGCAGATATGGCGACGGAGAGTTTGACGTTATGCGAGGTACAGGAAATGGTTTTTGTAGTGCAAATCACTTTTTGCAAAACAAATTGGAAGAAGTAATGAACAATGAAATTCCCAATCACATTGTATGCATTCCTTTTCCTTTCACAAATCAAGATAATTTAACGCTGCGTGCCCATGTGTATTGGATTGCTTATTTCTGTAAACACCATAAACAACTACTCCCTATATTGTCAAACCCGCGACAATTTTACGATGCCGAATTTACTCGCTTCTATTTATCCTATAAGGATAAAAGTGTCGCAGACCAATACATTGAAAAAAATAAAAGAATTTGGCACAACCGGGAGTTGCTTATCATTGAAGGCGAGTTTAGCAGACTTGGTGTTGGTAACGATTTATTTGCCAATGCGAAGGACATAAAACGAATATTATGTCCAACAGTCAATGCCTTTACCAAATACGATGAGATATTAGAAAAAGCGCGTAATTACGGTAAAGATAAACTCATTCTGTTAGCACTTGGACAAACAGCCACGGCCCTAGCCTATGATTTAGCTAAAGAGGGCTACTGGGCCATAGACATTGGCCACATTGACTTAGAATATGAATGGTATATAATGCAAGCAAATGACAAAGTTACCATATACAACAAACATGTTAACGAAGCAAAAGCTTATATTCCCTATGAGGTTGAGTTTTATGATGAAAGCTATGACAAACAAATACTAGAAACATTAGCATAAAACAATGCCGCCTATCCATGTTAAAACGGATAGGCGGCATTGTTTTATATTCCACTATTTTGTTTCTATACGTCCAAACTTTTTGTAGCATTCATATTGATGCCATAAATTAAGTTTACGCGCCGTAGGAACGCCGTGAGCAGCTATATACTCCTCCACTGCACTCAGCATGCGCAGTGCAACTTTTCCATCAAAATACGGATCGTAATTATCAATTATCCACTTCCTCTTTTGCGCATACTCGGCCGATGTAAGAGATTGGCTGTATGCTCCACACAGCTCATCCTGGTGGTCTATGTCTATCCAATAAATATCCTTAGCAACCGTTCTAAAGGTAATTACAGGTTTATTGAGTAAAAGGAATTCATACATCACCGAGGAGGTATCGCTAATCATAACATCTGCCATTAATTCATATTTAGAAATGTCATCGTCCTCTACCCATAAAATATTGGGCGTCTGGTCGGCAAGCTGTTTGTATTGATCAACAAATTGCAAATCCGTATGAGGATGAAATTTTAGCAGAATAAGTACATCCTCTGTAGCTGCCAATTTACTTAACGGCAAAGCCATATGGCCCAAGGATGTATGAGAGGACGAACAAGTTGGCGCATAAAGCACCATTTTACTTTTACCATGATTTGCTAAAAGGTGCGCTTTCTCCTCATCAAAAGTATGCTGATTGCGGAATATCCAATCTTGACGAGGCCATCCCGTTTCCACAACATCAAATCCGCCAAACTGCTCAGCCAACTGCTGAAAACGCTGCGTAAAGAAAGGCCCTTGCGTTAAATACATATCAAAATAACGACACACCGCACGGTACTCCTTCTTCTCCATAGCATATCCATCAAAAATATGAACCTTTACGCCAGGCAAATAAAACGGAACCATGCCCGAAGGGACAAATACTACCTCCGGATTAAAATTATATAGTTCCTGCATGGAACCGGTAAACGGTATCCCATCATTAGCTATAAAATCCGGAATATTCTTTTCATTTACATACCAAAGCAGTTCATGTTCACCTTGACGCAATGCCTCGTCCTGTATAGGTTGCAATATGCTTATCTCGTAGCGTTGTTCACAAAAAAGTACTATTTTCATTTCCTTAAATTTTCAGATATCCTATTATTACATTCATAAAACACTTAACCGTATCCACCCTATTAATATTCATCTTTCATTCAATATTCAATCAATAACCGGTTCTGATATATGTACGAGTAAACACGTCGGATGTTTGGATTAAATAATTCTGAAAATAGTTCTATACACAACGTATTCCTCCTGTGGGTTTCGACTAGGTTACGGCAAGGTTACGACTAGGTTTCGACTACTATTGGAAGGTCATAGTAGTCGAAAC
>JBOGCH010000040.1:0-253549 GCA_051656645.1 Marinifilaceae bacterium
AAAGACGGAGGAAACACGGACAAAACACGGAGGCGATATAAGGAGGAGTACAAGAAGGTGCCTATAGGTATAAAACAAGAATAAATGTATAGCTACCCATAAATGGTGAATAGGTGCCCGTATATGATTGTTTTTTAGAGCATTTTCCCGGCAATTTGCCTCAGGGAGCATATTGAATTGGGTGCAAAACAAAGCTATTTACATTACACACTATAATTTCTCTTTACTTTGCTTGTTTGAAGATACAAACGATTATATTTAAGTTAATTTTACATTTATATCTCAAATATAAACGTCACATAAATTTAAAATATCAACGAAAAAAGGTATATTTGCGAAATTTTTTTTCACTCAGTAAACAAAAAAAGTACTATGGCAGTTTATGTAAATGAAGTATCAAGAACATTTGGAGAGTATCTACTTATTCCCGGTTTAACAACAAAACAGTGCGTACCAACCAATGTGTCCTTAAAAACCCCTTTGGTTAAGTACAAAATAGGCGAGACTCCAGCAATTGAATTAAATATTCCTTTTGTCTCTGCCATAATGCAGTCTGTTTCTGATTCAGGACTAGCAATTGAACTTGCTCGTAACGGAGGGATTTCATTTATCTTCGGTTCTCAACCTATAGACACTCAAGCAGAGATGGTAAGAAAGGTTAAGAAGTTTAAAGCAGGTTTCGTTACCAGCGATTCAAATATCAAACCTACGGATACACTAGCTGACGTTATTGCTCTTGCAGAACGTACAGGACACACTACGATGGGTGTTACAGAGGATGGTACTCCAAACGGAAAATTATTAGGAATGGTTACTTCTCGTGACTATCGTAAAGATAAAGAATCGCACGATAAGAAAGTAGAGGAATTCATGACTCCATTCTCAAAACTAACAGTAGGTAAATTAGGAATGACTTTAACAGAAGCAAATACGCTTATCTGGGAAAATAAACTTAATACTCTACCTATCATTGACGAAGATCAAAACTTAGCATATTTTGTTTTCCGTAAGGACTATAATAACCATCACAACAATCCAAACGAATTATTAGATCCTATCAACAAAACTCTTTTGGTTGGTGCCGGTATCAATACTCGTGATTACGCAGAACGTGTTCCTGCATTAGTTGAGGCTGGTGTTGATGTATTATGTATTGACTCGTCAGACGGTTTCTCAGAATGGCAAGCTGAAGCTATTAAATGGATTCGCGCTACATATGGTGACAAAGTTCGTGTAGGAGCTGGTAACGTTGTGGACGAAGAAGGTTTCCGCTATCTTGTTGATGCTGGTGCTGACTTTATCAAAGTTGGTATTGGTGGAGGTTCTATCTGTATCACTCGTGAACAAAAAGGTATTGGCCGCGGACAAGCTACAGCATTAATTGATGTTGCAGGTGCTCGTGATGCATATTTAAAAGAAACCGGTATTTATGTACCAATTTGTAGTGACGGTGGATTAGTGCACGATTATCATATGGTACTTGCTTTAGCGATGGGTGCTGACTTCCTTATGATGGGACGTTACTTTGCTCGTTTTGACGAGTCGCCAACTAAAGTTCTTAAGATAAACAACACTTACGTAAAAGAGTATTGGGGCGAAGGTTCTAACCGCGCTCAAAACTGGCAACGTTACGACATGGGTGGTACATCGGCACTTAAATTTGAAGAAGGTGTTGATAGCTATGTTCCTTACGCTGGTAAAATGAAAGATAACTTAGACATGACATTAGGTAAAGTCAAAGCAACAATGTGCAGCTGCGGACAAACAAGTATCCCTGCTCTTCAAGCACAAGCTAAGATTACGCTTGTATCGGCAACAAGTATTGTTGAAGGTGGAGCTCACGATGTTATTCTAAAGAAATAATAAGGCATGAAAAAAGCCGCTTGTCATTGACAAGCGGCTTTTTAAATAACAAATTAATCATATATATGCTTAGATAGCATTCTTAACTTCTTTTCCTTCTGCGTTGAAAACAACAACAGCATCTTCAGGAGTTTCTAATTCAAACATATACAATACGCCATCTTTCTCAGTTTCAAGAACCTCGATATCGTCAATGGCATCCTCTGAATAAACAGCTAAGAAAGCATTCTTAACCACTTCAGGAACATCTGCAAATTCTATTTCGGTCGCTGTATATAACCATTTGTAAGCATCAGTAAACAAAGCTTCATGCTCTCCGTCATACTCATTCTCTTTTTCGTTAAAGGTGGAACGATCGTCAAGAAATTCAACTTTAATGAATTTTTGTCCTTTCTCTTCTTCCTCTTCACATTCAATAATAGTTACGTTTTTGTAACGACCCAATAAAAACTCTTCAACTGCTGGAGGTGTTGGGATATTGTCATCATCACCATTATCTGGTTTTGCACTTAACAATTCACCTTTATCGTTAAAGACTAAATCCCACTCGTCATCGTTTAACTCTACTTCAAGTTTATAAGCCACTTGCTCTCCGCGCATTAATACGTCAACATCGTCGATAACATAACCCTCAGTAAAGAAACGAGTTCCTTCCCAACCTTTAATAACTGCTTCAGGTAGATCTTTTACATCAATGTCAGTTTCAGTCATACACCATTGTGCTTTATCTGTAAACCAAGCTTCATTTTTTTGAGTATATGTTACTGTTCGTGTAGTTACATCGAATAACGCAACATTATACCCTCTTTTTGCAATCCACTTCACATTTGTCGCATTTGGATAACGAGAAACAAACGCTTTTTCTAATGCCGCGCTCGGAGCATTTGTTGAATTGTCATCATCCTTACTACAAGAAATGTTTAATACCATTGACATGGCAAAAGCACCTAATAATAATTTTGTTTTCATTCCTTTTTTGTTTTTGATTAATTAAAAATTTGGTTGAATTATAATTCGAAAGCAAAGAAAAATATAAATTCTAAAGAGAATATGAAGATTTCCCATTCAACAATATTTATATCAAAAAACTAATATGGATAATAATATTTGGCTACATTTGTCGTGCATAGATACACTATTTTTATATTAACAATCTGAATATGAAGATATTAATAATTGAAGACGAAATTGATTTAGCAAGTAGCATAAACGACTATCTTTTGGATATGGGATTTATATGTGAAATTGCAATTACCTATAATGAAGCGGCATCAAAACTATGGGCATATGATTATGACTGTATTTTATTAGACATAAACTTACCTGATGGAAACGGTTTTGAGCTAATTCAAGAATTAAAGAAACAAAACATTGCATGTGGAATTATTGTTATTTCAGCGCGCGATGGAATTGATGATAAAATTAAGGGGCTTGATCTTGGAGCTGATGACTATTTGTCTAAACCATTTAATCTATCTGAGTTAAACGCACGCGTAAAATCGGTAATTCGCCGACGAAACTTTGACGGACAAAACGAGATACATTTTAACGAGCTTGTTATAAATCCGGATAATAAAACATTAACATGCAATAATCAGCCAGTTGCTTTAACACCTAAAGAGTATGAACTGTTTTTATATCTATTTGTAAACCGTGGACGCATTCTGACAAAAGAAGCCATTGTTGAACACCTCTGGGGGGATTATATGAGTACAGAAGCCGATTCTTTTGATTTTCTGTACACTCATATGCGTAATTTACGCAAAAAACTATTGGCGCAGCAAGTGCCAGATTACATAAAAACAATCTACTCTATAGGTTATAAGTTCTCTGAAGAATAAACGTATGAAATTATCCATCCTTTATCGTCGTTACTCCCTAGTAACATTATCCATTGTGTTACTACTTGGTATGCTGTCGGACTACATGATATTTAAATATGTTATTTATGATTCGGCCGATCATACGTTAATTGAATTTCGCGACAACATTGAGCTGCATTTGCGTCAACACGATACGCTTGTATTAGCAGATAATCCACACTTAACAAGTAGTATCATTACGGCCAGACTACTTCCACCAACCTCTACAAGAGAGATTAGTTTTTTTAAAGACACCTTAATATTTAATCCGTATAAAAACGAGAAAGTTGTATATAGACTACATACATTCAATATAAAAAATAATAGTGGAGATAAAAATTATCTTATCTCCCTAGCACAATCCACTGTTGACACTGAGGAACTTATCTTTGCGTCAATAATATCGCTGATATCTATCCTTTTACTTTATATTATAGTATCAGTAATTATTAATAAATGGTTTGTACGCGTATTGTGGCGTCCATTCTATACCCTACTTCGTCAAATGTCCTCTATTGATCTTACCTATGTACAGCTACTTACTCCAGTAAAAACCAGGATTAATGAGTTCAATGAGCTGTATGTCACTGTGAACCGTATGCTTGTTCGTATTGAAAATGACTACATGGCAATGAAGGAGTTCACAGAAAATGCTGCACACGAGGTTCAAACACCATTAGCCGTTGCCAAAGGAAAGATTGAAATGCTGTATGACGATAAATTAACGCCAGATGAACGTCATGAGATACTGACCGGTATAAACAAAGCTATAGATAAGGTTACACGCTTAAATAGATCAATTTTATTAATGGCTAAAATACAAAACGATTTATTTACAGGAAAGACACCTATTGATTTAATGGCACAATTAACCCAACAATTAGCAGCGCTTGAGGATTTAATTGAATTAAAACAATTAGACATAAAGATAGACGGTAATGCTTTTGATATTGACATTAATCCAACATTATCGGAATTATTAATATCTAATATATTAACAAACGCCATAAAATATAACATAAAAGGTGGGTACATACATATTGAAAACAAAGGGAATAAAATACAAATAAGTAATCCGTATTATAATCAAATTCCAGACACGGATCTATTCCAACGTTTCACTCGCTCAACGGACTTAAAAGAAGCAACCGGATTAGGATTAGCAATAGTAAAATCCATTTGTAATAAAACAGATTTACATGTAAGTACAAACATAACCACTAAGGTGTTTACACTTATTATATCTAAATAAGAAGAATAACTGCGAATTTTGATACTTAGAAGTATTTAAATTCGCAGTTATTCTCTTTTATACAACATGGCGAATAGTGTTCTATTAAACAAAACTCACCACATGGTTCCGCACAATACATTCATTTCATCTTTCTATACCCTATATTTACTTACGGAACTATTTATAACTACTTAATTAACTCAATACCGTCTAGGCTCGTTTAAACTGCATAATAAACTTTTGCAAAATGAGTACTACTAGAGCAGATCAAATAATTCAATTCAATCGGCAATTAAACTTTACAGGACAATTGCCACCTCCTTACCATGTGATTAATCCGTTCCGGAACAATACAGAAACTATAAAGGCTATGATTGCCTTTTATCGGAAATATTACAACGACACACATAAGCGAAAATTCATCATCGCCATTAATCCCGGACGACACGGCGCGGCAGTTACGGGTGTTCCACTCACAGATACAAAGCGACTGGAAGGTATTTGTGGTATCCAGATTGCGGGAACATACACACATGAAGTGTCTTCTGTATTTATGTATGATGTGATAGCTGGTTTTGGTGGAGCAGATGCATTCTTTCAACAATTTTATATCAATTCGCTGTTTCCTCTAGCAATAGTAAAGGATGGAAACAACGGTAAAATAGCTAATGCGAACTACTACGATACGCTTGATTTGATAAAAGCTACACAACCGTTTATTATCTCTTCGCTACAACAACAAATAAACTTAGGTATTGATACATCCGTAGCATTTATATTAGGTAAAAAGAACGCAGAATTTATACGTAAACTTAATGATGAATACCATTTCTTTGATCATATTGTTATGCTGGAGCATCCGCGTTACATTGAACAATATAAAAGCAAGGAAAGACTCACATATATAGATAAATACATCCATTCATTTAAACAAAATTATTAGGATATGGCAAATAAATTCCAAATAGGCGATAAAGTGCGCTGGAACTCCGAGGCTGGGTTCGTATCGGGCACTATTATTGGCATTCATACTTCTGATTTTAATTACAAAGGCTATATACACCATGCTAGTATGGAAGATCCTCAATATGAAATTCAAAGTGATAAGTCCTCACATATCGCTGTACACAAAACTGGAGCACTAACAAAAATATAACCGCTTTGTGATAGAATCTCCTTACTTAGCATCCATCTAATTTTAAAGCTTGAGCAACTGAGAAGGAAAGAAAATATGGTTTTATACCTGATATTGTCCGAAGTGATATTAAACGAAGCAACAGTAAGAGCGAGCAGATATGTTGGAACGGAGGTTTAATGGAAAGTAGAATCTTATAGAAATAAAAACAGACGCAGTCCCTATTATGTGTTATAAAACAGGGACTGCGTCTGTGCTCGAAATAGATTACCCTCTTGCTCTGATAAGGGCTACCATATCGCAAATTTTGATAGGATCTGCAAAAAGTACGTCATATTCTGACTGTCCAGGAGTCGAACTCATGGAAACAATAGGATTACGGAAAATCATGCCACTATCGCGATATGAACTTGCACTAAAGTGAATGGCATCTACCCCTGTGTCAAGTAACGCAGACGCATTATCATGATTAACACCAGCTCCGGCCATGATTTGAATTCGTCCGGCAGATTGTTGTGCCAAACGCTTTATATTATTTATGCCGGCAAAAGCAGATGGCATTTGTCCAGAGGTAAGAATGCGGAAACATCCTGTAGTAATTACATCCTCCAGTGCTTGGTCCAATGTATTGCACATATCGAATGCACGGTGGAAGGTTACTTTAAGGGGAGCTGCAAGATTTACCAACTCTTTGGTTCGCTTCACATCAACGCTTCCATCGGGATTAAGAATTCCTAATACAACACCATCTACACCACATTCCTTAGCAAAGAGGATATCCTGTTTCATTTGTTGAAACTCATAATCTGAGTATAAAAAGTCTCCACCTCGTGGACGAATCATGACGAAAAGTTCAATCTCGCACATTTGTTTTGCCATGCGAATAGTGGCATATGATGGCGTAATACCACCCTCAGATGCTCCCGCACATAATTCCACACGGTTTGCTCCAGATTGTTGCGCGTTTTCAATAGACTCAAGCGAGTAAACGCATATTTCAAGTTGTTGCTGTTTCATTTAATGTTTATTTAATAAAAAAGTCAAGCTGTTTCTCATCGTTTAACCACAGTTCAATGTGATCATTTATTTGCAAATTTCGTTGGCGGAAATTGTTACCACACAACAGATAATCACCAATTTTTAGCATATTGAATTGCGATAACCGGGCAAGAAACGCATCAATAGATTGAGGTAAATGTGCCGTATCTACTTCATTGACCAATTCTCCATTAAGATACATCCTCATGTTTACTATTTCACCCTCTTCCATTGGTAGTACTTTATTGAATACAATAGAACACATAAACGTAGAAGCCATAACAGTAGGTAACTGTTGGGCAGCTAATTCAGCCTCAAGATTATCTGCATAAAATCTTACCACTACACCTATCTGATTATAGTAACGTGAAGCAAATTTCTCGCCTATAAATTTCCCTAATCTATTGATTTTTACTATAAACTGAGGAACACAGCTTAATTGTGTTGCAAAGGCAGGAACATAAAAGTCTCCATTTTCACGTAAGATAGCGTCATCACCCGCTGGAACAATAGCTAGTTCGTTTTTTTCATTATATTCAGCACATAATATTTTCATTGAAAACTGTATTAGGATTTCTCTTATTTCACTACTAACTCCTCTACTCCCCTTTTTGGAACATGGTGTCCGCCATCAGCATCACGCCAATATTTATAATCATTGTTTTGTATCGATTCTATATAGACCTTTTCCACAGGAACTCCTAACGCAATCACCTGATTTAGTTTTAGATGCTCATCATAACCTAAAGTTTCCCTTAATGCTGATTCTTTTACAGCTTTTACTATACAACCACCTAACCCCTGCTCTACTGCTCCCAGTAAAATGGTTTGTGCTTGAATTCCGTCATCGCAAAAACAAGACGATGCGATATCGGTATCTATGAATTGAATTAAATAGGCAGATGGACGCTCAGCGGCCACAGGACCATCCCAATCTGTTAAATAACCAGCCCATGTCAATGTTTCGTACACCTTGGCACATGTTTCGGGCGTATTTACAAGTTTATATTTAAGCGGTTGAGCATTACGCCCCGATGCACACAATGTAGTTAATTCAACTAAGTGAGTAAGCGTATGCGTTGATACCGGAACGCTGTTATCAAAACGTCGATAACTTCTATTTTTGAGTAATAAATCTTTTAACATAATGAATAGTGGTTCTATATTTTTTTAGTACATTCGATTTTCAATTCAGAACAATATCTGAATTGAAGACAAAAGTAACTGTAATTATCAAAGTAAGCAAACCTTATCTCTGTCCTGATGACAACATTTTTATCGCAATTAGCCCTGAGTATTTATACCAAATATGAGGGTAATTTTGAGAACGTAACTGTTATATTTCCGAATAAACGTGCGGGATTATTCTTGTGCGAAGAGTTAAGTAAATTAACGAAACAGGCACTATGGTTGCCTGACATAATCACTTTAGACGAGTTTATTACGCGTCAGATTGGTTTACGTAAGATTGATGAGTTACCACTGGTTATTAAGTTGTATAAAGCATACAGTGAGGTATGTGAACAAGAGGAAAGCTTTGATTCTTTTTATCATTGGGGCAGCATGCTTTTAAGTGATTTTGACGATATTGACAAGTACATGGTACGTGCTGACGATTTGTTACAAAACTTAGTTGCTTATAAAGATATAGAACATGAATTTCAATATCTGACTGAGGAGCAAACAGCCGTAATTAAACAATTTTGGCAATGTTTTAAGGGAGAACAATATAGCTTGGAGCAACAAAAATTTTTATCCGTCTGGGAATGCTTACTACCTGCATATAACCGTTTTAGAGAAATGTTATTTGCAGAGCAGATATGTTACAGTGGTATGGGACAACGTTATTTTGCCGAGCATATAGGTGATTATAGCATTGAAAATGATATAATCTTTGCCGGATTTAATGCATTGAATTTGTGCGAGAAACATATATTTACCTATTATAAGGATTTAGGTAAAGCATTCTTTTACTGGGATTATGACAATTATTATTTAAAAAATCCCTATAATGAGGCTGGGCTTTACATTCGAGAGAATATAGAATTGTTTGGAAATGCTTTGCCGGAAGACGCTTTTGATAACTTGACTACTGTACATAAACAATTGGAATATGTAGCTGTTCCTTCAAACACGGGACAAGCAAAATTACTTAGTACTATGCTAAATGAGCAAGACAAGCCGGAGGATACGGCTATAGTACTATGCGATGAAGAATTACTTATTCCTGTTTTAAATTCAATACCTACGGGTGTCCATAAATTAAACGTTACTATGGGTTATCCTGCAAGTAAGAGCTCGATTGCCGGATTGCTATTGTTACTGTTGGATCTACAACTGTATATTAAACAAGAAAAAGCTGCTATTTATTTTTACTTTAAACCTGTCAATGCAATCTTATCGCATCCTTTACTACAACGCTTATATGCTGATGATTGCCACACATTAATTGAAGATATTAATAAACATAATCAGGTATATATTAAACAAGAATCGCTAACAAAGAATCCATTATTTACACAATTATTCTGCAAACAACAACAAGGTATCGTGTCCTACTTAATGGACATTATGGATGGACAAATTGCCCGCTTTAAAGAAACCGAAACGGATTTTATGTTGGAAAAGGAAATTCTGTTTACACTATATACCGGTATTCGAGGCATTGACAATATTTTTAGAGAAAGTAATATTGTTCCTGAGGATGAGCTATATATACATATAATCCGCAAATTGATTGATGAAATTACTATACCATTTGAGGGTGAACCAATAGAAGGACTACAGTTGATGGGATTAATGGAAACGCGTATGCTGGATTTCAAGAATTTAATAATCCTATCGGCCAATGAAGGTATTTTACCTAAAGGTGGGACATCACCTTCCTTTATCCCCTACTCTTTGCGCTCGGGATTTGGATTGCCTACGCCCGAACACCAAGATGCTCTATTTGCTTACTATTTTTATCGTTTAATACAACGAGCCGAAAAAGTTAAGTTACTATACTGTTCAAAAACTAGTGGTTTAACTACCGGCGAGATGAGTAGGTTTATGTATCAGCTTAAGTATGAAAGTAATTTACCTATATCTGAACGTACATTGCAAAACAGCATTGATAAAGCAGAGATTGAGCCTATTGTTGTTGAAAAGGACAACAACATAATGGAAACAATGACACGCTTCTATAATCCGAATGTGAAAAGTTCCTTTTCTCCTTCGGCATTAAATACATACATGGAGTGTCCACTACGTTTTTACTTTAAATACATTGCTGGCGTGAAGGAACCGGAGGAAATAAGTGAAGAACTCGATGCTCGATTACTAGGAACCATTATGCATGATAGTTGCGAGGAAATATATGCTAGGTTTGGAACAGCTCCGTTCAATGCAGAACAACTACAGGCCCTATATAAAAATGATGTCTTGATTAAAGACACTGTAAAAGAGGTATATCAGAAGATATATGAAAGTGATGTTATTAATTTACTTGATAGTGGGTTAAATTTGTTAATTCTGGATGTTATAAAAAAGTATATTAAACAGATATTTAAGTACGATGAGCAGTTTGTTCCTTTTTCCATGATTTCCATGGAAAAGCAATACTATATAGAGTTACCCGTTGGCGATAAACGCGTGCGAATTGGAGGAGCCATTGACCGTGTTGATTCCACAGGCGGAGTAGTAAGAGTGATTGATTATAAAACAGGTGGTGACGACAATATATTTAAAACCGTTGAATCTTTGTTTGATAAGGACATCGAGAAACGTAACAAAGCTGCATTTCAAACCATGCTTTACTGCTTGATGTATGAACAGAGTACTGGTTACCAAGGTCCTATCACCCCATGCATCTACAGTGCTAAAAAATTATTTGTTAAGGATTATGATTGCCGACTAATTGACGGTAAAGACGCTGTGACTAATTTTGCACAGTACAAAGAAGAATTTACGGACAAACTCACAGAGTTAATTGCCGAGATTTTAAATCCATCACAAGCCTTTACCCAAACGAGTATAGATAAAAAATGTGAGTATTGCACTTATCGCGGTATTTGCCTAAAGGTTTAGTAAAAACTTTAGCAAAGATATTGCGCATATATAAAAAGGGAGGTTGTCAAGTAATTCCTGACAACCTCCCTTAATCATTTAATTTAATACTAATTATTACTTGGCATTCGCCCTTCTAGAGCTGCACGAATAATAGAAACACTTTCCATTAATCCTTCGCCAAATTTCTCGAAATCCTCTTTATATAGGAAAATCTTGTGCTTATCAAAATTCACATTACCATCCTGATCAAAGCGTTTTTTGCTTTCAGTTATTGTCAAATAGTAATCACCATTACGTGTTGACTTCACGTCAAAGAAATAGGTTCTTTTACCTGCTTTCACTGCTTTTGAATAAACCTCCTCGCGAGTATTCGCCACTAATTCTTCATTTTGTTCAAATCCTTCCATAAACTTATCACTTATACGCGGTTTACACCATTATAAATTATTTAGATTAGTATCATTTCAACGAACATATAATTACATTCGTTAATATTATTTTTTCAAATGTATAAAAATATAAACACACATAATCATTTTTTAATACATTTTTTTCATTTTTCTGCTATTTAAAGCAGGAAACGTTTTTATCTTTGTGTTAGTTTTTATGTAAAACATTTGATAATCAACCAAAAGAGGAAAGATATGCTTACAAATTTAGTGATTACTTTTTTTATCGTATTAGTCATTCTACTGCTATGTATGGCAGGTTTAGGTATTGCTATGCTAATTAAAAAAGGTGGAAAGTTCCCTGAAACGCATATAGGACGTAATAAAAACATGAAAGATTTAGGAATTACGTGCGCTCAAACAACAGACAGACAAGAACGTGCGAGATACAAACCTATTGAAATTAAGAAAAAACTATAGGTAGTAATATTGAAACATTGAGATATAGCCAGATAAAGTTTGCTTAACTTTATTTGGCTATATTCATAGTACATTATCTTTGCATTATGAAGGAAAAGGAATTTATACAAGAACATTTTAACGACCAAATAGACAAGTTGCTCTTGTCTGCATCCAAATATCCGGATATAAATATGAATTATGTCGCGGAGCAAATTATGGCAAGACGTAATATCAAAGATAAATTACCTGGCTGGTATGAGAACTGGGATATTATTTTTCCGTCGCAAATAGCAACTGAGCAAGCTTCGTCAGAGATTACCGGACGTTATAAACAACAGTTGATTAAAGGCAATAGTATTTGTGATATGACCGGAGGTATGGGCGTTGATGTTTCCTTTTTCAGTGAAGTAGCAAAGGAGGTTGTCTACATGGAACGTTTTGAGCATTATGCAAAATGTGCAGAACATAATTTTAATGTACTCGGAAGAAATAATATACGAGTATTAAATGGTGACTCTCTTGAACTAGTACATTCAATAAAAGCTGACACCATATATATTGATCCGGCACGCCGTGGTAATGGAAATAAGCGTTTGTTTGCTTTAACGGAATGCGAACCAGATGTTGTTAATCTTGTTCCTAAATTATTACCTAATGTTCAGCGAGTTGTCATCAAGGTCTCCCCCATGGCAGATATCAGCGAGTGCATTAGAAGTATGCCGGAGATAAAAGAGGTCCACGTTGTTTCTGTAAAGAATGAGTGTAAGGAATTACTACTGATAATTGACTCTGAGGAGTCAATTAACTCGAATGGTGTTACAATTGTATGTTATAATTACACGCGCAATGGTGAGGAGATTTTTAAATTTAATTGGAAAGAAGAACAAAATAGTACGGCAGCGTTCAGTACACAAATTGGCAACTATATCTATGAACCTAATAGCTCGATACTTAAGGCCGGCGCATTTAAAAGCATAACTTCACAACTCGCGGTAACTAAATTGCATCAACATTCGCATTTATACACCAGCAATGACATTGTTAGCAACTTTCCCGGTAGAACGTTCAAGGTTAGTGAGATTATGGAAGCTAACAGCAGATGTTACAAAGAGATTGGCAGGCAATTTCCACAAGCTAATATTACCGTCCGTAATTTTCCAATAACAGTAGCAGAGATCAGAAAAAAAACTAAAATCAAAGAGGGTGGCGAAGTTTATATTTTTGCAACTACATTAATCGACAATAGACGCTACTTTATTGTAGGCCATAAATAGCGATTTTACTGACATAACTCAACTTTTTCACGATATATTACGTAATGATTATTGATAATTTCTTTGTATGGACAAAGAAATACGATAATGGATCATATAACGCAATATATTATGGAACGGAGTTTTTTGTATTACATTGAGCACAGTATTAAAATTCACTGGAATCTACCGGCATTGACCGATTTTGAGGTTAAAACACTTAGCTATAAAGAGGTTGCCCAAGAGATTGAAAGATTAAGAATTTTATTTGAGAAACTTGAACTCCAACCGGGGGACAGAGTAGGGTTATGCAGTAGAAATATGTGTAATTGGGGCGTTGCCTTTTTAGCATGTCAAATATACGGCTGCGTAGCTGTACCAATTTTAAATGAATTCCGCCCGGATAATATCCATCACATTATTAATCATTGCGATGCGAAGCTCCTATTTATTGGTCGTTCCAATTGGGAAGAGATTGATCACAATGAAATGCCACAATTAAAAGCAGTTGTGGCTATGGAGGACTTTACTATACGTCAGGCTAAAGAGGAAAAATACAATATAAAGATTGATGCGATTGATGAAGAGTATAAAAAACGCTTTCCAAGCGGTCTTACCTCGGACATGATTCACTACAGAAGAGATAAAATGGATGAATTATCCATTATCAATTATACCTCTGGAACAACAAGCGCCTCAAAAGGTGTTATGTTGACATACCTAAGTATGTGGTCCAACCTACAATGTGCCATAGATAGATTGGGCTATAATGCCAGTGAGAAATTGGTATCCATTCTTACCATGGCTCATATGTATGGATTGGCTTTTGAGTTTATCTATCCATTTGTAACTGGAACAGAGGTTTATTTCATTTCTAAGAACCCTGCTCCGAAAGTCATTGCCAAAGTATTCTCTGAAGTAAAACCACACTTAATTGTTGCTGTTCCTCTTATTATTGAAAAGATAATAAGAAAAATGGTAATGCCAAAGCTTAATAAATTCCATATTAAGTTATTTATGCGCATTCCTATTGTCAATAATCAACTCAAAAAAAGTATTAGACAAAAACTGTTGGATGCATTTGGGGGACGTTTTAAGCTTTTATCTGTTGGGGGCGCTGCTCTAAACCACGAGGTAGAAAGTTTCTTAGCTAGCGTACGCTTTCCATATACAGTTGCATACGGTATGACTGAGTGTGGCCCTGGGATATCATTCGCAGACTGGCGTATCTTCCGCATTGGGTCATGTGGTAAAGTTGTTGAGCGTATGGAAATGAAGATTGACTCCGAGGATGAACACAACATAGTAGGAGAAATCATGGTAAGAGGAGATAATGTAATGACCGGCTACTATAATAACCCAGAAGCTACAGCACATACCATTGATGAAGATGGCTGGTTACATACTGGCGACCTTGGTGTTTTAGACCATGACGGTTTTCTATATATTAAAGGACGAAGTAAGAACTTGATTCTTGGTCCTTCTGGACAGAACATCTATCCGGAAGAGATTGAAGATAAGATTAATGTAATGCAATATGTAGCAGAATCGTTGGTATTGGAGAGAGACGGTAAGCTTGTTGCGCTTGTATATCCGGATCCGGACGATGTGAAGAAAGCAAAATTATCGGCAGAGGCATTAAAAGCATCCTTAGATGAGCAACGCAAGCAATTAAACTTACTTTTACCAGGTTACAGCCAAATTACACGTATGGAAATACAGGATACAGAATTTGAAAAAACTCCTAAGAAAAGTATTAAACGTTTTATGTACAAATAAGGAAATTGAGAAAAATAACTCCATTTTAAAACAAAAAGCACTATCTTTGCCGAATTCGTTATTTATATAGAATCAATAATATGTATCTCGAACATATAAATCTACCGGTATAATATCCATTCGCTTACTATACCGGTATATTTGTGGATGGGAGGAAACAAAAAGAAAAATTTATGGAAGAGTGTTTTTTGAAATATGTCGAAGAGAGTATCCATCAAAACTGGAATCGTCCCTCTTTAACCGATTTCAACGGTCCTACAAGTTCATTTAAAGATGTTGCTCGTAAGATTGCAAAGCTACATATCTTATTTGAAGAGTGTGGGATAAAGAAAGGCGATAAAATTGCTTTGTGCGGGAGGAATTCAAGTAACTGGGGTATAGCATTTATGGCAACCTTAACATATGGAGCCGTAGTCGTTCCAATTTTACATGAGTTTAAACCGGATAATGTACACCATATAGTTAACCACTCAGAATCCCGCTTATTATTTGTAGGAGACTATGTTTGGGAAAACTTAGATGTTTCATGCATGCCTAATATTGATGGTGTTATAAGAATGGAAGATTTTTCTGTTCGAAACGCTAACAATCCTAAAGTATCTGAAGTTCGTCAGCATTTAAATGAATTGTTTGGAAAGAAATATCCGGAACGTTTCACTGATGAGGATGTTAAATATACCATGGACAATCTTAACGACTTGGCATTAATCAACTACACATCGGGTACTACTAGTGCCTCTAAGGGGGTTATGTTAACCTACCGTAGTTTATGGTCAAACATGAAATTTGCCGTTGATCATTTTGGTCGAAATCCGGGCGAACAACATGTTTCGATGCTTCCTATGGCGCATATGTATGGATTGATGTTTGAGTTCATTTATCAATTTGTGAATGGTACACATATTCACTTCTTGTCGCGCACTCCATCGCCAAAGATTATTGCCGATGCATTTGCAACGGTACAACCGGATTTAATTATTGCGGTTCCATTAATCATTGAAAAAATAATCAAGAAAAAGGTATTCCCAACTCTTGAAAAACCACATATCAAGCTATTAATGAGCTTACCTGTTGTAAATACACAAATCAAAGAGGGTATTCGCAAAAAGGTAGTAGACGCGTTTGGCGGAAAATTCAAAGAGTTGATTATAGGAGGAGCTGCATTGAACAAAGAGGTTGAGGCATTCCTTATGTCTATCAAATTCCCATTCACCATTGGTTACGGAATGACTGAGTGCGGCCCACTGATCTCCTATTCACCAGCTAATGAGTTTGTAAAAGGCTCATGCGGAAAAGCTATTCCACGTATGGAAATTAAGATTGACTCTGAAGATCCGGAAAATGTAGTAGGTGAAATTCTTGTAAAAGGAGATAACGTGATGATTGGCTACTATAAAAATGAGGAAGCCACTCGTGCTACTATTGATAAGGATGGATGGCTACATACAGGTGACCTAGGATTACTTGATGCTGAGGGTAATTTATTTATCAAAGGACGTAGCAAAAATATGATTTTGGGTCCATCTGGACAAAACATATATCCTGAGGAAATTGAGGATCAAATTAATAACATGGATTATGTAAATGAGTCTTTAGTTATTGAGCAGGAAGGTCGTTTAGTGGCATTAATAAATCCCGATTTCGACATGGTCAATGCAGATAACATCCAGGATCAGGACTTAAAAGCACGTTTTGACGCAGAAATTAAAGAATTAAATAAGAGTTTACCTAACTATAGTCAAATTGCAGGCGTTAAAATATTCCATGAGGAATTTGAGAAAACACCTAAACGAAGCATCAAACGCTTTCTATATCAATAGGTAAAATCGTACCAAAATAGCATAGAGGTTCCTTTAAAATCTAATAGTAGATTAGATTGGGAATCTCTATTTTATTTTAACTAAAATACTATCTTCGTACTATAAAAATAACACACAATTTATGGCACGTTATTCTGAGAAATTCTCTACACCACGAAATACAAAAAGCAATAAACCCGAAGGTGGTCTAAAAAAGATACTTTCATTACCCGCTTTTCTTGACAGTACAAAAGTGAAACAAATATTAGGATTCAGCTTGCTGCTGTTTTCTTTGTATTTATTAATCTCCATTATCGGATTCATCTTCAGCGGCGACACTGATCAAAGTATCGTTGATCGTGGCTTAAGACAAATAATAAACAACCCTGACTATACAGCATCCAATCCTACAGGGCCACTCGGAGCATGGCTCTCGGACCTGATTGTAAATAAGTGGTTTGGTTTAGCATCGGTTATCTTATGCTACATCCTTTCACTATGCGCTGTACGTTTACTGGGACGTCAACAAGAGCGTTTTGTTTACAAATTCCTCACATCGATGGTTCTAATGTTGTGGATTTCCTTAACATTAGGCTTCTTTGTAGAAGGGATCAATCGCCTTTTCGATTTAACTGCAAACAACCTTTTCTTGGGTGGTGGACACGGTTACTTTGTTTCCGTATGGCTTAATTCTACAGTTGGTTATGTAGGTACTTTTCTCATTATTGTACTTACTTTCATAGCCATTATGATATTGTGCTTTGGCGAGTTATGCCAACGCTTTGTTGCCTACGTAAAACGTAAACGCGAAGAACGTCGTTTAGAGCTTGCCCGTTTACGTGAAGAGATGCGCTTAAAGGCGGAGGCCGACCGACGCAAACGAGAGTTAGAGCAACTTGAACGAGAGCAAGCCCTTAAACAACAGGCTACCGCGCAAGCAGAAAGTACAACCGAAACGGAAACAACGGACGAACTCCCTCCCATCATTGTGCCTTCACATTTAATGGAAACATTCGATGAGCCGGCGCAAGCAATTACCGTTCCTGTCGCAAGCACAAATACCCAAATTATGGAACCCTTCCAAGATTTTGACAATCAGCCTCAGGCATTTAATGAGGAGGATGCAGAACCAGACGATATCTTCGTTGCTGAAACGCCAATAAATGTCATTGACTTGCCGCTTGAACCACGAACCGCACCTGCTACTGTCGACACAGAGGAAACCGACCTTGAATTAACTATTAACCAAATAAACGCAGAGGAGACCGTAAATAAAAATATAGCTCCCGACAAGGACTATGATCCTACTCTCGATTTGGAAAACTACCAATACCCTCCCCTAGATTTACTTGAGGAGCACTCATCTGGTGTGCCAACAGTTACCAAGGAGGAGTTAAAGGCCAATCAAGATAAAATTGTAGACACTTTACGTAACTACAAAATTGAGATTGTTAAAATTAAAGCAACCATCGGTCCCACCGTTACACTATATGAAATAATACCAGCACCAGGCGTTAAGATATCCAAAATCAAGAATCTAGAGGACGATATCGCACTTAGTCTTGCCGCTCTTGGCATACGTATCATCGCACCAATCCCAGGAGCGGGAACTATTGGTATCGAAGTACCCAATCAGCAGCCGGAGGTGGTATCCATGCGCAGCATCATCGCATCCAAGCGCTTCCAGGAGTCCAAATTCGCACTCCCTATTGCCCTAGGACGCACCATCTCTAACGAAACCTATACCTTCGACCTAACTAAGATGCCTCACCTCCTAGTTGCAGGAGCAACCGGGCAAGGTAAATCCGTTGGACTAAATGCCATTATCACCTCTTTGCTCTATAAAAAGCACCCATCACAACTTAAATTTGTTATGGTGGATCCTAAAAAAGTGGAGCTTAGTATTTATTCGGTGATTGAAAAACACTTCCTTGCCAAACTTCCGGAGGAGGAGGAATCCATTATTACCGAAACATCCAAGGTGGTAAACACGCTCAACTCCCTTTGTCTGGAAATGGACAACCGCTATACCCTGCTCAAAGCTGCGCAGGTGCGTAACATTAAGGAATACAACGACAAGTTTGTTAAACGTGTACTTAATCCCGAGAACGGACATAAATATTTGCCATATATCGTTGTCATTGTCGATGAGTTTGCTGATCTTATTATGACTGCCGGTAAAGAGGTAGAACAGCCCATTGCACGTATAGCACAGCTAGCACGTGCCATAGGTATTCACCTTATCATTGCCACACAGCGTCCGTCAACCAACATTATCACTGGTGTCATCAAAGCCAATTTCCCTGCCCGCATTGCGTTCAAGGTAGCTTCTATGATTGACTCACGTACCATCCTAGACTCCCCGGGAGCCAACCAGCTCATCGGACGCGGAGACATGCTTATCTCCGTTGGTAGCGAAATGACACGCGTACAGTGTGCCTTTGTGGATACCCCGGAGGTTGATGCCGTTACCCACTACATTGCCAAACAACAATGTTACCCATCGGCCTTTGCTCTACCGGAATATGTACCTGAGAATGATGGCAGCGGATTCTCCGAAGCCGACCTTGGCAGTAAAGACACCCTTTTTGACGAGGCTGCCCGCATGGTAGTACTCTCACAGCAAGGATCCACATCCTCAATACAGCGCCGTTTCTCCATCGGATACAACCGCGCTGGACGTATTATGGATCAACTTGAAGCCGCTGGCATTGTTGGCCCATATGAGGGAAGTAAAGCACGTAGCGTCCTTGTGCAGGACGAATATAGTTTAGAACACATACTAAAAAACCTATAACACATGTTCTTAGAAAAAGTACTTCGCGGAAACAACTCGTGGGCACTCTACGCAGTGACCCTATTCATCGTATTCCTTGCAACACAATTGGGTAGCCTGCCCCTAGTGGCATACGCCATGTTTTTGGGCGGCACCATGAACTTCTCGCCCGATATGCTCACAGCGGTCTACCAATCCAATGCCGGGCTAGCACTCATGCTTCTGCCCTTTGCCTTTGGTCTTGCCGCACTTTTACTGTGTGTAAAATACATACACGGCAAAAAATGTATGGATATAGTTACAGGCCGTCAGGACTTTGACTATCGCCGTTTTATAATGGGTTTTGGCGTATGGTTAGCCATCTCCATCATCACCTTTATCATTGGTTATTTTACAGGCGGCCAAGAAACCTTGGAGTTTCAATTCAACCCATGGCAATTCATTCCCCTGTTCTTTGTCATACTACTCATTATGCCATTCCAAACCTCTTTTGAGGAGTTGCTCTTTCGCGGCTATCTTACACAATGGACGGGCTACCTGTTCAACAACCGCCTAGTAGCGTGGATACTACCCTCACTACTGTTTGCCCTATTGCACGGAGCCAATCCCGAAGTAGACGCTTTTGGTTTTTGGATAGCCATGCCGCAATACATTATCATGGGCCTATTGTTAGGTTTCATCACTCTTGCCGACGATGGTACAGAGTTGGCTCTTGGCCTTCACTTTGCCAACAACTCATTCGCAGCACTTACTGTAACCTCAGGCGCATCGGCAATACAAACCCATGCCCTATTCCGCGAAATGAATCCAACCTCTTCAATAACAGACAGTATCTATATGCTCATTGCTGCATTGTTATTTATTTTCATCATTAACCGTAAATACAGAATTCTGCATAATTTAAGTTTTTCCCAAAAAATTAGGTAAATTATAACAGAAACACATTTTAAACTTTATTTATAAAATCCTATCTTTGGCTCTGTAGTATATTTATTGACCATTTAGAAGTCGGAATTATACACTTTAATTCTGAATAGAAATTAAATTATCATACATGAACAAATTAGGAGTATTAGCGTTGGGTATGGCGATGGGAGTATCGTCCATGACATTTGCCCAAAATGACGAAAAGAAAAAAGAGGAAGGCTACCAATTTACAGACATCAAACGTCTGCCTACCACATCAGTAAAATCACAGGACCGTGCCGGAACATGTTGGTCATGGTCGGGAATATCATTCCTTGAATCAGAGATGATGCGTTTAGGTAAGGACTCTGTGAGTTTGGCACCCCTTTACATCGTTCGTAACACATACAGCGGCAAAGGCGAGCGCTTTGTACGTCTACACGGAAACCTTAACTACGGACAAGGTGGAGCATTCTACGATGTTATTTGGGCAATCCAAAACTACGGTATCGTACCATTGTCAGTATACGACGGACTTAACTACGGCGAGGAAGTACACGCGCACGGCGAAGTTGACGGAGCCCTTAAAGGCTACCTTGACGCAATTGTTAAAAACCCAAACAAGAAACTTAGTACTGCTTGGAAACGCGGATACGAAGCAATCCTTGACGAATATCTTGGAGCACGTCCTGAAGAGTTTACTTACAAAGGAAAAAAATACACTCCGCAAACTTTCTACAAAGAAGCTACCGGACTTAACATGGACGACTATATTAGCTTAACATCGTTCAACCACCACCCATTCTACACTCAATTTGCTGTCGAAGTACCGGACAACTGGTTATGGAGCACAAGCTACAACCTTCCATTAGATGAAATGATGGACGTACTTGACAAAGCAATTGATAAAGGATACACTTGGGGATGGGCATCGGACGTATCAGAGCCGGGATTTGCTCGCGCAGGAATGGCAGTAGTACCTGTTGCCGACGAAAAAGAAATGAGCGACGCGGAAATTGCGAAATGGGTTAAAATGCCAAAAACGCAACAACAACAAGAGTTACTTAAACGCCCGGGAAAAGAAAAAGAAATCACTCAGGAACTACGCCAAGTGGAGTATGACAACTACCAAACTACGGACGACCACGGTATGCACGTAATTGGTAAAGCTACCGACCAAATTGGTAACAAATACTTCATCGTGAAAAACTCTTGGGGCGAATACGGCGACCACAAAGGTTACCTATACGCATCTTATCCTTTCGTAGCATACAAAACTACATCTGTAGTTATCCACAAGGATGCGCTACCAAAAGACCTTAAAAAGAAACTAGGCATAAAATAAACTCCCCCTTCCGGGAAGAAACTAAATGCTGCTCGACGCTGTCGGGCAGCATTTTTTAATACCATCCGCTCCTACGCATACTCCACGTGGAGAACCAATAGAGCTTCTTAGTTCCGAATTTTGTAATAAAAATCACATTATCCCTCATCATTTTTGTAACCCTATCCTTGTAGATTACATATACAGAGGGTAAACAATAATGTATTTGACTATGAAGAACGATGAGTTGACATGGATTGAGAAGCTGAAACGCTTTAGTGTTGCATTGGCCGGTTTACGACAGGCTGCACGGATTGTTGAAAATGACGACGATGCGGAGCAGGAAGTGGATGCATTACTGCGCGATGGTGTGATGTACAGGTTTACGCAGGCATACGGATTGGCCATGCAAACAATGATGGCGTATACTACAGTAAGTGTCGATAATGCTGTATTGCTAACAGATAAGGATGTTGTTGAGCAGGCTTTGGCAATGAAGTTGGTGGGAAACAAGCAGTGGTTGGATATGGTACAGGACAATGAAAGTGGCGAGAATGCGGATAAACAGGTGCTTTTTGAACGTATCCTGCTGGCTTATGTGCCGCTGATGGCGCGCTTTGAGGAGCAGATGCAGGCTAGAATTACGCCGCTATAGTTGTAAATGGGTTGATTTAGTTATATAAAAGAAGACAGAGATAGATGTATAAGGCATCTGTCTCTGTCTTGCTTTATGAATTACTCTGCTGCTGTCCAGTAACAACGCTTAGGAGAGGTAATTTTTCCTTCGTCCTTAAGTTTTTTCATGGCTTTGTCAACTTCTTTACGGTCAATTCCCGATAGTTCGGCCACTTTCCCAGCGTTTACCGGTTCGCCTGCTTGTTTAATGGTGTCAAGTACTTTGTCAATAGTTTCCATATCTTTAAATTTTAATGTTTGTTTGTGCTTTAACGTTATTGTAAAGGTATGCGTTGAGTGCGAATTATGCAAATTGATAATATTGATTGGGCGATAGAGAAAGATAATGTAGTTTAATTACACTGTGTTTGACTATGATTTGTATTTTCCTGATAGTTATATTATTTTTGTGCACTTAAATGAATGACAGTATAGTATGAGTAATAAATTTTACATAGAGACTTACGGGTGCCAGATGAATGTGGCCGATAGCGAGGTGGTTGCCGCAATTTTGCAGGCAAGCGATTTTGAGCGCGTGGAGGATAAGAACGAGGCCGATTTGATTTTGGTCAATACTTGTTCCATACGTGAAAACGCGGAGCAACGTGTGCGCGGCCGCGTGCAAGGCTTTGCGGAGGTGAAGAAAAAGAATCCGGCATTGCTTATTGGCATTATGGGTTGTATGGCGGAGCGCCTTGGCGAGACGTTGTTCGACGAGGAGAAGAATATTAATATTGTTGTGGGTCCGGATGCCTATATGGATCTGCCGTTGTTGTTTGAGAAGGCAAAACGCGGTGAGAAAGCTATTAATATTGAGTTGTCCGAGACGGAGACCTATAAGGACATTTGCCCGTCGCGTATTGATACTACCACCATTTCGGGGTTTGTGTCTATTATGCGCGGATGTAATAATTTCTGTACGTATTGTATTGTGCCTTATACACGCGGTAGAGAGCGTAGCCGTTCGCCATATAGCATTATCAATGAGGTGATCGACTTGCAGAGCAAGGGCTATAAGGAGGTGACGCTGTTGGGACAGAATGTAAATTCATACCATTCTAAGGGCGAGAGTCATGATGAGCGTTTCCCTCAACTGTTGGAGCGGGTGGCTAAAACGGTGCCGGGAATGCGTATCCGTTTCGCAACTTCGCACCCTAAGGATATGTGCGATGAGACGCTTGAGGTTATTGCTAAGTATCCAAATATTTGCCGTAGTATTCACTTACCGGCGCAAAGCGGAAGTAATACTGTCTTAAAGGATATGAACCGTAAATACACACGCGAGTGGTATTTAGAGCGTATCGCGGCTATTAAGCGTATTATTCCGGAGTGCGGAATCTCGACCGATGTATTTGTAGGTTTCCACAACGAGAGTGAGGAGGATTACCAACAGACACTTGATTTGATGAAAGAGGTACGCTTTGATTTGGCGTATATGTTTAAATATTCAGAGCGCCCGGGTACGGTGGCTGCTAAGAAGTTGCCGGACAATGTGGACGAGGCTGTTAAGGGCGAGCGCCTACAGAAGATGATTGATTTGCAAACCGAGATCTCGTTGGCAAACAACCGCGATGATATAGGTAAGACTTTCGAGGTTCTTGTTGAGGGTGTTTCTAAAAAGAGCGCCGAGGAGATGTACGGACGTACAAGCCAGAACAAGGTGGTGGTATTTCCAAGTACTACGGCTAAGGTGGGCGACTATGTTAATGTAACTATTGAGCGTTGCACATCGGCAACGCTTATGGGTAAAGAGGTGAAATAATCGTAGTTATGGAACATGTAAAGTTACAGAACGAGGCGTTGAACCGCATTAGCAACGAGGAGTTTAAGGAGGCCAAAAAGGCGCCTATCGTATTGGTGTTGGACAATTTGCGCAGTCAGAACAACGTAGGTTCGTTTTTCCGTACGGGCGATGCTTTCCGTATTGAGAAAGTGGTGCTGTGCGGTATTACCTCTACGCCGGACAACCGCGAGGTGCATAAAACAGCTCTTGGCGCGGAGAAGACGGTGGCATGGGAGCACCACAAGGATACGGTAGAGGCTGTACGCGGACTGAAAGAGGCAGGCTATTTGGTTTATGCCATTGAGCAGGCAACGGATTCTATATCGCTTGAGACATTTGAGATGACTCCGCAAATGAAGTGCGCTTTTGTGTTTGGACACGAGGTTAAGGGCGTACAACAGGAGGTGATTAATTTGTGCGATGGCGTGATTGAGATTCCGCAGTTTGGTACCAAGCATTCGTTCAATGTTGCTGTTACGGCAGGGATGGTGATGTGGCAAGCCATACGCCCACTGCTTAACGAGTTGCGATAAACGTGATTGAATATATAAAACCCTCCGGCGCGTAATGTGCCGGAGGGTTTTTATTTGGGCTTTAGGAACTGTAGGGCTTAACGATATACGCCATTTAGCGCATTGTAAAGCGTAACGGCTTCCCTTGCCGCTTTTACATCGTGTACACGGAGTATTTTTGCTCCCTTCATTAGGGAAACGGCGTTGAGCATGGTGGTGCCGTTAAGCGATTCCTGCGGTGTGATGTTGAGTAGTTTGTAGATCATGGATTTACGAGAGATGCCCACTAAAAGTGGCAGACCAAGGTCGTTTAAGCGCTCCATGCCGTGCATAAGCTGGTAGTTATGCTCAATGGTTTTGCCAAAGCCAAAGCCGGGATCTAGGATTATTTTATTAAAGTCCATGGCACGCAATTGCTCCACTCGCTCCTGGAAAAAGGTATACACCTCCTCCACTACGTTCTCATAGTGCGGATTCTCCTGCATGGTTTGGGGTGTGCCTTGAATGTGCATCAGAATGTAGGGAATATTTGCTTTGGCAACATAGGCAAACATGTCGGGATCCATAGTCCCGCCGGATATGTCGTTTATCATAACAGGGCCCATACATTCGTTGACTTCTTTAGCTACCTGCGCGCGGAAGGTATCAATGGAGATAATCATACGCGGAAAATACTTGCGTATCAGCTCCACGGCCGGCAGGATGCGCGCTATCTCCTCCTTTGTGTCTACAAATGCCGCTCCGGGACGGGTGGAATAGGCACCAACGTCAATGATGTCCGCTCCCTCATCCACAATCTGGTTTATACGTTTTATAATCTCCAATTCGCTTACATAACTACCGCCATCAAAGAACGAATCCGGTGTTACGTTTAAAATGCCCATCACTAAGGGTGTGCCTTGATTTATTTGTTCAATTGTAATCATGCTTATATTTATTTAGGAAGGGGCGCTATTTTTTCCCAATAGCGCATCTGTTGTGTATCTTTTTTTTTATTTTTACACATCAAAATAAACACTACTTTTTGGATTTTCATAATTTTAATGGAATCTGATTGTTAAATAACTAAGAATAAATCATATAATGATAGATACTTCGCAACAATACGACCAGGTCATTGACTTTTGTACTGATATCTTTGTAAAGAAAATGCATGACTATGGCACGGCATGGCGCATTTTACGCCCTACATCGCTAACAGATCAGATATTTATTAAGGCTAACCGGATAAGAAGTATTGAAGAAAAAGGCACCACAAAGGTGGGCGAAGGTATTATTCCGGAGTTTGTGGGTATTATCAACTACTCTATTATGGGTATTATTCAGCTGCATTTGGGATGCACGCCTAAGGCCGATGAGGACAACGCGATGATTGAGCGTTTGTATAAGGAGTTTTTCCAAAAGGCTAAGGAGCTGATGATGGCAAAAAATCATGACTATGACGAGGCATGGCGACACATGCGCATAAGCTCGTACACGGATTTGATTCTGATGAAGATTAAGCGAACCAAACAGATCGAGGATAACGGCGGAGCTACGCTAATCTCTGAGGGCATTGACGCCAACTACTACGATATGATAAACTATTCGGTGTTTGCCCTGATACGCTTAATTGTTGAAAAAGAGAATTACATTAACTAATCATACTCCAGCCTATGAAAGTGTTTGCTACCATTTGCCGTTTGCTAATTGCTATAACATTTCTTTATTCCGGATTTGTTAAAGCTGTGGACCCCTCAGGGTTAGAGTATAAGTTAATTGAGTATTTTAACGCTTTTGGGCTGGAAAGTCTGCGCCCGTTGGCTCTTGTCGGTTCATTTATGATGTCGGCAGTTGAGCTTTTAATTGGTGCCTTAATGCTCCTAACGGTACAAATGCGTGTGGCCACATTCCTAGCGCTTTGCTTTATGGCGGTGGCTACACCGGTGACACTCTACATTGCCATTGTTAATCCGGTATCGGATTGTGGATGCTTTGGGGATGCGCTAAAGATCTCCAATTGGGAAACCTTTGCAAAGAATGTTGTGTTGCTGTTTTCGGCAGTATTCGCCTTTTATTACAGACAAAAGTACCGTTCGCCGTTTAACATTATGGAGCAAATAGTGCTTTGCATGTTGTTTATTATTGGAGCCGTGGCACTACAAGGATATTGTTACCGTTATTTGCCTATTTTGGACTTCCGTCCTTACCATGTTGGCGCACATTTACAAGCACGTAACACTGTTGGCGGAATGGAAGAACAGGTTATTTTAAAATATCGCAATAAGCAGACCAACGATGTTGTTAAATTCACTGAGGACAATTACCCATGGCAAGATACGCTTAACTGGGAGTTTGTGGATACCGAAAGCGTGATGCAGGAACGCAAACAAAACAGCTTTTCGCAAACTAACTTTTATGTTGAAAGTGCAGAGCTTGGCGATATCTCATCATTTATAGCTCAGGACAACGGATACAGCTTTCTGCTTACCTCTCCAAACATGTTACAAATGGACACCGTTGGTAAAATGGCAAACATTAAAGTATTGGCTGAGGCTATCAATAATAATGGGCATAAACTCTATTTCCTGACAGCAACATCGGCCGAAACGGCATCTGAGTTTATTTATGACAATGAAATACAAGCGGAAGTAGGAACTATGGACGAGACCGAGCTAAAAACTATGGTACGTTCCAATCCCGGTTTACTGCTTATTAAGGACGGCGTAATTATAAACAAATGGAGCATAAATAACTTGCCTACCCCACAATGGATGGAGAGCGAGTCGCTTTTAAGCCAAAATATACTGGAAACGCAACGTAGTAATATAAACTACCGTATAATATCGGGTATTTTTATCTTTATTCTACTTCTTGTTGCTTACCTTTGTGGCACAAGAGTTACAAGACGAACAAGACGATTTTAAACACTAAAAACAATAATTACCATGAGAAAAAAAATTGTTGCAGGAAACTGGAAAATGAACAATACTTTACAAGAAGGTATTGCACTTGCAAAAGAATTAAACGAAAAAGTATTAAATGAAAACACAGAGAACGTAACTATCGTTATCGGTACTCCATTCATCCATTTAAATGCTGTTAAAGAAGTTGTAAGTGGTAAAATCAATGTTTCTGCGCAAAACTGTGCTAACCACGCTTCAGGTGCTTACACAGGTGAGATCTCTGCTGCTATGATTGCTTCTACAGGTGCTAACCACGTAATTCTTGGTCACTCTGAAAGAAGAAGCTACTACGGAGAAACGGATGCTATCCTTGTTGAGAAAGTGGCATTGGCATTAGCAAACAAATTAACTGTTATTTTCTGTATCGGTGAAGTTCTTGAAGAAAGAGAAGAAGGACGTCATTTTGATGTTGTTAAATCTCAATTAGAGAACGGTTTATTCAACCTTACTGAAGAGCAATTGGCAAATATCGTTATCGCTTACGAACCGGTTTGGGCTATTGGAACAGGTAAAACTGCTACTGCTGAGCAAGCACAAGAAATCCACGCTTATATCCGTTCAGTTATTGCCGGAAAATACGGTAAAGACGCGGCAGACAAAATGGCTATCCTTTACGGAGGAAGCTGTAACGCGAAAAACGCTGACGAATTATTCGCTAATCCAGACGTAGATGGTGGTTTAATTGGTGGAGCTTCTTTAAATGCAGAAGACTTTATGGCAATTATCCGCGCAGCTGCTAAGAAATAAGCATTGCTAGCTATAAAAAAATAGAGCGAATCAGTCGATTCGCTCTATTTTTTTGCATGCCTCAAAAAAGCGGTCGTAAACACGCATATGGGCATCTATCTTTTCGTCCTCGGAATGTAATCCGGTAATAGCTCTACTTCCCACAACAATCAGCTTATTCTTAGCTCGGGTAATAGCTACGTTGAGACGATTGGGTTGGAAATAGAAATCGGCAATTTCCTGCACAAACTCCGGCTTACTGCTCACCATAGAGACAATAATAACCTCTCGCTCCTGCCCTTGCATTCGCTCCACGGTATCCACCACAACCTCTTTACTTATATCCTTACCTAATGTGTGCACCAAGATGGATTTTATTAAGCGTCCCTGTGCCTTAAATGGAGCAACCACTGCAATCTCATTTGCCGGTAAGTGGCCCTCATTTATCAATTGGTCTATCATCTTTACAATACATTCCGCTTCGGGCGGAGCACAAACGGTACATCCGGTATGCTCCATTGGGATATAGACCACCGGTTCCTCGCCACGCAGATGCATAGGTAATTCAGAAGGTGTTGCCAATCGCCTATTAATATGCTTAGAAAACGGTTTCAGTCTGCCGCCATAGAACTCACGCGAGGAGAAGTCGGCAACAACCTCATTCATCCTATAAGTAATATCCAGCATGGTGGCACCCCCTTGACGGTAAAGCAACTCAAACACCGATTTCAATAGCGCTTCCGGATGCTCATCCGTAGCATATATCGGTGCCATCTGCTTATGATCGCCCACCAGGATGTAGCGTTTAGCGCATCCCATAGCCATCATCGCCACGGCACAGTTCATCTGTCCGGCTTCATCAATAATCACTGTATCAAATTCGGTATTCTTGGCACGTGAAGTATGCAAATGGAATGGGCTTATGCCCATAATCTTGCCCTCATTAATAAAAAACTCAAGCGCAGAGATACGCTCTTGCGATTTTATCTCGCCAAAGCGACCTTTTAATCCCTCCCGATTGTAACGCTGTCCCACCTTTGAAATCTTATCTAACGGAAATCCCAACGCCGCACACTTAGCCAACGCATTGTTTATGGCTAAATGCGTAGGAGCAGTAATCAACACCCTCTCCCCTTTTACTTGCGCCAGCAATATGGCTATAAGCGCCAGGATATGCGTCTTCCCTGTGCCGGGAGGTCCTTGTATCAGATGATAGCTTTGCGTGGTCACAGCGCGCTCCACAGCTTCCCTTTGGGACGCGTTAAGCATATCGCCATGTTTGTCCAGATATTCCCGCATGGGGACAGGTAACGCTGTGAATACAGGTCTATGTTCGGCATTTAACATAGAGAGAAACTGTGAACGCTGTGGCGACTCCTGCATCCGGAACAAAGCCGCATCGTAAATCTTCTGCATGTTCATCACATCCTTATCCATAATATAATAGCTCATTGCATCAAGTCGTTGCGCGTTACGCAGCTCGTAACTGCTAAAACCTATTATAATGTCACCGCTATAATCTATACTGTATATTTGTCCTCGCGCCACATAATTGCGCGGATTCCCATCGTGTATACGTACACTCTCTCCCTCCTTAAAGTCCGACACATTTTCGTGAACAAAAGCTCGCGCAAAATAACAATCATCATAATCGGCCACTGTAAACAACTCCGAAAAGCGAACACGTTCAATAGCTTTACGCGCTTTTACACGCTCTACCACATCGCGAGCCCACAACTGTTCAATCTTGGACTGTGACTCGCGCAGCTCCTTGACAATAAAGTCGTTAATATTTTTTAGGTCTATAATCTGATTCACTTCCGTACTTTATGCTTATCTTTGTGTATATACCTACAAAAGTAACGCAAAATATCCCGTCGCAAGGGATATGATGATTTAATTTAGAGATTGCTTTCTTTAAAATACACTAAAATTAACTTACTTCTACATTACTTCTCTCCGCATTGTTTAACAATGAGCGTATATTTTTATGCTCTATTAGTGCTATAATATACACAAAACAGTAAAATATAAACATCACAAGCAATACTGTTATAAAATATACAATGTGTGTGTAATTTGTTATTGTGTGAAACTATAATACTCTTTAACTAGCCATATAACATGGATAGGCTATTTTTGTAATGTGTTTGTAACCTATTAAAACAATAAATATATGCAGCGTGTACCACCCCTATTTCAATCGTTTCTTCCTGTAGTGATATTAATCCTACTCATCATGGTCAATGTACTATGGATTGGCGGCGACACTCTTGGTGGAGCTAACCAACTTGCACTTTTAGTAGCAAGTGCCATTGCAATAGCCATTGCCATAAAGAACGGATATAAATGGGAAGTTATGATGGACAAAATTGTACAATCCGTTAGCACAACCATGCCCGCCATCATCATTCTTTTCATGATCGGAATGCTTGCCGGGAGCTGGATGCTTAGCGGTGTAATACCATCCATGATATACTACGGACTGGATATCCTAAAGCCCGACTATTTCTTGCCGGCAACCGTTATTATATGCGCCATTGTTTCCGTATCCATAGGTAGTTCATGGTCAACGGTGGCAACCATCGGTGTCGCCTTGTTGGGAATTGGACAAACATTGGGCTTCAGTACCGGCATGGTAGCAGGTGCTATTATCTCCGGAGCCTACTTTGGCGACAAAGTATCGCCACTATCGGATACCACGAACCTATCGGCAGCCGTAAGTGAAACCAACCTGTTTACGCACATCAAATATTTAATGAAAACAACGGTTCCATCCATTGTTATTACATTAATCATATTCACCATACTAACATTTACCACCTCGCAAGGCAATGAGGCATCGTCCGTAGGACAAATGCAGGATGTACTGGCGCAAACCTTTAACATCACCCCTTTCCTATTTATCATTCCTTTATTGGTAATCGTTCTTATCGCAAAAAAAGTACCACCTATTCCCGTACTATTTATGGGGACTGTAGCAGCCGTAATTGCCATTGTAGTTGCGCAACAAGGTGTATTGGAACAATTAAGCCAAGGTAACTTAACGCTAAAAACAGGCTATGACATCATATCCCGCGCTCTATACACCGAGAACAACATAGAAACCGGACACGAAGCCGTAAACAAACTCCTTACCACCTACGGTATGAGTGGAATGCTTAACACCGTATGGTTTATCATGACTGCTATGATATTTGGTGGAATAATGGAGGCAGGTGGCTTTTTAAGCCGAATTACCCAATCGGCCATTCAGCACATCAAAAGTCGTGGTTCGCTTATCACAACTACTACACTATCGGGATTATTCCTTAACACTACGGCAAGCGATCAGTATTTATCTATAGTTATCGCCGGTAAAATGTTCGCCCCATCATACAAACGCCAAGGACTAGCACCACAAGTATTAGGCCGTACGCTCGAGGACTCCATCACAGTAACAAGCGTACTTGTACCATGGAACACCTGCGGAGCCACTCAAGCCACCATACTTAACGTAGCTACAATGACCTACGCACCATACGCTTTCTTCTGTATTCTTAGCCCACTTATCACCGTTCTATACGGATGGCTAGGCAAAGTTGCCACTACCAAAAAAGAGGCTACCATCAACGCCGAAGAGAGTCAGCAGCAGGTAGCCTAACACGCTCGCCCTGTACCAATAAACCGTCATAGGCAACACAGCTACTCTTGCTGTATTGCCTATGACGGTTTATTGGTACCATCCCTTACAACATCTAACGTTTGGTATATAACATAATACTAACGTGTAGGGCATCTATCAGCTTCACCATTCACCAACCTTCGCGTTTCGTTGCAAGGCGTTCTTCGTCCATGCCCCAACCTTGTATCAGATAATCTTTGACCATTACATTTGCCCACTTACGAAACCCGCTCGCTATTAACATTAAAACCAACTGAAACAATCATTTGGAGGTTGTAGTGAATAAGCTCACGATTTACCTCTCTGGAACCCCCTGAACTATCCGGAATTTCCGGATAGTTGGTGATTTGTAGTCATATCCTTCGCTCACTGGCACGAATAGAACGGACTTGCTCTAAAAGCTCCTTAAAGTAATCTTTCCCAAAAGTCGTTTTGCCTTGTTTCAAACGTTCATCGTCCATCACAAAGCCTTTGGCCATATACTCTTTTAGTACCGCAATCGCCCAAATACGGAAGTTGGTAGCCTTGCAAGAGTTTACCCGATATCCTACCGAGATAATGGTATAAGGTTATACGAATCGACCATACGATTTACGCCCGTGCTACCTTCTGTTTGAACTATTTCCATTTTGGAAACAGTTGCAAGCCTTGCAGTTCGCCTTTGGCATAGATATTAGAAAGATGTTTGCTAGTGGCTGGAACTTCCACTCAAATAACAATGCCATAGACTTTTGTATGAGCCAAACAGTTTCGTCTTTGACTAATGTACTTACCGACACATCGTGTTCGTGGTCACTGTATATCAGAAACGTCATTTTTCATCGTCTAATCCTCAATCTCATTTATAATGGCATTAAGAATAATGCGTAGGGCATCTATTTTCTTCACCGTTACCAATCCGCGTTAAGTTAAAACCAACTGAAACAATCATTTAGAGATTGTAATGAATAAGCTCACTATTTACCTCTCTGCACCCCTCGGTTTCAACTATCCGGAAATTCCAGATAGTTGGTGATTTGTAGCCATATTCTTCGCTCACTGGCATAAATAGAACGAACTTGCTCTAAAAGCTCCTTAAAGTAGTCTTTCCCAAAAGTAGTATTGCCTTGTTTCAAACGTTCATCGTCCATCACAAAGCCTTTGCTCATATACTCTTTTAATATCCCGGTAGGCCAAATTCTAAAGTTGGTAGCATTGCGAGAGTTCACCCGGTAGCCCACCGAAATGATGGCATTGAGGTTATAGAACTGAGTCAAGTAATTTTTACCATCAGCAGCAGTTGCCGAGATTTTCTCGGTAACTTAATCTTTATCAAGTTCTCCATCGGCAAAGATGTTTTTCAAGTACAACGAAATGTTGTCGCTCGAACAATCAAACAACGCCGCCATAGCTTTTTGCGTAAATCAGACAGTTTCGTCTTTAATGAAGGTACTTACCAACACATCGTGCTCGGGCATACTGTATATCAGAAATTTCAATTCATTGTTCATCGCCTACCCCTCAATCTCGTTTATAATAGCATCAATACTAACGCGTAGGGCATCCATCTTCTTCACCATTCGCCTACCTTCGCATTTAGTTACTTAATATCAATCACCTCGTGATTACCTTTCGCCTCCACGTACGAGCTAACCGAAAGGTTGTAGTCGTTATCTGCTATCTACTTGTCTTCTACCGATATTTCGATATGTTCCACATTCTCTTTATGGTCAAATATTTCCATAATTTTCGCAATATACCTATCTTCAAGCTCATTGTTATTGGTTACCTTCCTGAAGAATACTCCATTTCTCTCAGGAACTCATCAACTATATACAAATTCCCATATAAATAAAGTCCTGTACTCTTATCATACAAATCTGCACAGGTATCACTTTCATAAAACAACTCTAAAGCCCTTTCAGTGTCTACATTTAGCCGCTGTGCTAATTCTGTGGATATCATACCTATCTGATGCATGCTTCTCCGTTGACTACAATTTGTAGTCAACTCGCTTCCTTCTTTAGTTGTGTTTAAGTACATTCCAATATTTCCGTGGATTAGGACTATCGGTCAATATCCCGATAACATCAACAATAGAGAAAAAACATTTCTCCTACTCATCATCCCAATGAGTCTGTACCTTACGCTCCTTGAATAAAAATACACTTTGCTTTTTAGTTAAATCTTACGGGTTTAATGGGCTCATTCTAGACTGTATGCTATTGAGCTCCGTTCCGTTCAAGCTTGCATACTCACGCCTTAAAACACTGTAAGTAATGTCAACACTACTTTATAACTCCTATAAACTCACCAACAACTCGAAAATCATCACTATCATCTTCATCGATAACTATCGCAGTATAATCTTTGTTTTTAGGTTCAAGAATAATCTCATCATGTTCCCATTCTCCAAACTCATTAATTCTCTTTTTGCTAGTATATATTTTTATAGAGTACCCTCCTGAGTTATCTACATCATAAAAATTACGATGCTGTGTTAATACAATTTTTCCTTGTCTACTGCCCGCAGGATTCGCTCTAAAGACACATAGATCTCTATCATTAATTATAGGTTCCATTGAATGGCCTACAGCCTCTACGACATACATGTTTCTATTTAATCTGCCCATACCTTCTACTTTTACCCAACCACGCTCCTCGACATCTTCCCCTTCTCCAAAGTAACCGCAGGCGGCTTTAATAGAATACACCGGGAGAAAATCAATATACTTAACATGTGAATCTACCTCTGGCTCTATTCTGATACCCTCTTCAATAATCTCACTCACTTGCTCTTGAAGCGGTATTAATCGGTTTTGAAAATATTGTGCCAAAGCAGGATCACAGAAGTATACATAACATCCCTTCATACCTCTTGTCATTAGTGTGCGGTATGTATTTTTGATAATCTCATCAATATGATGTAATGTCTGTTCAGTTTGCGTCTTTAATAAGGAACCAAATCCCTTTACCGATTGATCATTTCGTGAACGAGCCTTAATATCTGTAATTACTTTAGCATCTTCGTAACGTAAGTCATTCCCCACTATTACTCCTACATAATCCATTTCAAGTCCCTGACACGTATGTATACATCCAATCTCATTAACAGACTCAGGTCCTATAATCCATAGATTCTTATCAGAACTTAAATTCCATCTTTTCTGAAAAGAGAAACTTGGTATTATAATGTCATACGCATTCGAGTCCTTTTTGCTTTTCCAGTCCCAACAATACCCTGCTACAACTCTGGATTTATTATTTTTTCTATTCTTTTCTAAAATGGCATCAAACAACTCATTGGGGTCATTAAAGATTCTAAAGTCATAGTCTTCCTGAGAAAGACGTATATTAGCAGTTTCTTGAATTTGTAATGTGTTATCTAGCCAATTAAGATATCCCTCTGAGCCGTTACATCGAAATTGAGAACTAAGTTTACAAAAGTGTACAACTGCTCCACATTCCTCTGCATATTTCTTTATAGCGTTCTTAGAGCCTATATCTTTAATATGTATCTTCTGTCTATCATCTACAAAAAAAACAGAAAACTTAGAAGCCCTAATAATTTCCTTAATCTGATTCTCGCCTAGGTTACCGTATAAACCACTCTTAAAATTTAACCGGTGTGCTTCGTCAACAATCAAAGCATCTAGAGTGTTCTCTTGCATATCTATAAAGCTTCCGCTACCAACAAAAAGATTATGTATAAATCCTTTCTTGTAGCTTTCGCTTAGTTTTGCGGTGTACACATCCCTAGGGGCGGCATTCTTCGACACATATTGTGCTGTACGTCCATTTTTTGTCAGTTCTACGAGTAAGTTTATTGCAACAACAGTTTTACCAGTACCCGGACCTCCCTCAATTATAAGAACATGTTTCTTACCTTCTCTCGATTTCCGTTCCAAATCTAAAGCTGTTTCATATACAATTTTCTGATCATCGAGAAGTAGAAATTCTTGCTTCCCTTTCAACATAGAACAAAGTGCATCACTTAATTGCTTAGAAGGTCTGAGTCTGCCATTATCAATTAACCAAACAATATCGTCCTTGTCCCCATACTTAATATGATTTTGTATGAAATTCTGCAATTTCTGCGTATCATATTTAAGAAATAGTGGAGCCTTTTCAATATATTCTTGATAGAAACTATGATCTATAATTGAATCAGACTTGTAATTATGTAAATAGGCACAAGGGGAAATTAAAATATTCTGAGCCTCGACAGTTTCATTGTAGTTATTCAACATATAGGCGTATGACCAAGCTTGATAAGATGGATGCGCTGTTTCATGTTCACCATGCTGGAAGCGTGTGGTTATTATGCCCGGCTTATTTGTGAGAGTAGCCCTTTCCCATTGCTTCAGTTCTATTATAATTACATTCTTTTTCTTCTCCTCGTCTAAACCGGAAATAATAAAGTCTATACGTTTAGATGTTAATGGTATTTGATATTCAATAGCGATTCCAGCATCATTAGGTATTGACGATATATCTATAACATTTGACATAAACATCATAGAATTTCTCCAAGAATTAATCTCATTAGGCGAAGTATGTCTACCTAAATGTGCTACAAATGCGCGGTCAATACCATCAGCTATCCGATTACTTTTAACGTCATCAACAAATTCAATTTTTGAAGATTGATATATAATCATAATTCATTATATTTTTTTGCCGTACCTTTTGCTTTAACTATTGGATATTTTTCTGCGTTCTTTTCCAACTTGGTCAATATTATGTCTTTAATATCCAAATTATATTTATGTGCTATGAGAAACGCATAATTCAATATATCTGCTAATTCTTCCTTTACCTTTTCGCGTTCTACATCTTCTGCATTCTTCCATAAAAATGCTTCATTTAGTTCTGCTGCTTCTATAGAAAGCGCCAAAGCAAGATCTTTGCCGTTATGGAATTGATCCCAATCTCTATCAGTGGTAAACTGAATTATATGTTGCATAATGTCATCTAAATCCATCTTATTTTATTCAGTTATTTCTTATTTAGTTTAAACTTAGTAGCTTATTTGCCTTGTATAGATAGCCTATTACTATTTTAACCAAATAATTGTATTATAGTATATACAAATGTAGCTAATATATCAATCTCTTCCAAAATAAAAACTTTTCGCGCAATAAGTTGAATTGTTCGAACAAAGTTATGCTCTCTCTGAGATAGACACTTATCCTCCTTTGCCCCTCCCCCTGCTTGCGCTCTGGTCTCTCTCCGGTTGCTCTCTATCAAGTCCGTATTAAGTTCGCATCAAGTTCGTGTTATATTCGAGTCTATAGACTCGAATATAACACGAACTTGATGCGGAGTTGATGCCTATTTGACAGGGGGAGACCGGAGAGCGACCAGGGAGCAGACAGAGGGTGATCAATGCGGAAGGTAAAAGGGGATATTGGGATATGGAGGGCCGGCCACGGGGAATGGGTGGCAAGGATGAGTGGCACAGGCGGATAGGTGGGTTGGGGCGTTACGCAAAATCGTGCTAAAATGGAGAAAAACGTAACAAAAACGAGGATTGATAGAGGTGAAAAACGCTTGATTTTAGCGGGTTGAAGCGATTTTTAGACCTAAAAAAGTGTTACGCGTATTTAACCTATACGCGTAACGGGTAAGAAAACTTTTTACGAGGGGTTTTGAAAATAGTTGGGTGAAAATGTAACCTTTTTTCACACTTTAAGTAAAAATAACTAAACAATTTCTTCTTAATTACATAGAAACGTATGAGTAAAAGTAGTTCTACCCTTTCCACAATGAGCGGCAAGGCCGGTGAGTGGATTTTTTATACCGTGAATGGGCAGCAACGGATGCGTAGGGCTCCCCAGCGAGTGAAGCAACCCAATTCGCCGCGTCAGCTTGTGCAGCGGGCACGGATGCGTTATGTTGCGGATTTGGCGCAGGCTTTTATGCCGGTGCTACGCAGTGGTTACAGCCGAGGCGGTGCCAATTGCTTTTTTTACAATGCGTTTATCCGAGATAATATCGGGCGTGTGGAGGTGGATGAGCAGAGCATGGCGTGCACGCTTGGCGCGGGGGCGTTGATGTGTGCGCGTGGGGAGATGACGGTGTGGCCGTTGCAAGGGCAGTATGTTGCGGACAAGCGAGCGGTGGAGTTGCATTTACCGCCGGGACAAAGCGCCGGTGGTAGGGAGGATTGCGTAGTGGTGTTTCACGATCCGCAGATGCCACGTGTGGCGGTGGAGCGTTTTACATGGCCACAGAATACAGAGCGGGTAACGGTGGCGTTTCCGCACGATTTTGAGCCGCAGCACACGAGCATGTATTCGTTCAGAGCGTTGAAGGACGACAGTAATTGTAGTAATTCGGTCTATGTGCCGTTACAGATTAATCCTTAATTTAATTCATTTGGTTTATGGCTTTACTCTCCACTCCTCTGGGATCGATTAAGAATCGGTTGGGGAATATGGTAATTTATAAAAACGGAGACAGCATGGTGGTACGTGCCATGCCTTTGCGGATACGTAATCCGCGTTCGGAGCGTCAGCAGGAACAGCGCACTCGTTTCAAGACAGCGGCGACATTGGGTGGCCGTTTACTACCGGTGATTAAGCACAGTTTTGGAGCTACGACATCGACAGCAGTATCGGCATTTACGGGAGCGAACATGGAGGCTATCCGTGTGAACGAGGAGGGCAATGTGACTATTGATTATGCACGCCTGTTGGTGAGCAGAGGTAGTCTACGTGTGCTACACCCCGAGGTGGTGTGGGATGAGACCGAGCATTGTTATGTTTTTAATCAGTTGCCTCCCTCCTATACACTTTACGGCACGGATGGAGATGTACGCCTCTATGCACTGTTATTGGATAATGAAAGATTGGGTTATAGGACGGTTGCACTGCACACTGTGAGTTGTGGAGGTGTTACGCGAGTTCCATTGCCGGAGGGATACAGCAGGGAACAGATTGAGATTTATACCTATGGTTATGACGAAGGGAATGGAAAAAGTTCGGATTCACGGTATAGGGAGGTGGTTTGACGTTTTGTCTTTAGGGAGTTTACTCCCTTCTGCCCTGTCGGACTTTCCTCTTGCCAAGGGGAGAAAATCCATTTAGGTTGGTTAGCGCACGTTGAGGAAAATAGATGAATAGCAATCGGTATTCAATTCACATAAAATTATAAGTGCGTCCATTCAATGCGCACGCTCTAAAAAAGAACACCGGCCGCTCCCCAAGGGAACGGCCGGTGTCTGTATTCTCATGTCCGTGTAAATTACTCGGCTATGATGGTTATTTCTGCTCCAGAAGCGTAGTCTTGTCCGTTTTGCTCGCTAAGTGCGGTGAAACGTACGTAACGTCCTTTTACAGGAGTTTTGAAGTGTACCACTTTTTCTTTTGTGTTGTTAGCAAACTGTGCTTTGATTACCGGTTTGCCCCACTCTTTACCATCCATACTTACGTGGATTGAGTAGTCCTTAACGTTACCGTTTCCACCGTTTTGGCGTGGAAGGTAGCTGAATCCTTTGATGGTACGTACATCGCCTGCGTCTAGATCAACCCAGTGAGGGTGTTTAGCTACAGTTACCGAGTACATGGTGTGCCATATTGTGTTAGGATCGTTGTCGGTTAAGTTTTTAGCGTCGCCATCGCCAGCCTCTTGGCTACTTGCATAGATTACTTCTGTTTGGATTGTTTCAATCTTTTCGAAGTTCATCTCTGTTTTAAGTTCCGGGCTGTCTTTGAACCATGCAGTTACTTTTCCACCATCACGTAGAGGAATTGATTGCGTATATTTTTGCGCTTTTCCTTTACCAACAGTGTACATGATTTCAGCACCTTGTCTGGCAGAAGTTAGTTCAACAACACCTGCACGAGAACGAGTAATTGCCAATGGCATTGCACCCGCTGCTGCTACGTTAGCCGTTTCGGCAAGGTTTGCCGATGCAGGACGAATGATGAAGCCCATGTTATGATTTTCAGCAAGTACACGGTCCTCAACAAGCGGTCCGCCTTGTCCACAACTGTTACCTCCTAGACCGGTTACACCTGCATCTAAGTGTAGGTAGGTAGCGCCGGCTTTTGGCAATTTGTGCGGATGACTAGCAAGGATTAAGTCCATTGCAGAGTATGGAAGTGCCGATACAGCCATTGGGCTAGTACCTGCAAATACTACACCTGTACCCGCGTTGTTTGTTAATGCTGCCCAACGCGTGTCTTCGTGGTTAGCCATTTGTTGCGGTTTAGGGAAGTTTACAAACTCATCTTTTACTTCGGTTGTGAACTGCTCGATGAACTGTCCGCTCTTACGGTCGTTGTAGTTGTCTACCGGTCCGCGTCCGTAGTATGTGAAGTTGTTGTAAGCTTGTGGCACTTGCATTAAGTATCCTAGACGTGGTAATACTACGCTTGGACGGTTTGAAGTGATGCTTGATTGTAATTCGATTGATCCGTCAGGGTAAACAGTCCAGATTTGGTTTGTAGTGAATTTAAAATCGTTTGGTCCGAATGGACGATCTGTTAATTCTACTACACGGTTTTTACCTGATGATGTTCCGCCTTCAATTTTACCTGCGTTTGGCGCTTGTGACTCAACTGTGAAAGCAAGTACAATAGTACCGTCTTTTTTAGTGATTACATTGCTGTTTAACGCTTTATGACGAAGGTTGTGTAATCCATGGTCAAACCAAGGAGAGTAGCACCAGTTGTCGTTGTTTGTAAAGGCGCGGATAGCACTTAATTCAGGTCCTTTGCCTTCAACAAATACGGGTTGTCCGTTGTATACAAGGTTGTTTAATGTTCCTTGAGTCATATCAAAAGTGGCAACGAAGTTATCACCTTTGATTGTACGCATTTCTGCGTTTTCTTTTACAGGAGAGATGGTTATTTTACCACCTTTAGCTACTTGGCTGATTGCCGGTTTAGCGTTTACTGCTTGCAGTAGGAATTGCTCCTCGGCAGCAGGATAGCTTTGTTTAGCCCATGGTTCGTTGTTTGCAAGAACGAATTGTACTTTTACAAAGTATTCTGCATCCGGACGTAACGTTGTGCCTGCATATGGAAGTTCGATAACTGCTTTTTTACGCGCTGCCAATGCCGGTGTGTTTACATATCCGTTTTTGATTTCTTTACCGTTTTCATATAGAGCCCATAGGATTTTATAGTCGCTAAGGTCTTTGAAGTAGTATTTGTTGAATACTTCGAATTTTCCTTTTGCAACGTCTACAGCGTCTACACCGATGTGTTGGTATACTTTTTTCACTTCAAAGTATTGTGGTTTTGGCTCTAGGTCGCCAAATACGATACCGTTCATTACAAACTGACCATCGTTTGGAGTGTCGCCAAAGTCACCACCGTAAGCTTGGAAACGCTCTCCGGTTTCTTTGTCATAGTAATACATAGATTGGTCAACCCAGTCCCAAATTGCTCCACCACAGAAGAAGTTTGTTGACTCGATAGCATCCCAGTAGTCTTTTAAGTTACCACATGCGTTACCCATTGAGTGCGCATATTCCGAAACGTGGAAAGGATATTTGATGTTGTAAGTTCCTTTTACGGCTCCACGCATCCATCCGATAGATGGGTATTGGTTTGATCCCATGTCTACGATGTCGTTGTTACGCTCATATTGTACCGGACGTGTAGTGTCTAGTTTTTTCAATGAATCGTAAGCAGCTACGAAGTTTTGTCCCGGACCTGCCTCGTTTCCTAATGACCAGATAACTACCGATGGGTTGTTGATGGTGCTGTGCGCCATTTCCATTACACGTGCAACGTGCGCTTTACGCCACTCTACAGGGTGAGATAAAGATGCTGCTCCGTAGTAGTATTGGTGAGATTCAATATTCGCTTCGTCCTCTAAGTAGATACCGTACTTGTCGCATAGGAAATACCAATACGGATCGTCCGGATAGTGAGAGTTACGAACGTGGTTGATGTTACCGCGTTTCATTAACATGATCTCCTCTTCCATCGTTTCACGAGAGATTACGTGTCCCGTAGCAGGATTTGACTCATGACGGTTTACACCTTTTAATTTAACAGGCATACCATTAATGTAGTAATAACGTCCTGCTAAACCAAATTCATCCTCAGATGCCGGTGTTTGTTTAATTTCTACTTCGCGGAAACCAACGATAGTTGATACCGTTTCGATAGTTTTTCCTTTTTTATCTTTTAACTCAGCTACCAATGTGTAACGGTATGGCTTCTCTGCCGACCATAATTTAGGCGCTTTTACGTTAAGATCAATTTTGTTTGCCTCAACAATCTCACCTTTTTCAACAGTAGCTACAGGTGTAGTTACCGATGCTACAGGTTGTGCAGAAGTCTCGTCCGAGTACAATTTGTTTTCAAACAATGTGTAAACTACGTTGTATCCTTTTGCAGCTTTTTTGTCAAGGTTACGGATATCCGCATCGATATGAAGGGTTCCGTCTGTGTAGTTGCTACACAAATCGGGCTTAACAATAAAGTCGTTGATGTGTACTTTAGGCGTTGATGTTAACGACACGGTACGGAAAATTCCCGGTAGGCGGAACATATCCTGCGCTTCAAGGAACGATGCGTCCGAACTACGATATACCTCGGCAGCAATTACGTTTTTCCCTTTACGTAAGTATTTGGTAATATTGAAACGTGCAGCGTTACGTGAGTTTTTAGAGAAACCTACGTACTGTCCGTTAATCCATAAATAGAAGAATGAGTCAACTCCATCAAAGTTGATAAATACTTCGCGTCCGTCCCAATCTTGTGGTACCTCGAACTCGCGGCGGTAAGAACCTACCTCGTTACGATGTTTGTAAGTGGTCCAATGTTTTTGAGGCTCGCGCATAACGCCACCTTTCCAGTCATCTACTGCCACTTTATGTTGGAAGATTACCGGCTGATTAACGTAGATAGGTACCCCATATTTTAAGGAACCATCTTTTTGAATTCCGTAGATGTTCCAGTTTGACGGAACAGGGATCATATCCCAGTCGGAATCGTTATAGTCTGTTTTATAAAAGTCCATTGGACGCTCATCAGGGTTTGGTACCCAGTTAAAACGCCAGTCGCCATTTAATGACATCCAGTATTTGCTGTTTTCCGGCAATACTTTACGCGCTGCTTCTACACTCTCAAAAGTGTGAAACCATGCACGCGGTTGTTCTTTGTTTAACGACAGATCCTCTGGTGATTCCCACTCCTTCCCGCTTGGAGCGTGATAAGCACCGTAACGGAACCCTTCAAGTGGCGGACGAGCAGCAAATCCTTGCATCGCCATACTACACAATAGTAATCCTAAGGTGATTTTTCGCATAATTAATAAGTGTTTAGTTCAAAGAAACGCCTTTATGAGACGCTCCCTTCCGTTTATTGTTGTTTAATAAATTTTATTCGCACATAAAACGTTCCTCTATTTTGCACCCAAATAGGAAAAGGTTACTGCTATAGGGTGTTTACCTTATATGTACTCTCCTACCGATATGGAACAAATAGTTCGCAGAATTTACAGTAATGTTGAAGACTTTTAGCATAGACGCAACGTTATACACAAAACATGACTTATTCTAAGCATTTATCTCTTTAAAATGGCATAACAATTAAAGAAAGTTTCACAACACACCTTCATTCTTTACAGTTTGGCGACTAAATTAAGTATAATTTTTTACAAAGTAAATCATTTCCGCAAGAATAATAAGGGATTCTTTTCTACTTTAAGATAATATTTTGATAATAGTTTACTTAATGTTTTTAAATATTGGCTCAAATTCCAAAAATAGAGTATCAATATCACACATATTGTAGTGAACTTATAATAATGGTTTATTTAAAAAAACTGTTTAGTATTATTATCATTTATTAGAGATAAGACAACTTGGCATTGCGTATTTTTGTTCAATGAAATTTATATCATTCCCAAAATGAATAAACAACAGTGATATTGTTGTTGTGTGGGTGAGTGATGCTGCTAAATAATATCTAATACCAATGTTATGAAAAGAGTACTATTATTACTCCTGTTAGGCTTCATTGTCTTTTCAGGAAAAGCGCAAAGTGCGGAAGAGGAACAAAAATCGTTATTTGAACAAGTGACGAAGATAGAGAAAAAGAATGATGCTTTCAATATGTTGCTCAACACAAAAGGTAGTTATTTTGTTAATACAGGCGATATTGGTGAGCGCGGAGAGAATGGTTTTAAAATGAATCAGTTGCGTTTAACAATTAAAGGCGATATTACTAAAAACATTTCCTACCGTTTTCAACAGAAACTAAATGTTGCAAACAACGCCGGATGGTTTGATAATTTACCACGCTCAATTGATTTTGCTATGATTTCATTGCGTTTCAATGACAAGTATGGAATGAATTTAGGACGTCAGGCAATTGACTTTGGAGGTTACGAGTTTGATGCCAACCCTATTAATGTTTTTCAATACAGTTCGTTGATGGAGTGTATCCCGGCTTTCCATACAGGGGTTAGCTTTTTATATAATGTAACGCCTACGCAGGAATTACGTTTCCAAATTGTGGATGGACGTATTGGTTCATTCGAGGAAGAGTTTGGTGTAGTACCTTCGTTTATTGAGCAAACGAAAACACCACTGGGTTATGTGGCAAAATGGTCCGGAAGTTTCTGTGACAATAAGATACAAACATTGTGGTCGGCTTCGGTATTTCATGAAGCACAAAATAAAAACTGGTACTACTTTGTTGCAGGTACACAGTTTAACTTCAATAAGTTTAATTTCTATGTGGACGTAAACTACTCTCAGGATCAATTAGACCGTATGGGAATGATTTCTGAGATTGTAAGAGATAACGGGTTTAATACTCGCGCTTTAGATACACGTTATACGAGCGTTGTTTCGCGTTTAAACTTCCAGGTGTGTCCACAAGTAAACCTATTTGTTAAGGGAGCTTATGAAACAGCCGGCGTAGGAAAAACGGCGGATTATACGGATGCCGATGGAGAGCAATTTGCTTTAGCGTCCGGCCACTACCGTACAACTATTAATTATAATGCAGGCCTAGAGTTCCAACCATGGAAGAACTCAGATTTCAAGGCTTACGCAACTTATATGGGACGTAATGTTTCCTTTACAGACAAAGCAAAGGCGTTTGGGGCTACTAATTTCAACCCGCAACAAGCTGAGGTTGGATTTATTTACCTAATCCCAATATATTAAGATATCAGTACATAGACTTTTTCATAGTTTTGACACCGCGGATAGATGTTATATTTATTCGCGGTGTTTTTAATTACATACGAATAACGTATGTAAGCCATTGTATACAATACTCATTATATGTACGCACAGAAGTGCCATATTCTTCTTACTTTCTTATTGAAACCTCCATTCGTTATTTATGTTGCTTGAAAAAAGCAACTTACCTACCATTTTTTTTTGCTTTAACACTCGTTTTAAAGATTAAATGTATATTTTTGTATTATGTTTTTCTTAGGACCATCGGCTCATCTGATATTTTACGGTCTTCTATCGGCAATATTAATGATTTGTTGCCAATCGACCGGAAGAGAGTTTATCAAGGACTCTCTAGGAGAAACTATGCGCGTTGCCGAATTCCCTTCGGTAGCCTCATTCTCGGCAGAGAATGAACACGAGATTTGCTTTTATGCGAATGAAATTGCTAATAACTCACATGCACCTCTCTTAGAAAAGGAGGAATGTTTATGTGGTTTTGTTACACAAAAAGCAACATCTAATTATCCTTACATTTCTTCGCGTTATATTGCGGAGGTTATTCACCTGTATCCTTTTAGGGCTCCCCCACGTTTAGCATAACTTATTGTGTTGTGTATACAACCATGCGTTTATTTGTTAAATATCATTACATGTATTCAATATGCATAAATTTATAATAACACTGCTAATGGTGGCAAGTTATTGCTATACCTATGCGCAGGATTCCTCGGCCTACGGTAAGGATTCCACTTATTTTATAATAAAGCGCTTAAATGAGGTTACCATTACGGCAGAGAAAAAAGATATTAGTTCTTTTGCAACCCCTGTGTCCGCAAGCGTTGTGGGCAAGGACGAATTTCCACAGGATAACCGAGTGGATTTAAGGACATTGTCCGGCCTAGCACCTAATTTTTACATGCAGGAAAGTGGCATGAAACTTTCTACCCCGATATATATTCGCGGTATTGGAACCAGCTCCGGAACACCTCCTGTGGGATTATACGTTGATGGAGTGCCCATTTTTGATAAAAATGCGTTTGTGTTTGACCTATATGACATCCGTCAGGTAGAGATTCTGCGTGGTCCACAATCAACGCTTTATGGACGTAATAGTATTAATGGGTTAATTAATATTGCTACGGAACGTCCTAAAAGCAGCTTTAACCTGCGTGCACAAGGAGGATACAGCAGCTTTAACACACAGAATTACAATATGGTAATGCATTTACCAATTAAAGGGATATTGCATAATAAATTTGCAGGCGCTTATAATAAGTCTGACGGATTTATTACAAATCTTTTTGATGGCAGTAAAAGTGCAGGGTCCATGAGTTACGATATGCGCTATCAGGGCGAGGTGGTGAGTAAAAAACGTACTAAACTGATGTTTGGCGTTAATTACAATAAAAGCGATGACGGAGGATATGCCTATGGTGCTATTGACTCACTGAACGTTAATCCGTACGATGTGAACTACAATATGCCAATGCATTACAAACGAGATTTGTTAACCTCCTATGCCAATGTGCGAGTATTATTTGATCATGCAAGTGTTAGTAGTATGACCTCCTACTCCTTTAGTAAAGACGATCAGGATTTGGATGCGGATTTTACCTATCTGGATGTATTTAATAACCACAAAGAGTCCAAACAAGACCTCTTTACACAGGAGTTTGTAGCACAATGTGCTACCGGGAAGGTGGAATGGACAATGGGATTATTTGGTTTTTATAAGGACTTAAAAAACGATTACATTGCCCGATTTGGTAAGGATAAAGCTTATCTATTGCCAATGCCACTGGATAGTGCTAGGTATTTTAATAAAACACTTACCTATGGTGCTGCAGCATACGGACAGATGACTGTTAATGACCTACCGGGTGGCATTAGTGCCATTGTGGGACTGCGTTATGACTATGAGCAGAGTGAACTTAAATACACCGACGAGATTAAGTTTACGGCGGCAAAGGATTATTTACCGCTACATAATGAAGATGAGAAGAAGACGTTTAAATCGGTTTTACCTAAATTCTCTATTCAGAAAAAGTGGAGTAACCGTTTTAATAGTTATGCTACCGTGTCTAAAGGCTACAAGGCCGGCGGATACAATATCATTGCTAATGACATGACGTCAACATCTATCGACTTGGGTTATGACGCAGAGAGTTTGTGGAACTATGAAATTGGTGCAAAATACCTTAACAAAAAGCAGAACTACTCTCTAAATGGTGCTCTGTTTTATGCCGATTGGAGAGATCAGCAAATATTTGTTATGGGAATGATGGGGCCAAGCATTAAGAATGCCGGCGATGCCCGCAGTTTTGGTGCAGAGTTGGAGCTTAACTGGGAGTTTATCCCATCGGTAGTGTATACACTTTCTACCGGCTATGCGAATGCTAAATATACACACCACGAAACAGAAGCTTATGTAGGTAACCGTATTGTCATGGCGCCTGAGTTTACTTTTAACAGCGGTGTTATGTGGGTAAAGAAACTAAATAATAAATGTATACAACAAGCTACATTTGGAACTAACGTGACCGGATTTGGCAAACAATATTTTGACGAGGCAAACACCTTGAAACAAGATCCTTATTTTTTGTGGAATGCTAATATATCTTTAAGTGGGAAATATTGGGGAGTTGATGTGTGGGGTAAGAATATCTTAGATAAGCATTTTTACAATTACATGTTCCAAAGTCCTGTTGGTAGAAAACTACCACAGTACCTAAATTCAGGACAAAGCGGTATTCCCGCACGTTTTGGAGCATCTATTTATTTGAATATTTAACTCAACATTGATTATGAGATGCATCCTTAAATAGACATATTGCATAATATGGATGCACTGCATATAACAACTTTAAAAAAATTAAGACCTATGAAAAAGAATTTTTTAACCGGCTTATTTGCTCTACTTATCTGTACTGTTAGTTTTTACTCATGCTCTGAAAATGAAGATGAACTAGTAAAATTTGGTGGAAAATGGAACTATAACTCTCCGCACATCAACTTAGATTACACCGGCAATTTAGCTGCCGAATTTAATCTTGGCGAAATGAGCAATGAACAAGTTATTGGCATGGCTACCGGCATGGCTCACGAAAAAATGAGCAGCTACTTTAAAGGTATTGAGATTGAATCCGAAACACTGATGAATGTTACCTATGTGAAAGATGGTGTAACATCAGAACTTGCTTTGGAATATAAAATGGACGATAAAACGTTAACTATTCCGTTGGCTGGAATTATGGAGAAATTTGGAGTTGCTCTTCCTAACGGTGCACCTACACAAATTACATTTGATTACGTTGAAACGAATGATAAACTTACTGTGTACTTAAATACAACAACCATTAAGTTATACGCTACAATGTTTACGGCTATGATGCAAGGAAATCCACAAATGGAGTACATCACAGCACTTGTTACTTCTTTACTACAAAAAACGAAAACTGTTGAGGTTGGATTTAACTTAGTAAAAGAATAACATAACTAACAATGATACAAAAATGAGCTTTCGCTTGGCGAAAGCTCATTTTTTGTTTTATAAAATTGCCATAACAGATAGTAAAACGTACTTTTGTTGCCACTAAAATGTATGTGCAGTGGGTTTCAAACAGAATATAACAGCTTTATACCTTATTAAAATTGCAAAATGGTTTAGTTTAACCATGCCAATTATTGTTTTGTTTTATGAACAGAATGGCTTAACATTGCAAGAGATTTTTGTACTTAAAAGTATTTACTCCATTGTACTTGTTATGCTGGATATCCCTACGGGATTTTTAGCCGATGCTTGGGGACGTAAGCGCTGTTTAGTGACTGGAGCGATTGTGTCCTTTGGAGGTTTTCTGTTTTATGCATTCTCGGGCGATTTATGGGCGTTTATATTGGCAGAGATATTTCTTGGCATTGGGCAAAGTTTAATATCAGGCGCCGACTCGGCACTTTTGTATGACTCTACCCTACACTATAACCGACCTAAGGATTATTTAAAATATGAAGGGCGCGTAACTATGGTTGGAAATTTTGCCGAGGCTACCGCCGGGATACTGAGCGGATTTTTAGCAGCCTACTCTTTACGTCTGCCTTTTTACTGCCAGGCAGGAGTCGCTTTTATTGGAATTCCTGCAGCCATGATGATAAAAGATCACTATGAATGCCATAAAATTGAGAACCCAATAAGAAACATTCTTTCCATTGTGCGCTATTCGCTGGTTTCGAACCGAAAGCTTTGCTGCAATATTATGTTTTCTGCAATTATAGGATGCGCCACATTGACAATGGCTTGGTTTGTTCAACCCATATTTATTGACATAGCATTGCCTACAGAGATGTACGGTGTGGTGTGGACAGGACTTAACTTTACCGTTGGAGTAGCTGCACTATTTTCAGATACACTAAACGACCGTTGGGGAGAGTGGAAAACCTTTAGCGTAATCCTGTTCTCGGTTGTTGCACTGTATGTTGGTACATCATTTTTCATGACACTTCCGTGGGTGTTTGTTATTTTATTTTTGTTTTACATAATACGCGGAATTGCCACACCAATACTTAAAGGATATATAAATAACGAGACACATTCGGAGATGCGCGCCACAGTTCTGTCCATACGCAACGTGGTTATCCGCTCATTCTTTGCCGCAATGGCTCCATTTATCGGATGGCTTTGCGATGCAATGTCATTGGCTTGGGCGCTGCGTTTCACCGCGTTACTTGTTTTTATTCCCGGTATCATTTTCTTATTATTACTCAAAAATAAAAGATTATAGAGAGATTATTTTTATAATTGACGGGAACTATGTATTTTTACACTTTGAAAACTACAACTTAATATCTTGACGGCTAAATTAATAATTTAATTATTTAATACATTTATATGGAGTTAGTTGCAAAAACATTTAAAGGGATTGAAGATATTCTTGCTGCCGAGTTGGAAGAATTAGGTGCACAAAATATCCGAATAGCAAATCGCGCAGTACTGTTTGAGGGGGACAAGGCATTAATGTATCGTGCCAACATGTCTTTGCGCACCGCTTTGCATATTTTGATGCCTATTACCTCATTCACTATTAAACGTGAAGAGGACCTTTATAACAACATCATGAATATCAAATGGGAGAAGTTGTTCTCTGTAGATAAGACAATCTCACTACATGCCACTTCTAACTCTTTGCTATATAAAAATAGTATGTATGTGGCTCTAAAAGCTAAAGATGCTATCGTTGACCACTTTAGAGCTATTTACGGTGAACGTCCGTCAGTAGATCCTAAAAATCCTAATGTTGTTATAGATATTCACATCTCTAACGATGTTTGTACTGTGTCATTAGATAGCTCGGGCGAGTCTCTACACAAACGTGGTTATCGTATCAAAACTAATGCGGCTCCTATCAACGAGGTGCTTGCTGCAGCAATGATTTTACGTACGGGATGGAAAGGGGAATGTAATTTCTACGATCCGATGTGTGGTTCGGGAACTATTCCTATCGAGGCTGCATTAATTGCGCAAAATATTGCTCCTGGTATTTTCCGTCAATCGTTTGGTTTTGAACACTGGGCTGATTTCGATGCTGATTTATTCAGTGAAATCTATAATGACGATGAGAATGAGCGTGAATTTGAACATGCAATCTATGCTTCGGATGTTTCGCCAATCAGTCTTGATATTGCCAAGTTGAACATTAAGAACGCCAATTTACAAAACGTTATTAAGGTAAAACGTGGTCCTTTCGAGGATTTAAAGTTAGCGAATGAGCCGGGTATTATTGTAATGAACCCTCCTTACGGCGAGCGTTTAGAAAAATCGTTTATCGAAGATTTCTACGAAGTCATTGGCGATAAATTAAAACAAGATTGTACCGGATACTCTGCATGGATTATTAGTAGTAATTTCGATGCAATGAAAAAGATTGGTCTTAAAGCTACCGAAAAACACACTATGTACAATGGAGCACTGGAGTGTAAATTCCAAAAATATGAATTGTTTGAGGGAGCCCGTAAAGATTTCTTAGAAGAACAAAACCAAGAAGATTAATATAGAGATAAGTTCTATGAAAATATTAGGTAACATTATATGGTTACTATTTGGTGGAATTGTAATAGCGATGGAGTATTTTCTCTCATCGCTATTGCTGTTTATAACCATTATAGGTATACCCTTTGGTTTACAAACCATGAAATTAGGCATTATGGCCCTATGGCCATTTGGCGCTGAGGTATGCGATGTACCCGAAGCACACGGATGTTTATCTACCTTGATGAATATTGTTTGGATATTTATTGGAGGTATATGGATTGCTTTAACACATTTGTTCTTCGGACTTCTTTTGTGTGTAACCATTATTGGTATTCCATGGGGACTACAACATTTTAAAATGGCCGGATTGGCATTAACTCCTTTTGGACATAAAATTGTATATAAAGTATGACGAAAGTTTTGGTAATTGACGATGAGCGAAGCATTCGCAACTCGATGAAAGATATTCTTCAGTTTGAGAACTATGATGTAATCCTTGCAGAAAATGGCATGGAAGGTATTGTTGCCGTAAAAAACGACAAGCCCGACGTGGTATTTTGTGACATTAAAATGCCAAAAATGGAAGGTATTGAGGTGTTGGAGCGCATTAAAGAGTTCTCTCCTGATACCCCTGTGGTTATGATTTCAGGTCATGGCACTATTGATACGGCCATAGAGGCTATAAAAAAGGGAGCATATGACTTTATTGAGAAGCCATTGGATATTAACCGTATTTTGATAACTATTAAGAATGCGACAGATAAAACCGAGTTAATTGAAGAGACAAAAACCTTAAAGAACAAGGTTAACGGCGGCTCTGACATGATTGGTAACTCGCCTGCCATGCTTAAAGTGAAAGACATGATTGCAAAAGTGGCGAAAGCCGATGCAAGAGTACTAGTTACCGGACCTAATGGTAGTGGTAAAGAGTTAGTTGCGCGACAAATATTTGAGCAAAGTAACCGTACTGCAAAACCATTTATTGAGGTAAACTGTGCCGCCATCCCATCTGAACTTATTGAGAGCGAACTGTTTGGACACGAGAAAGGCTCCTTTACATCTGCTATTAAGCAGAAGAAGGGTAAATTTGAACAAGCAGATGGTGGTACTCTTTTTCTTGATGAAATTGGCGATATGAGTCTAGCTGCACAAGCTAAAGTATTGCGAGCGCTTCAGGAAAATAAAATAAGTCGCATTGGTGGCTCCGGCGATATTAATGTTGATGTACGCGTTATTGCCGCAACAAATAAAAATCTTAAAGAAGAAATTGCAGCAGGCCGATTCAGAGAAGACCTTTATCATAGATTAAGCGTCATCATCATAGAAGTACCCGCACTGAAAGAGAGAAAAGAGGACATCGAAGCTCTTGCTCTGTTTTTTCTAGATAAGGTATGTAAAGAGATGGGTATAACCACAAAACAAATGACTCCCGAAGCTATTAATCTACTCAAAGAAGGCGACTGGAGCGGTAATATCCGTGAGCTTAGAAACGTGATTGAACGTTTAATTATCCTTTGTGGACAAACAATAACAGATGAAGATATTAAACAGTATCGATAATGGAAAAACTCCACGTTGTAGTTGTAGGCAGACGTAATGTTGGCAAAAGTTCACTAGTAAATGCTATTTTACAAGACAAAAAGTCAATCGTCTCCCCCATTGCAGGAACAACTACGGATCCGGTCAGAAAGGCATATGAGATTCCCAACTTCCGCACCGCGGTATTAATTGATACCGCGGGGATTGACGATACGGGAAGTTTAGGGCAAGAGCGCATTCATAAAACTTGGCTTGCCATTGCTGAGGCAGATGTAGCCCTATTGGTTATTGCACATAATTGTTTTGGGGCGTATGAGCAGCAACTTATTGAGCGTTTTACACAGTTCAATATTCCTTTCATTGTTGTTTACACTCATCATGATGAACAACCACTTAATGAAGTATGCAAACAACAAATTGAGCAGCTCTATCAAGGAACAATTATCCAAACCAATACTAAAACATTACAACCGGAGTGCATTATTGAAGCCATCAAGTCTATCGCTCCCACCATTGAGAAACGGTCACTTCTTGATGGGATTGTAAAACGCGGAGATATCGTAATTCTTGTTACGCCCATTGACAGTGAAGCCCCTACTGGCCGCTTAATACTCCCGCAAGTCCAAACGTTACGCAATCTGCTCGACAATCACACTACAAGTGTAATATTACAACCCGAGGAGCTAACACCCTTCCTTGCCAAAACAAACATTAAACCTCAACTTGTAATTACCGATAGTCAAGTCTTCAATGAAGTGGCTAGGCAACTCGATGCAGATACTCTGCTTACAAGTTTTAGCATCCTATTCGCGCGTTTAAAAGGCAACTTTGACTATTTCATTAACAGTGTACAGGATATTAGCAACCTGAAAAATGGCGATCATATTTTGATTCTTGAATCGTGCTCGCACCATAGCTCCTGCGATGATATTGGTAGAGTAAAGATTCCTCGTTTGCTTCAAAAACATACCGGCAAAGAGTTATTCTTTGATATTATTCCCGGATTAGGAGAACTTCCTACCAATTTAAGCAAATATGCAATGGTAATACAGTGTGGAGGATGTATGGTTACCACAAAACAACTTCAACGGCGTATATCGCCTTTTATTGCAGCCAAAATACCGGTATGCAATTATGGAATGGTATTATCCTATGTAAACGGAATATTTAATCGATCCATTCTCCCCTTTCGGAACAATCCTTAAACTCTCCTAATAAAAAATGCCGCGTTATTCACGCGGCATTTTTTATTAGGAGAGTTTAAGGATTAAGATTTCTCTATTTTCTTAAATCCCTGTCCTAAAATTTCCTTAGCATCCATTATCATGGTAAAGGCATTCGGATCGATAGAGTAAATTGCATTACGCAACGCCGTTACCTCTTTTAGGCTAACCACAGTCATTATCATCTCTTTCTCGGTACGGTTATACATCCCGTTAACTGGAACAATGGATCCTCCTCTATTTAAATCGAAAAGTATAAAATTACGAATCTCCTCTTGTCTGTTTGATACAATAAAGAACGTCTTGTCGTTAGAAATACCTTGTAAAACAACATCAATCACTTTTCCCATAATAAAAATTGTAATCCATGAGTAGAACGGTACTTTCCAATCTTGAAACACCAACAATCCGCACATTACAATAACGGAATCAATAAGTATTTGGTAAAATCCAATAGAACGGCCCGTTAGTTTAGTCAATATCGACGAGAAAACATCCGTTCCGCCACTAGACGAGCGAGTTTTAAAAATTAAACCTACACCTACTCCCATCACAACACCTCCAAAAATACTAGCCAAAAGCATCTCATCTTGTAGGTTAAACGGGTCCGAACCAAACAACATTGGTAAACCATCAGCAAAAAGTGCTATTAATAGGAAACAAATCACTGTTTTTACACCAAAGCGTGACCCTAAGGTTTTGAATCCCCATAAACAAAGCGGAATATTAAAACAAAGAGCAGCAACACCAATAGGTATATTTAGTTTATAGTATAAAATCGTCGCGATACCATAAATACCTCCCGGTATAATTTTGTATGGCGTCATAAAAAAGGTATATCCAATAGCTAATACTAGGGAACCTAATGTTAATAAACCATACGTCTTAAACAAAGAGGCCTCAGCAATTTTCTGCTTGCCTATTGTCATTGTTTTTAAATTCATTGCTGTTTTGTTTTATTAATGCACACTGACTTTGCTCTCTTTTCTCAAAGCTGCGCAAAGATATATTCTTGTCATTGTATAAAACATGACAAATGTCATATATGAATAAAACTTTATTCTTTGTCAAAAAAATGTATTTTTGTCCTGTTATTAGGAAAAAAATGGCTATTATTGCACAATCCAATTATAAATGTGCAATAATGTAGCCAAATAGTAGGACAACATTAAACACATTGTCAACTTTACCATTGGTATAACCCACCATTAGTAGCAGATGACATAAAATTGAAACAAGATATGAGTACAAAACTAGGACGTACAAAATATAAAATCATTAAAGTTGCTCAGGCAGTATTTGCACAAATGAGTGTCTATAAAGCAACCATGAATGACATTGCGGACGCAGCGAAAATTAGCCGTCGTACGTTGTATACTCATTTTAAAAGCAAAGAGGATCTCTATCAGGAAGTTGTTGCCGAGCAAATTAAGAACGTGAATGCTAAACTTCAAAAAGTTGCCAACTCAGCACTTCCACCCGACAGAAAACTAAAGCTTTATATATTGGAACGCTTCAACGTTATAGACAACTTGATTCGAGAAAATAAAAATATTCGTTATGAATATATCTTCAATCCGGTATATATTCAAAAAGTGCGTAAAGACATTGATGCTAAAGAACTACAAATAATTACTGATATTATTACCAAAGGAAAAGAACAAAACATATTTAAAGTAACCGATCCTACAACTTTTGCAAAAACCCTGCTAATTATGTTCAAGGGGCTTGAGCAACCTTTTATTAAACTCAATAAAAGCAAACGTAATTATCACACTTTGCACGAGTATGTGGATTTAATGTTTTACGGAATAATAAATAACAATAAATCATAATAGAATTAACATGAAAATGTATGTAAATGCAATCTCCCACTATATACCGTCAATAGTGGTTCCAAACTCTTATTTTAAAGAGGTGAATGGATTAGATGACGAATGGATCTTTACAAGAACCGGTATTAAAGCTCGTAGCAAGACTGAGGAGGGAGAAACAACAAATACCATGGCTCTTCGTGCCATTGAGAACGGCATTTCAAACTATCCCTTCCCTATTGAAGAAGTGGATTTAATTGTTGCTGCAACTTATTCGCCATACGATACCGTATTCACGCTTGCACACCAAGCGCAACGTCACTTTAATATTACTAATGCAAAATGCGTTAGTGTTTCCTCTGCATGTTCTTCTTTTATCAATGCCGTTGAGGTTGTTGAAGGATATTTTGCAATGGGAAAAGCAACCAAAGCTTTAATCTTAGGAGCAGAACACAATACAGCCTATGCCAACGAGACATGCTCTCAATCTGGCCACCTATGGGGCGATGGTGCGGTTGCAATGTTAATTTCAAACGATAAATACAGCGATAACGACGCTGAAGTACTTAGCATATTCACAAAAGGTTTAGGACACATCGGAAAAGCAGACGAAGCGGTACATCTACATCCTCAAAATGGAGGTATTTCAATGCCTCATGGGAAAGATGTATTTATCAATGCATGTACTTACATGGTAGACGCCTTAAATGAAGCTTGCTCAATGGCCGGTAAAACACTTAAAGACGTAAATTACATATCGTCTCACCAAGCAAATCAACGCATATTGAGTAATATCTCATGTCAAATAGATATGCCTATTACAAACTTCCTTACCAACATTGAGCATAGAGGTAATACAGGATGTCCAAGTTGTGCCATCTCTCTATCTGAGAATATTGAGAAAGTTCAAAAAGGCGATTTAGTAGCATTAACCGTATTTGGTGGTGGTTACTCATGTGGAGCTATGCTATTACAATATTAATATTTAATATACTTTTAAGCATAGAGGCTAGAGTTGATATTTCTCAATTCTAGCCTCATCTTTTTAGGAATAACTACAAACTTCCTCCATCGTAAGGATTAGCAAACGCTTTACAATAAGCTATTTCCTACATTTATAATTTGTTTTTAAGTTGTCGTATGGAACTCACATGCAATACACATTCCCTTTGGCGTGCTTAAACACATGTTCGTTTCACATTATTCATCATTACAAACAGTACATCTTTATTTATGAAACATTTCTGCCTCTATTCTCTATTTCTCATTTCCGGGATAGTGTACACATTCTACGGATGTAACACCACCGAGGAACTTTATCATTCCATCACTGTGGATAATCTTAAATCCGAAATGGATACGCTTAGTTACACCAAGCTTCCAAGCAATTCTAAATCCTTTATACTTTCTATGGACGAAGAAAATGCAACAATCATTTCGCAGCGAAAATTTAATCTAAAAAAACTAATTCAGATACACACTCTTACTGAAAGTAACGAACTGGAAATTACAAGCTACTCTGCTAAACCCATCACCAACATTAATTTATATCTGCATGTCCCTGAAATCAATCAGGATGTACTTATTGCCACTTTGGATTCTCTTCCCGCTCTTGGACAAATAAAATTTGTTCCTTCCTTTACATATAGAGAAATGAACTACCCCGTGGCCAATGATAAGTACCTACATCTCAATAAAAGAAACTTAGACCTAGACATGCTATTCCGTCTGGACAGCGACTGCGAACACTATAAAATGCTCCAAAAAATTAAAACCGATTGGAATATTAACTTCTCCAATTTCGATTGGGCCCCTAACAAACCAACAGGCAATTGGTTGGAACTTACACCTCTCATTGCTCGCGAATGGATTGTAGTAATCACCAACTTGGGCTACATGCTTTCCTCACCGCAATTTGAAGAGGTTATGCTAAACTTTTATACCATTTTCGGTGGCCATCTTTGTCATAATAATAGAGAACCATTCTCTGAGAGCGATTACAAGAATCTCATGGAACGGTATTTTAATACTCGTTCCTTTAATTTAGGCCGTGTAACAGGAGTCAACGGATTGGGTGGAGGAAATACCTTTGGAGCTGCATCCTTCTGTTTCTATGGGCACTATGCATCATACAGTGGATGGAGCACCTTTGCACACGAGCTATCGCATTGCTATGGTTTTGGCCATGACAGTAATATGACCTATCCGTATGGAAATGTTGGGTGGGAAGTACTCATCGCTAATTTACATGTTTATATGACACAAAAAGGCAATATGCCTTATGAAAGTAGGGAAATCCTTGGCATGCACCGCGAAGAATATGCACCATACAGAGATTTTAATATCGACGCTTCCAAAATGAACGACAACAGTACACTAACCTTCTACAATAACAGCGTAGTTCGCCGCTATTTCGAAGATAACAATTAATACAATGAATAACATATATATAGCCCTCATCTCATTATGCCTTATCACCGGGTGTAGTAATGAAATTATAGAAACCAATGTTATAGTAAACAAAGAGTACGACACTACACGTTATTATGCACATTTCTATCGCCACGCATTTAATATAACCCAAACAAACACCACCGATATTGAATTTACCCCCTATTCAACACAAATCGATGGCGATATTCTATATATTGGCAATCGTGCAAATAAAACAGTATACGGATATCATTTAAAAGAAAAAAGATACGTTTCAGAATATACAAACGCGGGGCGTACAGATCCTCTATCCATCATCGCCACGCAAGATTATCTCTTCGTAGCTTGCGGAGATTTCCGTGAGGTACAAATATTTGACAAACATACAGGAGAGTACCTCTCTCGATTAGGCAACGGCGTTTGGAGCGGTAGCGTATCCTATGCAACATCTATAACGCATAGCAAGGACTATGTTTTTATTCGCGACTCTAAGGATATTGGTATTCGTGTATTCCGTAAAGCCGATATTAACCACACAGCAACCAACAACACCAGCTATTACATGAATCTAAATATTGACAAACTTTACACCTCGGGCGTTAATCCCTCACCTGTAGATATGGAAGTACTTGGGGACTCTCTATATGTATTCGACACCAAAAGCGCACGCGTGTATATCTATTCCATCCAAGCCATAGACAGCAAAGATCCCGAATATATTGCAAAAATGCAATTCGACATCAACACTCCAACGGGTATTGCCAACATCTTTGGGATGGAAAGTACGTCCAACGGACAAACAATAATCCTTAAATTGAAATACAATAATCGCATAGGTTACGCTCATTATAGTCGTGACAAATTCACCAGTCTTGATTGGTCACAACCGGATATTATCGTCTATCGCGAACAGCAAAACGACATACTTCAATCTGGAGGCTTCACTGCCTACAACAATCAAATCGTCTATCCTGTTAACAATACCCTCTTTATCAGTGACTTTATAACAGAGGAATCATTTAGCATAATTACACCCCAATAATTCAATTTTGATATAAGTAATGCTGTTTTTCTTACAAAACAGTATTACTTCCTTTACCTTAATAACATAGTTATGCTAATTATAGTACATAGAACAAATGCTGTATTTTATTCCATACAAACTCCCGTAAAAAATGGTATACATTCGGTTTGTTGGTACACACAAGGACTACGATAAAATAAATTGCTCTGAAATATAATATTATGACAAAGATAGAAAACGAAATACAGTACAAAGCAGCAATGCAACGCATTGAGGAATTACTTACTATGGTGGATGAAAACACTCCCGAAAGTGATGTTAGTTCTGTTGAACTCGTTCTACTTTCAAATCTAGCTGCCGATTATGACGAATACCACTATCCCATCTCAAAACCATCTCTTACTGACGTTTTAAAACTTCGGATGTATGAAACGAACATGTGCTTAAGCACGCCAAAGGGAATGTTTATTGCATGTGAGTTCCATACGACAACTTTAAAAAAATTATAAACGTATGAAATGCGTCTTAGTCAAAAAAATGTGGCCGAAATGCTAAACGTTAGTCCTTTAAGAGTCAGTGAATATCTTACAGGCAAAAGCGAGCCTACACTAAAAGTGGCTCGAGAAAGAAGTCGTAAGTTATCCATTGATGCCCCAATTGTACTTGGCGTATAGAGATATTACACGCACTATAATGTATTGTGTGGGTAATTCTCTTATTACTCTATACTATATTCAACTTAACAATCGTATTATTAAACTATATTATACAATTATCCACACCGGACAATTGTAGATTCTTTTATTCTTCTCGATACATTACTGTGGATTATGTTAATATGTTATAGGTGTGTACTTCAGTACTACCCCTTATACACTAACAAATAACACACACCTCTAATTATCAATGCTTATGTTCAATATATTGCTTTTTTATTCGTAGATTTATATCTGAACATCAGTAAATTAAATCTATTTTCGAGCAACTTATTTAATGACAAATGCCTTGTCCGTCGTGGAAATTTAGTTATACTTGGTCTTATAGAATCAGGTAGTGCAATTTGTAATATAGCATTCTCTTCTTTTAGACTTTGGACAAACTTACTATCGCAATTACACTTTTTCTGAAACTTTGTTGCAATTATAATTTTATCACTATCTTTATGAATATAAAAAAGTTTATAATAAAATCATTAGATGTGAAATATGTGATAAAATTCAATTGGAAGAAGCTGTTATATGATCAAAATGGGATAGAGATGACAGAGTTTTTCATTCCTTATACTTGTACTGAGCTTACAAAGTTAATGCCTGATTATAATGATGAAATACTAAGATATTGTAATGACAATCTAAATTCTGTTAATGATATAGTATCTGCTCTTAATGATTGTGACGAATTCAATGAGAAAAAATGGTGTAATGTAAAAGATAATCCATTTGCATTAAGTTTGTATGATTACCTGTCAGATATCAATGCTGTCACTGCGTTAAATGACAAATATAATGAGTCCGAGCTTGATGATGATCTCGTCCAATTGTCTATTGGCGAATCATTTTCTAGAGATTATTTATCCCAAGCTAAGATTGATATTTCTTTATTGGTAAATTACAATAGTCCAGATGGAGCATGGAAGCGTTTTGTACAATATTGCAATCGTAGATGTAATACCACTAACCCCAAAGATATTTTTGAAAAGTATGAATCCTTTCGCCTGAAAGATAAAAAATCAATACGTCAACATATGCAGCATAATTCTCCAATGTATAGATATCTGTCGAGGATGGCTAAGTTATTTCGATTTAAATTGCCCGTAAAGAAAAAACTATGTTTGCTATTAGGAGGAGATTCAAAAGATATAAAAATAAATTTAATTAATAATATTATCAAATGTGTAGCTAATGTTATTAATGAAAATAATTTGTACAATGAGTATCAATTATTTAGAGATCATCTCTATAGTAGAAAAGGAGTATTTAATGCAAAAAAATATGGAGAAAATGGTTCAGGTTGTTTTGCAATTATGAAGGATGAGCACAGTAATAAAATGTACTTTGCGTTAAGCGGGATTGACGATTATGAAAGCTCTATAAATTATGATAAGATGGAAGGATTGGTAAAAAAAATAAAGCAAATTCCAATCTTTATCAATTCGATATGGGCAAATCTAACTGATCTCACTTTAACTTTTGTAGATCCCCAAAATAGCGAAGATAGTTCTACAGGTTTTGACTATATCTACCCTCCACATACATTGTCGTATTATATGGACCCAAGTGGAATTCCTAAAAATATTGGAGGGTATTTCAGCTGTTGCGAAAGAAAACTATTCGCTTGCGGTGATAAGCACTTCCCTAGAACATTCTTTATAAGATGGGAACCTTGTAAAAAATGTTTACCTGCGTTTTTTTATCTTGATTATGGCGAAAAGGTAGTTTATTCATTTGCACATAATTTCAAGAATTTCAAACTAAGTAATTACAACGAGACTGTTAAATCTAGAGTGTATAGTTCAATTAAAAACTGAACCATGGTTCAAATTTTAAAAGTATATCGGCTATCGCTACTAAATGTCGGATGAGCCTTTTGGCGGTGCTTCGCACCGCCAAAAAAGCGGAAAAGAAATCAAAATCTTTAGACGTGCGCACTGAAGTACACACCTATGGTGGACATAAGGAATTTGTTGATGAATTTCAATAATATATGCAGTTGCATCCTAATATAACCCCTACACAAAACGTTATTGAGCCAAATTACGCGTCTCTGTTTTATGCCATAAACATTAATAAAACGAGTAACTACTTTCTTCCTGCATACTTGTCAAGAGCCAATTGAGCCGCTCTTCTACCCTGTTCAATAATCTCTTCCGACTTATAAAACTCCAAAATATTATACTCCCTCGGAATATCTATCAAAATATCCGGCTTATACAATTGTAAATTCAGCTCTGTAATACGCCGTAGCATAATATCAGATGCTTGTAAAAGCACTGTACTGTAATTACATGAATCATTGTGCTCCTTGCCCGTAAACATATACCCGCGTTCCATCAAAAGCTTCTTCACACGTTGAAAAGGCGAATGATCCGAAACCACCTCAGGCGCTTTCTCCTTCTCTTTTTCACCAATATGATCTAAAGCACTTAAATCCACCGCCACCACAATATCACCTTCCTCACGTGCCACTCTATTAAGAGGTAACGGATTAGTAACAGCTCCATCCACAAACAACCTATCTCCTATCTTATAAGGCACAAATAAAGACGGTATGGAGATAGATGCCCTAATAGCATCAAACAAACTACCCTTATCAAAAACAACCTCCTCCCCGGACATAATATCGGTAGCTACTGCTGTAAATTTTATCCTCAATTCCTCTATCGTCATGTCAGGTACCATCCTCTTAATTTCATGCAACACTCTCTCACCCTTTACCACACCATTACGAGCAATAGTAAAATCGACAAGCGAAAACACCTTAAATTTATCCAAATGGCACATCCAGTCCTTGTACACATCCAGCCCTCCTGCGCAATAAATCCCACCAATTAGGGCACCCATCGAAGTCCCGGATACCGATGCTATTTCATATCCCCGTTTCTCCAACTCCTCAATCACTCCTATATGAGCCACGCCACGAGCTCCTCCACTAGCTAAAACTAAAGCAACCTTCTGTTTCATCCGTTTATAATTTATTTCTTGATTTTCGTTTATACACATACGTAACAAACATTGCATTTGATATAACAAGCCACACATTCACACTCACCACAAACGCCTTCCTCACACTTTGCCCCAACAAAGCGGCATTAGCGTAAAAACACAAATCAACACCCATCCCACTTATTTGCATATTCACTACCCATCTGCACCATAACTTCACTGTAAATATAATAAGAAAACACACTCCCCTCATTTCCTCCTACAATACTTTACAACACACTACAAATTACATCCGCCACTTAGTCATCACATACCTACAACATCCTCTCGCTATACCCTTCTCCCCGGCCTCCCTTAGGTCTTGCCCTGGTTGCTCTCTGCTCGCCCTCTGGTTGCTCCCTATCAACTAGGCATTAAGTCCGTATCAAGTTCGTGTTATATTCGAGCCTATAGACTCGAATATAACACGAACTTGATACGGACTTAATGCGAACTTAACAGAGCGAGGCCAGAGAGCGACCAGAGCGAGAACAGGGAGAAGGACACAGCAAAGGTCATAGAGGGATCTCCGATGCTGCGCAAGAAGTGTTCAGAAATAGACTATCAGATGCTGGACAAAGAATATTAAGCAAATGGTATAATTGAAAAAACAACTAATCAGATAACACCACTCTATTTGCGAATGTAGAATAGCAGCATACCAATAACTTCTAACAAGCTCGACTTATTGAGGTGCAAACCGAGTAACTCAGTGAAGGAGATAACCAATTACAATGGAGAGCCGATAGATGTACGGTATGTCCGTTGGGTGAATTTTGCGATAACGATTAATCGAGCGATAGATTCGTGTAAAACACAGTATGTCAGCGTATATGATCAATTTCGTGAGGTCACGAAAATAATTTCATTGGCTAGTGGCTCTCAACGCTCAATACCGGATTTTATGCTCACTAGTTATACCTGCTATCACGATTGGAAACTAGAGAACGATTACGAGCTTCCGAGAAACAACTCAGTCAGAATATTTACGAACGTTGTGTGGATGAAAAAGGATTTGGAGGAAAACTACTGGACAGGCGAAACATCGCCTTGTAGCAAAAGGTGGAGCTATTGCCGACCATCTTCCTGCTCTATGTATCTAAAATCTAATGCTTTTGTAGTGGTTTGCCACTACAAAAGCATTAAAAATATCACAACAAACGTCCCGATTTTATTCTGTAAAACGGGTTACCGTCAGTGGTCATCGATTTGAGAAATGGTGCGGATGTATGCAACAGAAATTCTCATCGCCAAATTGAGACTTATAAGCAAGCTTTTCATCGTTGCTTAACGACATAACTCATCTAAATGCCCTTATTTTTCAATATTTAAGGGCATTTAATCAGCGATCGTAGATAAGACTACATATGCTTTGCTCCTATACATTACTATACACTGGGTTAGCGTTTTCTCACCACAAAATATACCGGTTGGTAGGTTACAGGTAGTTTACCACAAAAGAGGTGTTTGTCGCGGTAGCGTTCTTCGAGAAGTTCAATGCGTCCGCGGGTCCAAATTTCTTTGTCGCCGTTGCAGCCGTTGACTCCCGTATATTTGATGTGTTTTAAAAGCTCTATGATGGTATCAAAGTATAGGATGTGTTCGGTTTGTTCTGTATGGAGCAACTCAAAGCGAGTGTCAAACAGTTCGGTCCACTCTTGTTGTGTGCGTTGTTGAAGCATTACTTTATCTAGAACATCGTAAAGCTCTGTCATATTGTTTTCGCCGAAAGTTGCGATAACCATTATTCCCTCCTCATTTAAGGAGTCGGCAAGTTTGTCTATTACTTCCTGCGGATGGGTAAACCATTGAAATACCGATGAAGATACAACAGCATCAAAGGTACATGGCAGGGATAGTGTTTCCATGTCGCCCGGAAGGCAGTTAGAGGGCGCTATATGGAATTTGTTGGCAGTATTATTACATACATCTACAGACAAATCGTTTATGTATAAACTACCATTATCCGTCATTTCTTGCATCTCAGCAGTTAGTAAACCGGTTCCACAGCCTATTTCAAGTATGTGTTTGGTATTTTCAGTACGGTACTTTTTAAATAAGTAAGCTGTACGTTCTGCAACCATGCGTTGCACACGCGCATGCTCATCATAATTGTTGTAGTTACGGGAAAATGCCCGTTCAATATTCGCTTTGTTCATAGTTAATCTATAAGTTCATTCCAATGCGTGTAGGTGTGCCACAAATAGTGTCCACCGGCAGTTTTTATTACGTGTGCCGCTTCCTGCGTCTCTGCCCAAGCAAGCAAATTCTTTGTAGGAAATATGGCGTCCTCCTGTGCTACAATTATTTTATCCCATTTTGTGGAAATGGCTATACCATTCCATTGCTCTCTAATTGAAGTAAGCTCTTCGCACACATCAATAAGCCCTCTATTAGCAATAAGATGTGACCATTTTTCACATTCGGATGGGATGGTAAACATACGTTCCGTAAACAGTTTGCGACCTTTGTCGCTCATTGTACGTTCCGTGAGCAGATACACCCGTTGTGGAATTCCAAAACAGTTATCGATGGGGCATGATGTACCATTGATAGCGACACTTCTGTGCGGAGTGAATCCCCACTTTGTTATAGCTTGGGTTGCAGCCCATACACCCATGGACCATGCCACTAGATATATCTTAGTGTAATGCTTTACATTAGGAGATGTAACCTGCTTAATATCTTTATAGTTATAACACATTAAAATATCGAAATCTCCTTCTAGGTGGGCAATTACCTTATGGTCCATTCCCCACCCGTTAAAGAAAATAATTACATTTTCATGTCCCTCCTGTTTTATCCACTCCTGTTTCATTACTCTATGCAGCGTATCAAGTCAAACAAACAATCATATTCCTCTTGAGGTATTGCCGCATTTAGAGAAAAACGCAATCGGGCTTCGTGTTTAGGAACCGTTGGGTATCTTACCGGCAGTACAAAAAATCCGTTATCACGGAACAAATTGGACATCTCAATACTGTACTCGTTATTGCCACAAATCATAGGCACAATGTGGGAATCGCCCCTCGTTTCAAAACCTTTTTCTGTCCAAACCTCACGCAACTGATTGGCTACAGTATCTAGTTTTAGCCGTAGTTCATAGAAATCGGGCATCTTGTTCAGTACAAATCTACTCCACGCCACATTGATTGGTGGTAAGCCTGTAGTAAAAATTAGGGAGCGCTGTGTGTTTACCAGATATTCTTTAAACATCTCTGAGCAGATTACATAGGCACCTACGGATCCAAACGCTTTTCCAAAGGTTCCTACAATAAAATCAATCTCGCCGATGCAAGCACTCTCTTCACAACATCCTAATCCGTTAGTTCCTCTCACTCCTACTGCGTGGGCTTCATCAATATACAGAAAACAGTCAAACTCTTTCTTTATCTCACATAACTGCAGTAAATCGGCGGTATCTCCATCCATACTGAATATTGATTCGGATACAATAAAAACGTTCTCATAATCGTCTCTATGACGTGTTAATAGAGCACGTAGATTATCATAGTCTGCATGGTGATAGCGCATCATTGTTGCTTCGCTTAGTCGCATTCCATCAATAATACTGGCATGTACCAATTTGTCGGCAATTATTAAATCCTTTTTGGATGCTACTGCAGGCAGTATGCCAATATTGGCATGATAGCCCGAATTAAATACCAATGCTGCTTCTCTATCGTACATGGTTGCCAAGTCGTTCTCCAAAAAAGCATATTGTTCATGATTTCCCGAAAGTAAGCGAGAGGATGCTGCACTATAAGCCAATGAATTAACATCTACCTCCTGAGCAAATTCCTGCACCATACGTGGATTTGAGGCTATCCCCAAATAATCGTTCGAACACAAATTCAACATTTCGTTTCCATCGGCATTAATTAAAAAGCCATTGAACTCCATATCGCGCAAGAAACGATAGTTTCCTGCCTGTTTAATTTTTTCTAGTTTATCTAAATATCTTTCTACTCCCATAGACTAACCAATAGTTTTAATCACATTAATCATTCCTGTAAGCAATTGTTCTAACTCATTATCAGTGATAATGTAAGGAGGCATAACGTATACTAATTTTCCAAACGGGCGTATCCATACTCCTTCTTTTACAAATTGCGCTTGCAAGATAGCCATATTTACCGGTTTCTTCATCTCTACAACGCCAATTGCACCAAGAATTCTGACATCTTCCACCGTTTCAAGCGTTCTAAGCGGTTCTAAACGTTCCTTGAGTCTTTGTTCTATATTGCCAATAACGGCTGGAAGATTATAGCTTTTTATTAGTTTTAATGATGCTACCGCCGCACTACAGGCTAACGGATTCCCCATAAATGTAGGTCCATGCATAAATACATATGGATTCTCAGCACAAACCGTAGTTGCCACTTTTGCCGTTGTCAATGTGGCTGCAAAACTCATATAACCTCCTGTAATTGCTTTCCCAATGCACATAATATCCGGAACGATATTGGCATGGTCTACGCCCCACATCTTACCGGTACGTCCAAATCCGGTAGCAATCTCATCGCAAATAAGGAGTATATCATGCTCATTGCATAATGCTCTGACCTTTCGTAAATAATCTGGCGAATAAAACCACATACCGCCAGCTCCTTGTACTACTGGTTCCAGTATTATTGCAGCTATTTGTTCCTTATGTTCCAGTATTGCGGTTTTCATTGCCGCTATATGTTCTTGTCCACAGGGTTGGTTATACCTACAATTGGGTTGCTCAACAAAGATATGTTTAGGTAACGCTCCACTAAAGATGGAATGCATTCCGGTAACAGGGTCACATACTGACATTGCGTTCCATGTGTCCCCATGATAACCGCTGCGGACGGTGAGAAAACGATATTTACCTCTCTCTCCACGGGCATGCCAATACTGTATAGCCATTTTCATGGCTACCTCAACAGCCACGGATCCGGAATCACAGTAAAAAAACTTTTCTATCCCCACAGGCACTAACGACAACAGTTCTTGAGCCAACTCCACTGCCGGCTTATGTGTAAAGCCGCCAAACATGACGTGACTCATTTGGTGCAATTGTTGCTCAATAGCATGGTTTATTAGCGGATGGTTATATCCATGAACTGCGCACCACCATGAGGACATACCGTCAATTAACTTTGTGCCATCTTCTAATTCGATAGTTACGCCAGATGCTTTTTTTACCGGATATACGGGAAGCGGATCAATTGTCGAGGTATAGGGATGCCATAGATGATCCCTATCTATACTTAGTAATTGTTGGGTATCCATTTACTTATCCTCCTTAGTTATAAAATTCAACTCTTGAATCATTTGCATATCCTGTGCTACGTCCGATCCGATTGTGGTAAGCAAATCGCCAACTATGGCTGCATTTACACCGCTCTGTATGGCTTTGCGCTCAATGTGCTTTATTAATTTTCGGCCACCCGCAAAACGGATATATGCATCGGGGTTTACTAAACGATAGCATACCACAGCTTGCAGGATCTCCTCATCGGTTAAGGGAGCTTGCCCTTCAAGAGGAGTTCCTTTTATTGGCGATAGTACATTTAATGGTATAGATTTTATGCCTAAGTCGCGCAGGACAAACGCTAAGTCTATACGATCCTCAAGTGTCTCTCCCATGCCAATTATTCCGCCGGAACATACGTCCATGCCCAATTCTTGCGCTGCGCGAATAGTATTTATCTTTTGTTCCTGTGTATGGGTGGTACAGAGTGTTGCAAAGAAACGAGGAGAACTTTCCAGATTACAGTGATAACGCTCAATACCATTATCCTTTAACTTTTGAAGTTGTTCCTTATTAAGCAAACCCATAGAAGCACAGAGACGAATGGGATATTTATTCTTTATGGTGCGTGCATACCCACACAGTGTGTCAATATGTCCGTTAGTTAGCGCCTTTCCACTAGTAACAAAGGAGAACTTATTTACCCCATATTTGGCATTAACTCCAGCCATTTCAAGGCATTTTTCTTCCGAAATTAACTCATAATCCTGTGCATCGGTTTTATAGTGCACAGACTGGGCACACCATTTACAATCCTCACTACATCGTCCGGAGCGCGCGTTGACAATTGAGCAGGTATCAAAATAACTGCCCATTAAATTATCACGTATTTCACCGCTCAAAGTACATAATTCATCTAACGATACTGTATTAAGCAAATTATATAATTCGCTTTTATTTAGAGCATAACCGCTCACTATTTGTTGTTTTACTTCACTTAAACTTTTCATATCTACTTATATAAAAAAACGGAGCCATATCCCTTATGGGATCAATGGCTCCGTTCTATATTTTAATACTATGGAATATAACACACCTGTAGCTGTAGCAATACTACCAAAGAACAACGCAATGCGCTGACCACGGTTTTTAGCTAACTCACGCGTACAAGCACTATCATTATTAATGATAACACCTTGTTTCGCTGCTTTTAAGAATGCAGATTGACACATGCGCAGTGCTAGACTCGTAATTCGCACCTGCTTACCTATAGCGGCAAACAGAGCGTAGTTTTTACGACTCCAACGTGCAAAATGCACAACATGTTTATATTTGCTTTCAATGCGATTCATTCTCTCTGCAAACTTACACTTTTTTACAAAATAAAAATACAATCGGCCCTTTTTAATACTTTCTTGACACTATGCTTTTATAACATACGCACCCTCTCAATGCTCCTTGGACTACTTTAAAGGTGATGCAAGCGGATTAAGGGGGTGCGTAAAGCAATAAGTTTTATAAAAGCAAAAGGTATTTAAGGACGTTCCGTTATCCTCATTCCACTTATTCTTGATTTGTTGAGTAACGAAGATTGTATAGGTTTAAGCAGAGTTCCTGCAGTAGTAGTTGTTGTTGCATTAGCTTGTACTAAATTCCATTTAACTAAAGCAGCATTTAACAATCGCTCCTCTTTATCGCCAAACTCTTTAATGATTATTTCACCTACATCCTGCAAATATTTGTCAGGATTTATGCCATTGCTAGAGCTTTGGACATCGTTACTATTTAATACCTTAGCTGTTATTGGGTGAAGAATCCAAGGATATTTGTTGTCTTTATACTCTTGAGAAGCTACGTTCTTACCTTCTGTCTCCTCTCCTATTACATATAGACCACTATTATATGGTTTTAAACAATGTATTAACGCTTCGGATGCGGATGCTGAGTAACGGGAAGTTAATACCACAATATCCTCAATATTGTTTTTTGTTTTTGGTGATTCAAATTTATATACAATTTTCTCTTCCCTATTGTTTTGAAGCATACAAAGCACTTTACCACCGTTATAAGGCATGATAAGTGAGGATAGTTTATTTAGAGTGGTAAGATATCCGCCTGGATTGTAGCGTACATCTACAACAAGTTTGTTGACTCCTTTAGTTTGGAATTTCTCAAATATGTTCTCCAACTGTTGATCATAGTCACCAGGTTTATAGAAACTATTAAACACGATATAACCAACTCTTTGTGATCCGTAGTTGTAAATAGTATCTAACAGAAGAGGAGTTTCGTCAATGGCACGAGCGGCATCAATAGCTACCCAACGAACATTTTTATTATCGATAAGATACTTTTGTTTTTCATCATCATAACTTATACTAACTAAGCCAAGGGTAGTAGCCCCGCCGGATTGTAAAGCTGAATATTCCTTTATAGAACTATCTGTTTTATTATCTTTATACATTATACAATCACCTCTTTTAATTTTCCCGAATGCCGGGGAGTTAGGATAAACGGCGATTATCTGATATAAATATTCATTACTTACTTTATACTGAATATAATCTAGACCATAGGAGATGGTTTGAGGGGAAGCCTTTGATACATAATCGTCATTGGGTTCGATGTATGAATAATAATAGTTGTTATCACTATTACCGTCACTGGCAGATAACATTGAAGCAAAAAATGTTTTGGCATCTTGCGAATAATCAAGCGTTTTATTAATTTCGTTATTCCATAGATAATCCTTTCGCATGGTTGTTTCTATCCATGTTAATGTTTCGGAAGGAGTAGTTGATGAGTTTTTGTTATCTTTTGAACATGATAATATTAAAAAGACAAGTGTAGCATTTAGTAGTAGTTTCTTCATTATGTAACAATGTTTAAATAATTCGTAAATTTATTATTTTTATATTGTAATTCAAATCTATTATACAAGACTTATCAGCTACTAAACAACAAAACAACTATTTTTGTAGGAATTTTAATGTGCGCTAATTATGACCAACAAATCCTTATTGAAATTTATTGTCCCTTCGGCGATTGGGGTATTATTGTTTATATTCCCTGTAATTTCGGCAGGGAGCATTACAATACCTATAGCCTTACTTTCTAAGAAAGTAGTAACGTTATTAACACCAATAGCACCATGGTTAGTGGCTGCATTAGTGTTAATAGCATCCATCTCGGTATTATTTACACGTTTATTTAAACCACAACGTGTAATGAGGGATCCTTATTTAAAGTCTCTGCTTTATCCAAACTTGTTTTGGAGCGTAGTACGTTTTATGGGGCTTGCCATTATCACCATGTTGTTATTTAAAATAGGTCCGGAATGGGTATGGAGTGATAATACAGGTGGTTTGGTTTTGAATGATTTATTGCCTATTTTATTATCAGTCTTCGTACTTGCAGGTTTATTCCTGCCATTATTACTCAATTTTGGTTTATTGGAGTTTATTGGAGCATTACTGACTAAAGTGATGCGTCCGGTATTTAAATTACCGGGCCGGGCTTCAATTGATTGTGTTGCCTCATGGCTTGGCGATGGCACTATTGGTGTACTTTTAACATCCAAACAATATGAGCAAGGATATTATACACAAAAGGAAGCAGCCATAATTGGTACTACATTCTCTGCTGTTTCCATTACCTTTAGTTTAGTGGTTATTGAGACTGTGGGACTAGGAAATATGTTTGTTCCTTTTTATGCCACAGTAACCTTGGCCGGATTTGTTGCTGCTATTGTTGTACCACGTATCCCACCTTTATCGCGTAAAAAAGATACTTATTATAATGGTCAAGCCGGACAAAACGCAGAAGTCATTCCACAGGGATACACAACCTTTCAGTGGGGCGTTAAACAAGCTACGGAGAAAGCTGTAAGCAACTTTAGTTTTAAGAAAGTGGTTATAGAAGGACTTCAAAACGTATTTGATATGTGGATTGGAGTTATTCCTGTAGTTCTTACGGTGGGTACTAGTGCGCTGATTATAGCCGAATATACAAGTATTTTTCAATGGTTGGGCGTACCGTTTATCCCCCTATTAAAATTATTGCAGATACCTGAGGCTGCAGCAGCCTCACAAACTATGGTTGTAGGTTTTGCTGATATGTTTATCCCGTCAGTTATGGCAGCTGGACTAATAACATCTCCACTTACGAAATTTGTTATTGCAGCACTTTCTGTTACACAGCTTATTTATATGGCGGAGGTTGGCGGCCTACTATTAGGATCTAAGATTCCTATTTCGCTAAAAGATTTAATCGTTGTCTTTTTGCTTAGAACATTGGTAACTTTACCAGTAATTGCCTTAGTGGCGCATTTATTGTTTTAAGAAGGACAATTAACAAAATATTGATATCAACATAGCCCGTTGTATTGCGCGGTTATGTTGATATTTTTGTAATCTTTAATTATCTTTGAGGCCATAAATATAAATATCATGACACATAACGAGATTGTTGAACGAATTGAACAGCTTAAGAAAGAGAAAAATGCTGTCATTCTAGCACATTACTATACTCGCCCGGAGGTTCAGGATATTGCCGATTATTTAGGTGATTCGCTGGGTTTATCGCACGAGGCAGCCGCTACAAAAGCGGATATAATTGTTTTTTGCGGGGTACACTTTATGGCAGAGACAGCTTCGATTATATCTCCTAATAAAAAAGTATTAATCCCTGACACAAGCGCAGGCTGCTCCCTAGCAGAAAGCGTAACGGGTTATGACCTTAAAAAATGGAAGGAAGCCAATCCGGACGGTGTTGTGGTTAGCTATGTAAATACAACCGCCGAGGTAAAGGCATGGACAGATATTTGTTGTACTTCCTCTAACGCCTTAGAAGTAGTGAAAAGTATTCCTGCCGATAAGAAGGTACTTTTTTGTCCTGACAAAAATTTGGGAGGATATATTCAAAAAGTAACAGGACGCCAAATGGAGATTTGGTCTGGGGATTGTTGCGTACATGAACGCTTAACATCGAAAGTTATCAAGGATCGATTGGCTGAATATCCGGAAGCCGATATCTTAATTCACCCTGAGTCAAATTGCTCATCGGACACTGAGATCTTAGAAATGCAACAAGCTTATTTCTATTCAACTGCCGGCATGATTAAACATGCAAAAGAGTCGGACAAAAAACAATTTATTGTAGCTACTGAGATTGAAACGATCCATAAGTTACAAAAAGATAATCCGGAAAAAGAGTTTATCCCTATTACCAAGACAACGGTATGCGGGCAGATGAAGAAAGTAACGCTTGAAAAGGTGCTTGAAGCATTGGAAACAGAACAGCCGGAAGTAAAAGTACCGACACATCATAGTGACAGCGCTATTGTATCGATTACTCGGATGATGGAAATTAAATAAGAAATAATCAACATAACATACAACTTACCATGAATATCTCGCTTAATTGGCTTAAAGAGTACATAGACATTAATCTTCCTGCAGAGGAGATTGCTAAAATATTAACCAATATCGGTCTTGAAGTAGGCGGTATTGAGGAGTTTGAATCTATCCGCGGAGGTTTAAAAGGACTTGTTGTTGGAGAGGTTAAAACATGCGAAGATCATGCAGACTCGGATCATTTACATGTTACAACTGTTGATTTAGGCAACGGTGAATTTACGCCTATTGTTTGTGGCGCGCCTAATGTAGCTGCCGGACAAAAAGTAATTGTTGCTACTGTAGGAACTGTACTTTATGATGGCGATAATGAGTTTGTTATAAAGAAATCGAAAATACGTGGTGAAGTTTCAGAAGGCATGATTTGTGCTGAGGACGAGATTGGCGTGGGAGCATCACATGACGGTATTATTGTTTTACCGGCAGAAACTCCTGTAGGAATGCCTGCAGCCGAATACTATAATGTTTCGAATGATACCATTATTGAAGTGGACATTACTCCTAACCGTATAGACGGGGCATCAGTAATAGGTGTTGCACGCGATTTAGCTGCCTATTTAAAACAAACAGATGCTAATGCAGCATACAAATTACCATCGGTAGAGGATTTCAAAGTTGACAGAACTGACTCTCCTATCGCGATACGCATAGAGCGTGCTGAAGCGTGCCATCGTTATGCTGGTATATGCGTTGAGAATGTAAAAGTAGCTCCATCGCCAGAGTGGTTACAAAGCCGTCTACGTTCAATTGGACTTACTCCTATCAATAATGTTGTTGACGTTACTAATTTCATTCTTTTTGAATTGGGTCAGCCTTTACATGCATTTGATAAGGCTAAGATTAAAGGAAATGAGGTTGTTGTTAAGACTATGGAGCAAGGAACAAAATTTGTTACCCTTGACGGAGTTGAGCGTACTTTGGATAAGGACGATTTAATGATATGTAATGAAAACGAACCGATGTGTATTGCGGGTGTTTTTGGTGGATTAGAAAGTGGTATCACAGAACAAACAACCAACGTATTTATTGAGAGTGCTTACTTTGATTCGGTATTTGTACGTAAAACAGCACGTCGTCATGGTTTAAGTACAGACGCTTCTTTCCGTTTTGAACGTGGTACAGATCCAAACATGGTGATCCGTGCGTTAAAACGCGCAGCTCTTTTAATTAAGGAAGTTGCAGGAGGAGAAATAGCTTCAGAAATTATTGATATATACCCTACTCCAGTAACACCTTTCGAGGTAACATTACGCTATGCACAAGTAGACCGTTTACTTGGTAAACAAATAGGACATGATACTATAAAGTCTATCGTTACTGCTTTAGAAATGGAAGTTGTAAGCGAAACGGCTGAGACATTGGTTTTAAACGTGCCTGTGTATCGTGTAGATGTGCAACGCGAGTGTGATGTGATTGAAGATATTTTACGTATCTATGGTTTCAATAATATTGAGGTTCCTGCTAAGGTAAATTCAACACTTGGATTTAGTCATCATCCGGACGATTACAAGTTGAAAAACAATATTGGAGATATGCTTGCTGCAAATGGATTTGCGGAGATAATGAATAACTCACTTACCAAATCGGCTTACTTCGAAGAAATGGAGAGCTTTAAAGCTGATAATACAGTTATTCTATGTAATCCACTTAGTTCAGATCTTAATGCTATGCGTCAGTCATTATTGTTTGGCGGATTAGAATCATTGGCTTATAACATTAATCGTAGAAGCGGCAGCTTACGTATGTTTGAATTTGGAAAATCATATACATTCCATTTAAATGACGACATAGATCACCATACGCGTTACCGTGAGGAGGATCGTTTAGCTTTATTTATTACAGGAAGTAAAGACACATTAAGTTGGAACGCTCCCGAAGTAAAATCGGACTTCTTTAACTTAAAGGCATATTGTGAGATGATACTTACACGTTTAGGCATTAAAGCTGATGAACTAAAAACGGAGAGTACGCAAGGTGATATCTATCGCGATGGATTGGATTACTATTTAAACGGACAAGTTGTACTTTCTATGGGTATTGTTAGCAAAAAAGTACTTAAGCGCGTCGATATTAAACAGGATGTATTCTATGCAGAGTTCTCATGGGAAGCATTAATGAAGGCTGTTAAAAACAAGAAGATTGTTTTTGTGCCAATGCCTAAGTTCCCAGCAGTGAAACGTGACCTTGCTTTACTAGTTGACAAAAAAGTTACATTTAAAGAGCTTCGTGATATTGCATATCGTACTGAGAAGAAATTATTGACCGATGTTACTTTATTTGATGTATACGAAGGAGAGAAACTTGGAGCAGATAAGAAATCATACGCGTTGAGTTACACTATTCTTGATACGGAGAAAACACTTACAGATAAGCAGATTGACAAAATCATGAATAAACTTATTGGTACATATAAGCATCAATTAGGAGCTGAGATTCGTTAATTGAAAGCTTTAATATAAAACAGCCGCGCCGGAGGAATCTGGCGCGGCTGTTTTATATTAATCTAAGGTTTGGACACCTCCTCCATTTACGAAGAGTACTTGTCCACTAACCCATGATGATATGGGCGCTGCAAAATAAAGTACAGCTCCCGCAATATCCGACACCTCCCCTAGGCGTTTGATAGGCGTATGCTGTAACATTCTTTCCTCGATCTGCGGAGTTAATACAGTTGCCAATGCGTGTGTACGTGTTGCTCCCGGGCCAACATTATTGATACGAACATTCATTGGGCCAAAATCAAACGCTAAATTAGCTGCCATATGATTTAATGCTGCTTTAGAGGATGCATATATACTCATATCCGGACTTTTATTAATGCTTCCCATTGAGGTTATATTGATAATACTACCATATCCGGATTTGGCCATATGGGGAACGGATAGTTGACAAAGACGCCACGCACTGAATAAATTGAGATGAAAAATCTTATCCACATACGCTACATCAATAGCAAATGGATTTTCCTTCCCACCACCGCCACCTCCGGCATTATTTACCAAGATATTTACAGTTCCGTATTTCTTTACGGTTTCATCAATGAGTTTAACCAGATCCTCGTCCTTGAGTACGTTACATTCAATTGCTATTGCGTCTCCCCCTAAGCGTTTAATGCCATCAACCACCTCCTGTGCTTTATTTAGAGCTAAATCTCCAACAACAACCTTGGCGCCAGCACTGGCAAGAATCTCGCAACATCCTTTCCCGATACCATCTCCACCGCCAGTAACTACTGCTACCTTGTCTTTAAGTGAGAATAAATTATTTATGTCCATAAATATATCTTTTAAATTTATTTTCTGTTATACGTAATGGAGGATTGGAGTTACGAGTTGTATGGTAACTTATCTCTATACTAACATTTATATGCACTTTGTAAAGGCCTTAAGTACCATATTATATACATTTTATCATCCAATTAACGTAATAATTAAATGTAGCAACATATTCTAAAACAAACCAAGTTGGTTTGCAATATTTACAGCTTCTTATTACTTTTATAGTATAAACATTTATAATGAATCGATGAGTAAAATTGAAATTGATAAGATATATAAACGACGTAAAAGCGATCGCGATATATTCGCTGAATTAATGCCTTTTAAAATAAAGGAGATCCTATTAATTGCCAATTATTATGATGCCTATATGATAGAGCGTGAAGGGCAATTTACAGATAAAGTGGTTGGCGAATATTTACAGGTAAATCTTTACACTGCTCCCCGTTTTACGTCGGCAGCAAGTGAGAAGGAAGCACTACGTCTGCTTGAAACTCGGCATTTTGATTTAGTGATCATAATGGCAGGCTTGGATAGAAATGCACCCTTGAGTACTTGCCAAGCAATTAAGAAACATCACCCGAGTTTATTACAACTATTGCTTGTTGCAAAGGGGTCAGAATTGGCTTTTTATCACACAATAGAGACAGAGTTACTTAATTATGTGGAACGCATTTTTGCATGGAATGGATCGACAAAAGTATTTCACACAATGTGTAAGTATTTGGAAGATAAGATGAATATCTTACCGGATACTAAATTGGGTGATACGCGTGCAATACTACTAGTTGAAGACAATACCCGATACTACTCCATGTATTTGCCAATTCTCTACACGGAGATTATGCGGCAAACGCAGAAGCTTATTGAGTCCGAGCCTTCAAAGAGTGATATGAGCTTAATTATGAAGATTAGAATACGGCCTAAGGTTATACTAGTTAGTGACTATGAGAGCGCAGTGGAGATTATTGATAAGTATAAGGATAATTTGCTTAGTGTAATTTCTGACGTCAGCTATAAGCGTAACAATGTTATGGACCATGAAGCAGGTTTTAATCTTATTAAATATGTAAAACAGGTAAATGATAAGATTAAGTGTTTACTGCAAAGCCATGACGAAGAAAATGCACTTTTAGCGCGTAATCTAGGCGTTGAGTTTATAAATAAGAATTCACCGTCATTAGCTTATGACATTAAAAGCTTTATTAAACGAAACTTGGGTTTCGGAGATTTCATTTTTAGAAATGACAAAGGAGAAGAAGTTGACAAAGCAACTTCAATAGATGAATTTAAGTATAAGTTGCTAACCATACCGGATGAAGTATTACAATACCATGCTATTCGCAATGATATATCCACATGGTTAATGGCTCGTGGTGAGATTAATTTGGCGAAATATTTCCGTAGGTACGATATGGAAGACTTCCCTACAATTGATCATTTGCGGACTTTTATTACACGATTATTTACTGCTGCTGAAATGCGTAAGATGAGGGGACGCATTATAAATTTCTCACCCGATTTAGTAAATTGTAATAGATACATTACACGTCTAGGTAAAGGTTCGCTTGGCGGTAAAGGCCGTGGAATGGCATTTCTATGTAATTTTATAGAGAATACGGATTTAAAGAAGTTATTACCGAATATCGAAATTCAGATACCGAAGAGTGCAATTATAGGAGTAGATGAATTTGATAATTTCATAGAGGAGAATAACTTATCTAAAGTTATATACAGCAACAGTTCATATGATGAAATCAAGGAGGCCTTTCTTCAGGCTAAACTTCCTAATGTTTTGGTAGATAAATTAAGATCCTATCTGGAAGTGATGACAATGCCGTTAGCAGTACGATCGTCCGGACTTTTTGAGGATTCGCATAACCAGCCTTTTGCCGGCGTATATGCAACTTACCTTATCCCCAATAATAGTACGATGGACAAACGTTTATACGATTTGGAAAGTGCTATTAAGCTAATCTATGCCTCTGTATATACAGAGAACTCTAAGGCTTATTTTAGAGCTGTAGATTGCATGATAGAAGAAGAAAAGATGGCCGTTATTTTACAAGAGGTTATTGGTGAACAATATGACAACAGGTTTTATCCTAATATTAGTGGAGTAGCGCAAAGCTATAATTACTATCCTTTCTCCTATATTAAGCCGGAGGACGGTTTTGCCGTAATTGCAATTGGTTTGGGGGCATATGTTGTTGGTGGAGAGAAAACACACCGCTTCTGCCCAAGATATCCTAAGTTACAAGTAGCTTCTGTCCAGGACGCAATTCGAGATACACAACGTGAGTTCTTAGCGATTGATTTAACCAATAGCAACTACGATCTGGCAAAAGATGGAGAACATGCAGCAATTAAACGCTACCCTATGAAAGATGCAGAGGACGATGGGAATTTAAGGGATTGTGCTTCTATTTATGATTTCCTCAATGATCGCATAACATACGATTTTAGAGCACGTGGTACTCGAATCTTAGATTTTGCCAATATTCTCAGATTTGATCAGATTCCGTTAGCTCATAGTTTGGATGTACTGTTAGATATTTTTTCCCAATCCATGGGTGCACCTGTAGAAATTGAATTTGCTGTTAACACCCGTGGAAAGGTTCCAGTGCTCACTCTTTTACAAATAAAACCTCTGATTAAGAATAGTGATAATGTATCTATAAACTTAGACGAGATTCATGAGAATGGCATCGTTCTGCGAGCAGATAAAGGGATGGGTAATGGAAAAATTGCCAACATTCAAGATATTATTTATGTTAAGCCTGAACAGTTTAACAAGCTTAAAACAGCGGAAATAGCTCAACAAATAAAAAGCTTAAATAAATGCATGGTACGTGAGAATAAGCAATATATTCTTATTGGTCCAGGACGTTGGGGAACGAGGGATCCACTTACTGGTATACCCGTACAATGGTCTGATATATCAAAGGCAAAGATTATTGTAGAGCAGGGATTAAAGGAATTTCCGCTAGAAGCTTCGTTGGGATCACATTTTTTTCATAATGTGACGTCTATGGAGGTTGGGTATTTTGCAATACCACACACTACAGCAGATTCCTATATTAATTTTCCGCTTATGAATCATCAGTGCGTGCTTCATGAAACAGAATATATAAAACACATAAAATTTGCCCAGCCTGTAACCATACTAATGGATGGCAAAACACAACATGCAGTAATATTTGAATAGGGACGATTACCTAGCAAACAAAATCATAATATAACACCAACGCAGATACTTCATCTGACGAAAGAGTTCAAGCATCATTCCATCTAAAATGGAATGATGTTTTTCTTTGTATTTAGGTGCTAGGCACAAAGAAAATGTAAAGTTTCACCTTTATTAGCTAACCCTTGATTATGCATATGAGTATAAAAGGAAACTAATTGTGAAGTTAAACTAAAGCTTTAAGGATATGAAAAATTTTCATGCACAAATCAATAGGGAAAATCCTGTTTTGGTAGAGTTCTTTTCCAAAGAAGATACTCATTTAGAGAAAATGCAAGAGATGCTAGATGAATTACATGAGGAGAAGGATTTTTTGAATGTAGTTAAAGTAGATGTGGCACAAGAGCCCGATGTTGCAAAAGAATACAGAGTTGAGAAAACACCGACGTTTGTGATGTTTCACAAAGGAATAGAAGTGTTTAGAGATGTGCAAGAAACGTCTTTAAACAGATTGAAGCATGAGGCAGATAAATATCGCCTATCACATGGTGCAACTCATAGAGGTAGCCATAACGCTCATCATGCAGGACGTCGTGAGGAGCGCGAACAATAGTTATTATGTATAAACCTTAAACATTACGTTATGAATTTTATATGGTATATTATAATAGGCTTAGTTGCCGGATTTGTTGCCGGAAAGATTATGCATGGTAGTGGATTTGGACTTCTAGTTAATCTCGTAGTTGGGATTATTGGCGGTGTACTAGGTGGGTGGTTATTTAGCCTTATAGGATTGCATGCAGGGAATCTTATTGGTAGTTTGATCACTTCAGTAGTAGGCGCTGTTCTTTTTTTATGGGTAGTATCCTGGTTTAGTCATAAAAAGAAAAGTTGACAGTGATATCCTAAATATTCTCTGAAACTGGGAATAATAATATTTTTACTAAGAGTTTAAATGCGCTTATTGAATGTTTTTTCAGATATTTTTTGAATAAATATTCAATAAGCGTATTATTATTCGCATTCTCTTAGCATTATACGTTAAAATGATATTAAAAAAATGAGAGACTATATTCATATTTTAATATTTCTATTTATATTTGTATAAAATTCTATTAATCTACTAATATAGAGGAATGAAAACAAGTGTAATTGCTATAGTTTTTACATTCTTGCTGCTCCCGGTAATAGATTTACTTCTATTTTTTCTTATTAATAAAAACATAAGAAAAAGGGAATATAGATGGTTGTATTGGCTACAATCATTGTTCTTCTTGGCATTATTGATTGCCTTTGTAATTATTGTGCGAAGAATAACTGAACCATCAGAATACATGATTTCTAGCACAATTCTTGGAGTACTGACCCTTATTTATATTCCAAAACTGGTATATATTTTATTTGGAAGCATATCTCTACTATTTAATTATTATCTATGGTTAGGAAGAACGGTAAGAGCGTTAGGTGTGACATTCTCAATGTGCATGTTTATTTATTTAGGTTATACTTTGACATTGGGTAGATACCAATACAAGGAGGAACAAATAAGTATTGAGTTTAATGGCCTGCCCCATGCGTTTAATGGTTTTACTATAGTGCAGTTATCAGACTTGCATTTGGGAAGCCATTCTATAAAATATAGGGGAATTAAGCGCTTAGTGAATTTGGTAAATAAGCAGGAGCCTGACATTATTGTTTTTACAGGCGACATGGTAAATAATTTCGCTATTGAATTGGCTCCTTGGGTTGAGGAATTGGCAAAGATGAAAGCTAAATATGGTAAATATGCAGTGATGGGGAATCACGACTATGGGGATTATACCCAATGGTTATCAAAGAAAGAGTATAACGATAATATTACTATGTTTAATAAGTTTATGACTGAAGCCGGATTTATAATGCTTAATAATGATTACATAAAGCTTTGTATTGACAAGGATACTTTATACCTTGCAGGCGTAGAAAATTGGGGACGTCCACCATTCAAACAATACGGTAATTTAAAAATGGCGTTGAGAGATAGAAGTGAATATTTTACCATTCTCCTATCTCACGATCCCAGTCATTGGGAAGCAGAAGTGCTTGAACAAAAGATTCCACTTACACTATCGGGACATACACATGCTATGCAGATGGGTATTAAATATGGAAAATATAAATGGACTCCTTCACAATACATTTATCGACAATTTGATGGGCTATATCGAATTGAAGATGCGTATATAAATGTGAATCGAGGACAAGGATATTTAGGATATCCTGGAAGAATAGGAATTCCTCCACAAGTGGATATCATTAAACTTAGCCAAGGTAATAATCAATAACGAGTAATGAACAGATTTAGTCAAAGAAGCTCAATTAGCAAACTTAAAGAGTATCTCATTATAATTTATATTATAATGTTTACTATCTTATTGTTTTCATCTTTTTATGTATTACGAACTTACTTAAAGGACAATGCAATATTTCAATTAGAACAATTATCGTCTAATTACTCTGAAGTAGTAAAGGAACGCATCTCCTACTATGAAAATATTCCAATTACAAATCAGTTCTTGATTAATCAAAATTTAAAATCCAGGAACTATGAGCAGATTACCGAAGCATTACTCACTAAATCAACATTCATGATTTACTGTGAGTTGGTTGTAATTGATGATGACAATGCGATTAAATCATTTAGATCTCTTCATTCAGAAGCTAGGAATATAATAACACAGAAATATACACTTAACTCCTTCCCCACACTCTCATCAGGCAAGATTGTTGAGGATTGTGATGATTTTATATGGATTGAAGAATACCATAGTTCCCATAAGTTATTAACGCTATATTATCCATTGTACTTAGATGGAGCATTTAAGGGAACATTACGCTTCAGTTTTAACGCTAGAGACTTATCAAATAGCTTATGTAACAATGCCATTTTCAAAGATGGTTTTTTCTTTATAGCCGATCAAAATGGTGTTTTCCTAAACAATAATAAATTCGCATACAATACAATAAACGAATACATAAACAATTCGGAATATACAAATACAGAACAATATTTTGACCGATTTAGTGCCGGACACTTCTTTGTAAACCATAACAATGCTAAATCCATTATTCAATATTTCCCGATAAGTACCTTTAATTGGCAACTTGGCATTATGTGCCCAATTGACACTATGTATAGTGATGCAAGCTATATGTACTTTATTGGTATACTATTTATGTTATGTTTCTTCGGTTTTTCTTATATTTTAATCAATAGACAGGTAACATCGTCTTATAAACCAATAACAGATTTAATTAAAAGCATAGATGGTATCTCTGAGGGACGTTTTGACATACCCTCGCCTCCGAAAGATTCTAGTCATGAAACAAATATCCTGTATAATGCTTTTAGCAATATGCAATTAGAGTTGAATCAATATGTTGATAAAATTACTGAAACTGCAAAATATCAACAACGAATAGACACTGAGATTACAGTAGCCCAACGTGTACAGAATCAATTCCTTACACACCAACCGGTTAATAATGAACATATAAAGATATCCTCTGTTCTGAAACAATCTCGTAAGGTGGGTGGAGATTTATACGACTATTTCATTTTAGACAACAAACTCGTTTTTGCAATAGGTGATGTATCCGGTAAAGGAATGCCTGCAGCAATATACATGGGTTCATTTCTTAAGTTATTTCATTATGTTGCTAATACTTCCGAATCGGTAGAAGATATTTTCAATATACTGAATGAACAAATGTGTGCCGATGAAAATACCGACATGTATATCACTCTGTTTATGGGAGTAATTGATTTAGAAACGGGTATCTTATCCTATTGTAATGCAGGACACCCATTCCCTATTTTCATTACTGAGAGTGGAGATGTTCTTAATATCAACAATGAGCCCGACGTTCCAATCGGTATTGTTGACGGTTATGAGTACAATTGCTACTCAATGCAATTAAGAGATAAAGATAAGTTTGTTTTATATACTGATGGTATTACTGATGCGGAGGATAAGTTTGCTAATTTCTATGGCAAAGAGAATTTGTATGCATGTATTGAAAAGAATAAGCAAGATAATCCGGATGAACTTATTAATCATATCTTAAACGAAATTCAAGTACATATTATTGATACAAAACAGTCTGACGATTTGACTTTAATGGCTATTCAATACTTTAGTTAAAGAAGTAATAGCGATACAAATAAAATGTCCACAGCAAATAAGCTGTGGACATTTTATTTGTATCGCTATTACTTCTTTAAAGCTTTCGCTATAACATCTTTCATTTCATTGAATTCTCCTCGTTCAAAAAGACGTGTTAGATATATAATTTTTCCATTTCGATCAATAATAACGTTTCGCGTAACCCCCGCGCCTTCATTAGCAAACGAATAGAAATAATCACCGTTAGGATCAAGTGTCAAAGGATATGTAATTCCTGTTTGTTTCTGGAATTTGGCAACTGTCTCTTTCTTCTCCTTTAAGTCGATACCAACTAGAACAAAATCCTTTCGATCTTTATATTTTTCCCAAATTTCCTGTTCTATAACCGGCATTTCTTTTCTACAAACACCACACCAACTCGCAGTAAATTGTAACATTATAACTTTCCCTTTAAGTTTTTTAAGTGGTACTGTTGTACCATCCAAATACTCTAACTGAATATTAGGAGCCTTATCTCCCACTTTAACTTTATACCCTCTGTCATCGACATTTTGTGCATTACTTATTGCTGAGATAGCAAGCAATAAGACCATAAATAGTTGTTTCATTACTGAATTGATTATTGTTATTATAAATGATATTTTATATTCCACCCAATATTTATTTATAGTTTGTAAATACATTACGCCCCATAAACCTGAATGAAGCGCTATAAATTTATGCACCTCAAAGCGATGTTGTTGCAAAATAAGCATTTTTTCCGAGTATAAAAATATAAGAATTCTAGGGACTATGGAGTATCGGTATTAAAATACTGATCTTTAATGTAATGAACTTTGCGTTCGATAATTGTTTTATACAAAAAGAACTTGTTCATCAACTTTCTACGTACATTCTTAATGCGTTAAGCTGCATTAGGTGTTATATTAAAGATCCCCAAGAGCTTATTGGCATTAATAACCAATATACTCTTGGGGATCTTTAAACTACATGAGAATACTTATTCTATCTCTTTTAATATATTTTCAACCTCTGTCTCGGTATCCTTTAATTTGGACTTGCAGAATTTTATTAGCACCGAAATTCGCTTCACTTTAGTACTAAGTTGATCTATATCTAATTTATTGTCCTCTAGCGATGCAATAAGCTCTTCTAGCTCTATCATTGCATCTTTATAATTAAGTTGTTTATCGGTCATAATTCATTTATATTTTGAGTTATTTTACTAGTCAATGTTCCATGCATTAATTGTGTTTCAATAATATCTCCATCAGCCACCTCCATGCAATTGGTTATTGCTTTACCATTTACTCGTGTTACTGAGAAACCGCGCTGTAAAATGTTTCGAGGATCAGCAAGACGCTGTGAGATTTGAAACAACTCTATTTTGCTGTTTTGTTCGTTTAATATTTGCGTTGCCAATTGTTTTATGTTTTGCTCTAAACGCTCTAAGGTGTGTTGCTGCTGCTGATAGAAGCGTTGAGTTTTGTTTTCAATTTGCAATGGTATATTGTTTAAATATATCTCACTTGTCAAAAGACGCTGTTTTACAAGATGTTCTGAATTTTGAGAAATATTGCTTAGTTTTAATTCATTTGTCTGTAACACTTTAGTTACAATTTGATGACAAATCATGGAAAAATTACAATGTTGCTGACGGTGCTGAGTTATAACTTCTCTCCCCAAAAGTTTTACTTGTTCTGCACATGCATCAAGAAAACCCTCTTGTTCGGCAAACGCCTCAATTAAGAAAGCAGCGGCAGCAGTAGGTGTTTTTACTTTTAGATAGGCTACACGGTCAACTATCGTTTCGTCTCGTTCATGCCCTATCCCTGCAATTACAGGTAAAGGGAACGTTGCAATGGAGGCTGCAATTTCATAATTATCAAAAGAGGCTAATTCTTGCTGTGCTCCACCACCTCTTATTATTACGACAACATCATAAGCTTCGTATTGATTAGCAATTAGCGACAATGAATTAAGTACAGATGCACTTGTCTTGTCTCCCTGCATAACGGTGGGAAAAAGTGTGATGTGGAATTTATACTTGTATGAATTGTTTTCTAACTGATGTATAAAATCCCCATAACCTGCTGCCGTAGCTGAAGAGATAACCGCAATGCGTTTAGGCAATAACGGAAATTCCAACTCACGATTTAGATCTATTATTCCCTCTTTCGTCAGTCGTTCAATAATTTCTCTTCTTCTCCGTTCAATATCACCCAACGTAAATGTTGGTTCAATATCCTTGACATTTAGAGAAAAACCATATACCTCATGAAATATAACTTCAACTTTTATCAATATTTTCATTCCCTTTGCCAGTTCCCTACCAGTAGTTGCAACAAAGTGACTACGTATTAATCTGTAGGTAGATGCCCAAATAGTGGCCCGTGCCGTAGCAAGAAGCGTATCATCTTCTTCACGCTTCTCTGCCAATTGCAAATAACAGTGCCCTGATGAATTATTCTGAATCTCTGTCAATTCGGCCGTGATCCATATGGAGCTTGGTAGGCTGCGACTAAGGACAGTTTTAATTTGCTTGTTCAGAGCTAGTAGTGAAATATATTCCATGAGTGGATTTATAATTTTACAGTAGTATTTAACTCCTCAATATAGTTAAGTATTTCCTCTCGGCCATATCTTTTTTCCGAAGAAGTCATAAATGCCAAAGGTGTCGCTTCCCAACTTTCCAACATCTTTTTATGATATTTATCAATACAGGATTGTCGGTCTGTAACATTTAATTTATCGCCTTTAGTAAATACCATAACAAAGGGTATCTGATTGGTTGCAAGCCACTCCATGAATTCAATATCAATGCGTTGTGGTTCTAGACGACTATCTATTAAAACAAACAAACAAACTAGGTTATCACGACGAAGTATGTAGTTTTGAATCATAGCTTCAAATTGATTACGCAATCCCTTTGAAGTACGGGCATAACCATAACCAGGTAAGTCTACCAAGTACCAACTGTCATTAATAAGGAAGTGATTTATAAGTTGTGTTTTTCCAGGTTTTGCTGCTGTTTTAGCTAATCCGTTCACATTGGTTATCATATTTATGAGTGAGGATTTTCCAACATTACTTCGACCAATAAACGCATACTCGTGCATATCTGGAGCCGGACAGCCAGCTAACTTCGGACTACTTTTTATAAAAACCGCTTTATTTATATTCATATCTTACTTTTTATTTGATTTGCAAAGATAGTAGGAAACTCTTTGATTTGTGGTCAGCAAAGATGATTAATTCTCTACATCACCACTATTTTGTTCATTATTTTGTATTTCACGCAACATCTTTTGAGGTATGGAACGTCCACCCTTCTGCGATTTTATTCCTAGATCTCTTAATTTTACCGCCTGGGAGACTAAACTTCCTTGTCCCGATATTAAACGAGAATATGCAGTAGTATACCCAGCTTTCGTTTTATCGATAAGTTGTCCTACTTCCTCAAACGTTTCAAGGAATACCATGCACTTTTCATACATTTTCTGACCTCTATTCGCAATCTCTAGAGCATTACGGTTTTGGTACTCCCTACTCCATAAATCAACCGTCAACTTTAACGCAACGATAAGATTAGCAGGATTAATCAGTAATACTCGTTTCTTATAAGCATAATTCCACAACTGGTCGTCATGTTGCAGAGCCACCATGTAAGCTCCTTCATTAGGCATAAACATCATTACCGAATCAAGAACATCATTACTATAATGATTATAGTTTTTATTTGCCAATTCGTCAACATGCTTACGTACCGACTGAATATGGAGTTGAAGATGGTGTTGCCGCTCAATATCGCTCTGTGCCCCACTGTAGTTTGCGTAAGCAGTTAATGAAACTTTGGAATCTATTATCACCTTCCGGTTATCAGGATAAACAACAATAATGTCTGGACGCATAGATTGTCCATCACTACCTTTAATAATTTTATTATCGGCATCTTTCATTGTTTCTTGTACAAAATATTCTCTTCCCTTGGTGAGTCCAGAGTTTTCTAATATACGCTCAAGTATTAATTCACCCCAATCCCCTTGCACTTTTGAGTTACCTTTTAGAGCTTGCGACAAGTTATTTGCCTCTTTACTGATTTGATTGTTAAGTTGAACTAGTTCTGCTATTTTTCTTTCTAATACCGTACGTTCTGTAGCCTCTTTATTATAGACCTCATTTACTCGTTGTTTAAAATCGGCAATCTCTTTATTTAACGGTTCCAAAATAGTTGCTATATTTTGCTTATTGTACTCTGTGAAACGTTGCGACTTTTCCTCGAGTATCTCGTTCGCCATATTTTTAAACTGACTCAGAAGTGTAGCATTTAGCTCATGTATTTGCTGTTGTTGCTCCTGGATTCGCAACTCCCTATTGCGAATAGTTTCTTTTACACGGATACTCTCGTTGCTCAACTGTATAACCTCAGCTTGCAGTTTGTCTGCAAGTATTTTGCCATTTGCTTGCTCAGTAGTTAAATCATTAATACGTCGTTTTAGATAACGCTTAGCACTTATTTGCGATAAGTAGCCCAGTATAAATCCCAAGATTAGCAACAAGGGAATAAGAACATAATTTACCATATTGTTTGCCTTTAACGAAAAATCGGATAGGAGAATTATCCTTCTCCTATCCGATTACTGTATCTGTTTTCTATGCTTTCCTTAAAAGATCGAATCAGAGAATTTGTTATCGTCTTGAACGTCCGCCTTCAAAACCTCTTTTCTTCTCCGAGAAACGCCCGCGTGAACTATCACCTCTTCTACGATCACGTACTTGCTCGCCTTGCCATCTGCCATTGTCACGGCGAGAATCGCTACGTCCATCACGTGAACGTTGTCTGCTTTCAGTAAATTCAATAGGTTGTCCTTTAAAGCTTACATTTCCAAGATTTGCCAAGAATGCATTTGAGTTGCTAGTTTCAACCTCAAACTTTGTATTGTTATCGAAAATACGAATACTTCCAATTTCCAATCCTTTCTTCGCAGAGTTTTTGTTGATAATTCCCATCAAATCGCGTGGCATGAAACCATCGTTACGACCAACGTTTACAGAGAATAAAGTAAAGTTTGCACCACTGTTATCTCTTGAACGTCTATCGCGTCTGTCACCACGATCTCCACGGTCGCCTCTTTCAGGACGATCGAAAGAACGTTGTTGACGCTCATCTGCTGGAATATTTAGATCCTCAACTTCATGATATTTCTTCAATAATTTACCAAACTCATAAGAGAACACTTTTTCAAGAAGTTCTTCTTTTGTCAGCTCGCCAAACTTGTCAAACAGTTGCTCTTGATATTTATCAAGCATATCTTTACGTTCAACTGTGATAATTTTGTCTGCATAATAATTTAATTGTGCCTGACAAACCTCGTCTCCACCTGGAACGTCTTTGTATATAAATTTCTTCTTGATAATCCCTTCAATTCTACGGATTTTTCCTTTTTCCTTAGAATTAATAATAGCTATAGATGTTCCTGTACGGCCAGCACGTCCTGTACGACCACTTCGGTGTGTATAACTTTCAACATCTTCAGGAAGATTAAAGTTAATAACATGTGTTAGGTTATCAACATCTAGTCCACGTGCAGCAACGTCAGTAGCAACTAATACTTTTAAGCGTTTTGCACGGAATTGTACCATTACCTCATCACGTTGTGCTTGACTCAAATCACCATGAAGAGCATTACACTCAATACCATCTTTTTGTAATTTACGTACAATTTCACGGGCATCCATTTTTGTACGTGTAAAGATAATAGCATACATATCTGGTTCGCAATCAATTACACGATGAAGAGTTTCGTAGCAATCTTTTGCACGTACCTGATAATACATATGTGTTACTGTATCAGCACCTTGATTCTTTTTCCCTGTCGAAATTTCTTTCGGGTTTCTCAAATAATTTTTAGAAATACGCTCCACCTCTTTAGGCATTGTTGCTGAGAAAAGGTAAGTATTTCTATCTTCAGGCGTTTCGTCAAGAATGAAATTCAAATCTTCTTTGAATCCCATGTTTAACATCTCATCCGCCTCATCCAATACAACCGCGCGTACCCCATCAATGTCAACTGCATTACGTTTAATTAAGTCACATAATCTTCCCGGAGTTGCCACTAAAATATGTACACCACGCTGAAGTTCTTTAATTTGTCTACGGATATCAGTACCTCCGTATACACATCCTACACGAATATCCGGACGATGTTTCGCATAGCGTTGTAGGTCATTTCCAATCTGAACACATAATTCTCTTGTAGGACTTAGAATAAGAACTTGAATTAAATTCATGTCCGTATCCGTTTTTTGCAATAAAGGAAGTCCAAAAGCAGCTGTTTTTCCTGTTCCCGTCTGAGCCAATACTACTAAATCACTCTCTTCTCCTAAAATAACAGGGATAGCCTTTTCTTGTACTGCACTTGGTGTTTCGAACCCTAAATCTGCAATTCCTTGAAGAATTTCCCCAGTTAAACCTAATTCCTTAAATTTTTCCATTAAATTTTTTAATTAATTTCTACCGTTACATCACCCGAATATTCATTCGTTTATAAGCCGGTACCCTCTTCAACTCCTCAATCTCCTGTGATGTTAAGTCTACTCTGACTGCCACATCACTTTCTATGAGCGGAGGCAGTTTTTCTTTCGTTTTGTTTTCATTTTTGTTGGTTGTAAAATCAACCGTATTGGATGGAAAACCTGTAGCAATAATTGTTATAGACAACGCATCGCCCAGTGTCTCGTCCGTTCCAACACCCCAAATAACAGCAGCACTGTTACCCACTCTACGTAAAATTTGTGAGGTTATCTCACTCATCTCATTCATAGTCACCTCATCGGTACCGGAGGTGATATTTAATAAAATATTTTTTGCTCCTAATATGTCACTATTATTAAGTAAAGGACTTTCTAAGGCTTCCGTTATAGCACGTTTAGCTCTATCTTCACCCGTGGCTTTAGCCGCACCCATAATTGCAACACCACTATTGGTAACCACAGTACGGACATCTTCAAAGTCTACATTAATATAACCTGGTAAGGTTATAATCTCAGCAATTCCTTTCGCAGCAACATTTAAAACATCATTTGCTTTTGCAAAGGCATCGCTCAGAGACATCTGTGCATATATGTTTTTAATTTTCTCATTATCAATAACCAAAAGACAATCAACATTATCTTTTAAACGTTGAATCCCCATATTGGCCTGATTAATTCGCTTTGGCCCCTCAAAACGCGCTGGGATAGTAACAATTGCAACAGTTACAATTCCCATCATTTTTGCAGCCCTAGCAATTACCGGCGCAGCACCAGTACCTGTACCGCCACCCATTGCAGCAGTTATAAATACCATTTTTGTATTGTTGGAAAGTATGCCTTTAATGGTTTCTATACTCTCCTCCGCTGCCTGCTCCCCTTTTAAAGGATTATTGCCGGCACCTAAACCGGAAGTTAAATTAATACCTAAATCGATTTTATAAGGAACATTACTCTTCTGCAATGCTTGAGAATCTGTATTACAGATAACAAAATCCACATCCTTAATACCTCGATTATACATATAATCTACGGCGTTACCTCCACCACCGCCAACTCCTATTACTTTGATAATTGCAGGCGATTCTTCGGCTATATTAAAATTAATCATTCCTTGGTCCATAATCACAGATATGATTTATTAATGTTATAAAGGCTTTTACATCTCAGGATCATCGTCCGAGAACAACGAGTTTATTAAGTTACCGGTAGTATTGTTTAATTTATTTTTTAACCAATTATCCTTATCCGGCAAGTCATTTACCCCGAGCCTACTTTTTTCTTCATCAACATATCTTCGGTTTATCTCACGTCTCATACGTCGAACGGTTTGCGCCTCTTCTTGTTTGCGGCGTTCTTCCTCTTCGCGCATTAAACGCTCTTCTCTAGCTTTCTTCTCAAGAGCACTACTGTCTTCCAAATGCATCCTTAAATCCTCTGGAGCACGCTCTATTTTAAAGTCCGACTGAAAGGTTTTTTTCTGCGTCCATGAAAGTGTTTCTTGCTTTTCTTGTTTTTCCTCTTTTGTGGCAGAAGCGACACGTGTTTTGGAAGATATCTCTGCAAATCCGGTAGCAATAATTGCCACTCTTAACGAGTCGCCCAAATTATCATCTTTTCCTACGCCCCAAATAATGTTTACATCATCGCCAACCATATCTTGCACCTTTTGTGTTACCCAGTCAACTTCCTCCATCGACACTTCTGTATTTTCATAAAGAATATTGATTAGTACATCACTGGCACCTTTAATGTTTTGGCTTTTCAGTAACGGAGATACTAAAGCCCTTTCCAAAGCCCTTAATGCTCTCTCCTCACCACTTGCTTCTCCTGCTCCCATTAACGCAACACCGCTATCACGCATCACGCTTTCAACATCGGCAAAATCAACATTAACATGTCCCTTTACTGTTATAATCTCGGCAATACTTTTAGCTGCAATAGCTAAAACATCATCAGCTTTAGAAAAGGCTTCCGATAATCTTAAGTCACCGTATATATCTCTTAATTTCTCATTATCAATAATCAACAGGGCATCTACATACTCTTCCAGTTCATCTATTCCATCCATAGCCTGCTGAATCTTCTTTGTTCCCTCAAAACTAAAAGGTAACGTAACAATCCCAACAGTAAGAATACCCATCTCACGAGCCTTCTTCGCTATCTCAGGAGCTGCTCCTGTACCGGTTCCTCCCCCCATTCCTGCGGTGATAAATACCATCTTTGTATTAGTAGAGAGCAGTGTCGAGATATATTCCATACTCTCAAGCACAGACTCTTTTCCTCTCTCAGGACGACATCCGGCACCAAGTCCTTCCGTCAATTTCTTTCCTAATTGTATTCTATTCTTCACTTCGCTCTCACGTAGTGCCTGTATATCTGTGTTGCAAACCACAAATTCCACTCCGGCAATGCCTTTCTGGTACATATGGTTTACTGCATTACTTCCTCCACCTCCAACACCTATAACTTTGATGATTGATTGCTCTTGAGTTGGTATATTTATTGACACCATTTCATCATTCAAATCCATATAGTCTATAAAAAATTAGTTGGCAATTATTAATTGATCTCAGTCTTTATTACTTAGTTCCAAAGCTTTTTAAAAATCTTTGAGAACTTATTTTCCTTTTCTTCAGGTATTGTTTCAAAGCATTTCAGCAAACCTAAGGCAACAAAAAATTCAGGACTTCTTAGCCAATCTTCTCTAGATGCATTAAACTCAGAGAGCGTTGCTCTGGAAACCTCACAGTCTGACAATCTTTGCATTAGCGTACTTGTATTACATAAACGGCAACCGCCACCTGTCAATAATATTTCGTCTACACTATCCTTAAAACCCGATTTTTGTAACACATAAGCAACCCCGGTAAGTAGTTCTTCCATTCGGCTTTGTACAATTGTCGCAAGCTCTTTACTTTCAACAAGTAAATCAGTATTTACAATATTAACCTTTTTATTCTTGCATAGAGCTCGTATCGCATTTCCCTCATCCTCTTTTAAGCGTGTAGCACAATAGTCATCAATGTTATATGCCTCAGCTATATCCAAATCAATAGTGTTTACCCCTAATGGCAATATTGCCTCATGATGCAACAAAGTGTCATTAAACATTGCTATTTTAATACTATCATCACCTAAATCAACAAGAGCTACTTTCCTACGCTCAAGCTCATTGAAAATTGCTTCTTGATATGCCCTCGTCTGTGCGATAAAATTAACTCGCTTAAAACCAAGCTCTGTAAAAAGCATTCTCAGCTTATTTAAATAATCTCTATAGGCAGTATATTGACAATAAAGTACTTTTAATGTTCTTCCTGTTTTTCCTAATGGATCGGTTACGGAATCATCACCATCTATATTATAGGAAATAACTATCTTGTCAACTAACTCTTCATCTTTATAATCAATTGCATCATCGCATTGTTTCCCTGCTAACTCTAAATCTCTTCTCTCAACAATATGACGAGGTAAATTTAAAGAAACCTCTCTACGCTTCTGCATAAGTGCTGAACCGGATAACGCCACTTGTATCGTATCAACTGATTTATTTTTTACTAACTCGGATAACATTGTTCTAATGTTGTCAGAAACCATACTCTTGTCTATAACAATACCGTCTCTCATTCCATTAGATGCAATGATTTTTATATTTAATAAAGTTGGTACGCCTTCTTCATTGTAAGAGGCCAAAGCCATTGCCATTTTATTGGCGCCCATATCTAAAGATGCTACTAAACTCATATTCTACATTTTACTTTTTTACACAAACAATCTGGTTTTCATACTTCAAATTAATCTCTTTGTACGCTCGCCAGCCCTTTCGGTTAATCCCATCATTCAAAAACAATTGTAAATCGGATAATTTTTGTTTAAAATCATCTAATCGTCCCATTCGAATATGGAAATCTCCTACCTTAGGTATTAACAAAACATCTTGTTGAGAATCTACAACTATCTGCTCAACATATGCATTCCAGAATGAATTATTACTTATATAATTAACAAATTCAAATAATTCATTCTCTGCAAATGTAACAGAGACTTTTCCTGTTATTGGTGTAACTTTGGAAGTATACTTTCCCGATAACGGCATCTTTTTACCATCTTCATCAACATAATATCCATCGCGACCTGACACTACACGTAATACAGGTTTTCGTTGTATGATATTAATGTGAAAATTGCCGTCTAAACTATAATAAACTTGTGCGGATTTTATCATTGAACTCTTTGTTAGCATTTGCTCCAAAGAATCTGTATTGATTGTTTCTACTTTTGCATTCACAATATTACCATACCTATGCTTTATCTCATCACACACATCAAGAGCGCTGATAAAAGCATTTTCATTATGGTCGATATAAACATTTATCCCTTTACATCTTGCTTCACCTACTTTTCGGTCTACAAAGGTAAGCACAATTATCAGGTAAACCAACAATATGGTACATAATATATAGGGTAAATATCTTTTCATGAAGTTTATTATCTATTTTTTGCTTAATATTTCTTTTATTTTCGGAACTAATCTGTCAATATCACCTGCACCAACTGTCACCAAAACTCCCTCAGTTATCTCAGATTCTATAAATTCTAATAATTCATCCTTCTGCAATATTCTGCATGGTTTACTCATTTTATTTAATATCAACTCAGAGGTCACACCCTCCATAGGTAACTCCCTAGCAGGATATATATCCAAAAGTATCACTTCATCAGCAATATCCAAGCTCTTGGCAAATCCTTCATAAAAATCATTAGTTCGCGAGTATAAGTGAGGTTGAAAGAAAGCATATAATTTACGTTCCGGCCATATCGCTTTAATAGAGCCTAATACAGCTTCCAATTCTCTCGGATGGTGAGCATAATCATCAATATAGGTCACATCATTATTCACATGCAAATTAAAGCGTCGATAAATACCTTTAAATTCTGGTAGAGAAACTCTTATCTCATCAGGCATCACTCCTACAGCTAATGCTATAGTAATTGCTAGGGTAGCATTCTCAACGTTTATACGCCCAAGAATCCCTAACGTTATGTCATTAATCACTATATCATTTAATCCATGATAATCAAACGTATATACCCCATGATTCTGGCGTAAATTCGTTGCAAACACATCACTTGGCCTATCTACACCATATGTTGCTGCCACATTCTGCTGCTCCAATGTTAGTCCATATTTTAAGAAAACAGCACCTTCGCTATCAACTTTCCCTGCAAACTCATTAAATGCCTCAATCAAACTATCCTTAGTCCCATAAATATCTAAATGGTCAGCATCCATAGATGTAATACCTGCGATATGTGGTGACAAATGCAAAAAGGATCGGTCAAATTCATCCGCTTCAATTACAACATAATCTGAATTGTCATTCAGTAATACATTACTATTGTAATTTGTGGCAATTCCTCCTAAGAAAGCATTACATCCAATTTTCGATTCATGTAATAAATAAGCTAACAATGTCGATACCGTTGTCTTTCCATGCGTACCAGCAATACAAAGTGCTTTATGTTTTCTGGACAATTCGCCTAATACTTCGGCACGCTTCAACACCTTAAAGTCATTGGTCTTAAAGAATGACAGTTGCTTGCTGTCCTTCGGAATTGCTGGCGTAAATACCACCATTGTTTCTTTTACATCATGAAACTGCAATGGAATACTTTGGACTGTATCTTCAAAATTTACAGCTATGCCCTCTTTTTCTAATGCATTAGTTATTATGGAGCGTGTTTTATCATAACCGCAAACCTCATAGCCTTTCATTTTATAAAATCTGGCCAATGCGCTCATCCCAATACCGCCAATCCCTACAAAATATACTCTTTTCATTATGAATTATTTCTTTCTTTTGTCAATTAACTCAATAATCTCACGCGCAATAACCATATCCGCTTCTGGATATGACATTTTCTTTATGTTCTGCGCTAATTCGTTTTGTCGTGCTATATCATCAACAAGTTCAAGCATCTTATCACACAACAAAGTTTTAGCATCTTTATCGGCAATAAATTCAGCAGCATTATTTTGTACTAATGCCATCGCATTATGCGTCTGATGATCTTCTGCAACATTAGGCGATGGCACTAAAATCGCAGCCTTACCCAAAACCGCAAGTTCGGATATCGTGCTAGCCCCTGCCCTTGCAATAATAATATCACTTATTGCATATACATAATCCATGCGCTCTAGGAACGGAACTAGTTTTATGTTCGCATATTTTCCATCAAAGCTATCCTTCAATTTATCAAAATAATATTTACCACATTGCCATAACAACTGAATATCGTCACGTTTTGCAATACGTTCTGCCATATCAACAATAGCATTGTTGATAGATCGAGCGCCTAAACTTCCCCCTGTCACAACAATCGTTTTTTTTGAGCTATCTAAACCATAAAACGAATATGCCTCTTCTAAATTTATCATATCGGATAGTAGATTTGCTCTTACTGGATTGCCTGTTTTAATAATCTTTTCTGCAGGAAAGAAACGATCCATGTTATCATATGCAACACATATTCGTCGCGCATATTTCCCTATCAGCTTATTTGTCATTCCGGCGTAAGAGTTTTGCTCCTGTAAAACTACAGGAACTTTCTTCATTACTCCTCTTATTCCAATTGGTCCACTAGCATAACCACCAACCCCTACAATAACATCGGGCTTAAAATCGTTGATTATGTTTGAGCAAATCTTTACACTCTTCATCAGATTAGCAATAACCTGGAAATTCTTAAATATGGATCCACGCACCAAACCACGTACAGGCAATCCTATTATCTTATATCCATTTGCTGGGATACGCTCCATCTCCATTTTACCTTCAGCCCCAACAAAGAGGATATCTATATCATTATCTATTTTTTTTAAAGCATTAGCTATGGATAGAGCCGGAAAAATATGCCCTCCGGTTCCACCACCGCTAATTATAACTTTCTTTTTCATTTCAAAAATGCTTAAATATATCAATAATCACGTCCAGAATCTTTATTTAACTCCGATTCCGTATAGTGTCTAGTTGTCTCATCTTCATTTAGCTCATTTTGCGCATCCATGCTATCAGTGTATTCGCCATGATAATCGCCTTCTAATGTATCATAATAATCCATTTCCTTGCCTTCAACAGCCTCTTGGCTAAAAGTTGCAGCAACACTTAGTATCATTCCCACTAGCATCCCCATAAACAACAAAGAGCTTCCACCCCAACTTAAGAATGGTAATGTCTGACCTGTTACAGGTAATATCCCCACACATACGCCAATATGAATAAGCGCTTGTAGTGTAAAAAGTACACTGAGTCCGGTTATCAACAAAGCAGGAAATACCCTTTTGCATCTACGTATAATAGCCCCAATCCTTGTAAAAATGGCTAAATAGGACAATATTACAAGTATCCCGAAAACAATGCCATACTCTTCAATAATAATTGCATAAATAAAATCAGAATAAGGATGCGGCAAATAGTTTCGCTGTACACTATTACCCGGTCCTGTACCAATCAAACCTCCATTAGCCAAAGCCAAACGAGATCTAATTTCTTGGTTATCTTTCCCAGTTATATCTTTTTCCTCGTCACTAACAAAACGCTCCATGCGGGCCTTGATTGTTGCAATACGGCCAATCTTTTCTAACTGTGGTATTTTAACTATCGCAACAACCCCTATGGTCACAAATACTGAAAAAATAAGAATCCATTTCCCTATTACTCGCCATTGTACTCTACCAACTATAAACATTGCCGCACATGCGCATCCCATTAATCCTGCCGTTGAAAAGTCATCAAGCATTACCAATACTATTAAAGGGCCGCATAGACCTAAAAATAAAGTTACCGCACCTTTATAACAGTAGTTTTCCAATTGATATATACTTAATATTTTAGCCGTCATTATTATTATTGCAATTTTAGCAAATTCCGACGCCTGGAATGTAACTGAAATAATTGGTATCTTTATCCATCTACTCGTCCCGTTTATTTCACTGCCAAAAAGTATTGCATATAGCAACACCCCATAAGCAAACATCAGTAGGAAAAAGGCATACCTCTTCCATATGGTGTAGTTTATGGATCTCATTGCTACCATCACACCAAAACTAAGCAGTAAATACGCACAGTGCCGTCCCAAATAGGCAATATTATTCCCTTCGTGCTTCAGTACTGCTAATTTTCCAGTTGAGGAATATATTAGCGCTACCGAAAACAACATTAATAGGATAACGATATAAGTTATCGTTTTGTCCATCGAATAAATTTTTGCAGCTATTTGTTCTCCTAATTTCATCTTCTTACTTTTTTACGGCTTCCTTAAAACGTCGACCCCTATCTTCATAGGATTTAAATAAATCAAAGCTAGCACAACATGGAGACAAAAGTACTGTATCACCTGTTGTTGCGTAATGATTCGCACATGCTACTGTTTCCTCCAATGAATGACAATCTTCCACTGTACATACATTCTTAAAACTTTCTATTAGCTTCGTGTTATCTACGCCCATGCATACTAAAACTTTTACTTTAGCCTTAACCAAGTCATTCAGGACACTATAATCGTTCCCTTTATCTGTCCCGCCCGCTATCCAAATAACTGGTGTCTGCATACTGTCAAGAGCATACCACGCAGAATCAACATTCGTTGCTTTGGAGTCATTGATATAACGTACTCCATTTCGTTCCACAACAAACTCCAATCTGTGCTCTACTTGCGGAAATGTTCGCAAACCCTCTGTAATTTTATCGTCACTTATATTCAATTTCATTGCCGACAATATTGCACACATTGCATTGTACATATTATGCCGTCCTTGAATGGTTATCTCTGCCGTTGCAATTGAATATTTGCGGGTACCATACGTAACTATTAACTTCCCCTCCTTAACGTAAGCGCTTGCGTCCGTCTCTGAATAGCTAATTGTTGCAACCTCTGGAACTATTCCCCTTCCATTCATATACTGAGCAGAAGCATCATTATCCACATCATAGATAAAGAGATCTTTAGCATCCATGTTATTTAAGATACTAAATTTAGATGCCAAATAGTTCTCAAATTTATAATCATACCTATCTAAATGATCAGGTGTCACATTTGTCACAATTCCAATATGAGGGTGAAATGTAAACATACCATCCAACTGAAAGCTGGATAGTTCTATAACATAGCACGGATGCGGATTTCTTGCCACCTGCTCTGCTAAACTATACCCCACATTACCTGCTAATCCCACATCTAGTCCCGCTGTTTTCAATAAATGATAAAGCAATAATGTTGTCGTAGTCTTTCCATTACTTCCCGTAATGCAACACATCATTGCATCAGTATATCGCCCAGCAAATTCTATCTCAGAAATAATCTCTGTACCCAGCTCCTTCAAAGCGAGAATCACCTCATTCTTATCTGGTATCCCAGGGCTTTTTACAACTAGATCGGCATTTAATATTTTTGATAAATCATGCCCTCCTTGCTCATAAGCAATTTGTTCTAATTCCAATTTTGCTATATATTCTTGCTTCAATGTCCCTTTATCCGACAAAAAAACATCAAATCCTTTATCTTTTCCAAGTATAGCGGCACCTACTCCACTTTCGCCACCGCCAAGTATAACTAATCTCTCTGTTTTCATACTATAGAGAATATATATTATCTAATCTTCAATGTCACAATTGTTAATACCGCAAACAGTATCCCAACTATCCAAAAACGGGTCACTATTTTAGGTTCAGGTATTCCTTTCTTCTGATAGTGGTGATGTAGTGGGGACATTAAGAATACGCGACGACCTTCGCCAAATTTTCTCTTTGTATATTTAAAATAACTTACCTGTATTATCACAGATAAATTCTCCACTAAAAATATTCCACACAAAATTGGTATTAATAATTCCTTTCGTATTATTATGGCAAATACAGCAATTATACCACCTAGAGCCAAACTTCCGGTATCACCCATAAATACTTGTGCAGGATAGGAGTTATACCACAAAAAGCCAATTGTTGCCCCAATAAACGCCGCTATATATACAACTAGCTCTCCCGAGTGAGGAATATACATTATATTCAAATAATCTGCATATACCATATTGCCCGAAACATAGGCTAATATCCCCAACGTAGCACCAATTATCGCAGATGTACCCGTAGCAAGTCCATCTAGTCCGTCTGTCAAGTTAGCTCCATTAGATACCGCTGTCACTATTAATATTGTAAAAATGATAAACACAATCCAACCAAGTGGCTCTGCATAAGGACCTGCAAAACCAACAAACCAAGCATAGTCAAACTCATTGTCCTTAAAAAAAGGTATAGTAGTTTTTGTACATTTCATATCCTGTGTCATTGCTTTCATTACAGGTCCTTCTTCAAAACCTTCATCTGCAATAATACGCTCCACACCAATATTCGAGCCTGTTACACGCTCACGCACTACAACATCGTCACTTAAATACAACGTTAAGCCAACAATTAATCCCAGTCCAACTTGCCCAACAATCTTGAAACGTCCGTTAAGGCCTTCCTTATCATGCTTAAATACCTTTATGTAATCATCTATAAAACCTATTAATCCCAACCAAACGGTTGAAATAAGCATCAATTGTACATATACATTTTCCAATCGTGCAAATAACAATACTGGAATTATAATTGAAAATAAAATGATAACACCCCCCATTGTTGGTGTGCCTTTTTTCTGCATTTGTCCTTCCAGACCCAAATCCCGAATTTCTTCACCTATTTGCTGACGCTGTAGCTTATAAATAACTTGCTTACCAACAATCATGGTCAGGATTAGTGCTAAAATTACGGCACAACCGGATCTAAAAGTAATATATTGAAACATTCCGGCTCCGGGAATATTTAATTGCTCTAAATAATCAAATAGATAATATAACATAATTAGTTTTTAAAATAATCTTGCACAACTTCTTTATCATCAAAATGATGCTTCACACCCTGAATATCCTGATAGTTTTCATGACCTTTACCGGCAATTAATACCACATCACCTTTCTTAGCCAATTCAAGTGCCATGTGTATAGCTTTGGCTCTATCTGCTTCTACAATAACATTCGCACAGCCTTTCACTCCCTCTAACATATCGTTTAAGATATCTATCGGATTCTCTGTACGCGGATTATCCGACGTCAAAATTACTCTATCACTTAAGCGTGCAGCGCATGCTGCCATTTCAGGACGCTTAGTCTTGTCTCTATCCCCACCCGCTCCTACAACGGTAATAACTAAATTGTCCTTTGTCTTTACTTCATTTATTGTCTTTAAAACATTTTCCACCGCATCTGGTGTATGTGCATAATCCACTACAGCCAATACCCCTTCTTTGGACATAATTGTATCAAAACGGCCACATACGGGACGTAATTCACTAATCGGATTTAATAAACTGAATTTAGAAAAGCCCAATTCTCGTGCGGCACCGTACACAGATAACAGATTATACATATTGAAATCACCGGTAAAATGTGTCCACACCTCATTGCCATCTAACATTAACAAAGTTCCATCCATTTGTTTTTCTATTGACTGACAATGGTAATCGGCCATAGTCTTGCAAGAATAGGTCACAATCTTTGCTTTGCTATTCTGCACCATTATCATACCATTCTTATCATCAATATTAGTCAATGCAAACGCCGTCGATGGTAATTGTGTAAAAAATTGCTGTTTAGCAGCTATATAATTCTTAAACGTTTTATGATAATCCAAATGATCATGCGTTATATTGGAGAAAATACCTCCTGCAAAATAGAGTCCAGCAATACGTTCTTGCGCAATAGAGTGTGAGCTAATCTCCATGAAACAATACTTGCAGCCCTCATCAACCATTCGCCTCAAATAACTGTTAATGGCTAAAGCATCGGGTGTAGTATGAGTCGCTGGTTCTTCCGTTTCTCCTATAAAATTGCTTACTGTAGACAATAAACCGCACTTAAATCCCAATTTTCCTATTAGTCTATATAATAATGTAGCTGTCGTCGTTTTGCCATTCGTTCCAGTTACTCCAACAAGTTTAAGCTCGTGCGATGGATTTCCATAAAAATTAGATGCAATTATGCCTAATGCTAGCGATGCATCCGCACACACTATGTAGCTAACGTCCTCTTTTAAAACCAGGGGTAAAACTTCGCAAACAACAGCAGTCGCGCCTTTTTCCACAGAGCTCTCAATAAAATCATGACCGTCAATATGTACTCCGCGTTGAGCAACAAACAAATCACTACCAGTAACTTTACGTGAGTCAAAATTCACATTCAGAATTTCTTTCTCCGCATTATATTGTATTCCTTCAAAGGTTATTCCCTTTAGTAACTCCTTTAATTTCATAATTATATCATCGTAAATTCAAATAAACTACATTTCCTTCTTTAATATGACTTCCCGCCGCGATGGATTGTTCTTGAACCATTCCATTTCCGCTAACATGGACTCTTAATCCCATATTCTCCAACAGATAAAGAACATCTTTCAATCCCATACCTTTTACATTAGGCATTATTCCGTCAGTGATCTTGCGTGGTTCTATATTTATATATTTATCTTCTTTGGAGGAAGTAACAACCCACTCAGCATCTTCTAAACTACGCTCATTGTCGGTCTTAATTCCTAACTCATCATAAATAAACTCTAGCTCTGTACGAACTCCATTCATTGACACTGGTAATGCCAACGTTTCACGCTCTATTTTCTTTCCTTTCTCAAGAAAAGCCATGGTATATAAATGATCTGATATTTCTCGAAACACCGAAGCCGATACCACATTGGCATAATAACCATTTCGTGGATTTTCTATAACCACTATACAAGAATATTTAGGACGTTCAGCAGGAAAGTACCCCACAAAACTAGCTCTATAACTACCCGCACCATACCCCTTGTTTTGTACAGCAACACGCGAAGTTCCGGTTTTACCAGCAATGGAATAGTGTTCTGTATGAATGTTACGTGCGGTACCAGATGTTACTACGCCCACTAGCATTTCTTGAATTGTGCGCAATGTTTTTCTGCTACAAATTCGACTACCAACCTCCTCTGTATCAAAACGCTCTACAACCTCATTCTTATCGCGAATCTCTTTCACTAAACGAGGGCGCATTCGCTGTCCGTCATTTGCTATGGCGTTATAAAAACAAAGAATTTGTAGTGGAGTCAAAAGCAATTCATACCCCATACTCATCCATGGCAGAGATATACCTGTCCAATTCTTATCCGACGGGTGTTTTATGTAGGGTTTTCCCTCACCGCTTAACACAATCCCAACAGGTTCATTCAGTCGCATAGAGAACAAACGATCTATAAATCGTGTAGGCTGATCCTTATAAAAATTCGATGCAATTTGAGTTATACCATTCGATGATTTTTCCATGATGCGTTTCGCTGTAATACGACCAACACCTTTTTTGTCCGACTCATAAATAGTCTTTCCATAAAACGTATAATATCCTTTATCGCCAAGGTCAAAGGTATCTTGTGTTGTAACAAATCCATCCTCAAGCATAGCAATCATCGTAGCTGCCTTCATTACGGATCCCGGTTCTGTGATATTATTTATAGCATAATTCATTGTTTCGCTATACACTCCCTCTCGCATACGCGTCAAGTTAGCTATAGCTTTTATATCACCACTTTCAACCTCCATAACTATAGCGACACCATGATCAGCATTCATTCTAACCAATTGATTACGTAATGCAGTCTGTGTTACATCCTGATAATCAACATTCAGCGTAGTTACAACATCGCAACCATGCTTCGGTTCCTTATCTACAAGAGTCATCCATCTTCCGGACATGTTTTCTCTATGGCCAATGCCGGGTTCGCCTTTCAAATAACTCTCAAAAGCTGCTTCTAAACCAACATAACCTTCTCGTACATCCTGATCGTTCTTATTCAAACTACCAATAGTTCTATTTGCAAGATCTCTATGAGGCAATAAGCGATGGTTTTCCTTTTCGGTAATCAAACCACCACGATTACGTCCTGATCGAAAAAGTGGAAACTGGCGTATTTCCTTCAACTCTAAATGATTAACTTTTCTATTTCCCAACGCCAAATATCTATTTTTGCGTCTACGTGCATTACTAAGTGCATTTCTATACTCCTTTGCACTCTTATCTCGAAAGAAAGAGGAAAGTCGGAAAGCCAATGAGTCTATATATTTATTGAAAAGCGTATCGTGTGGCGATAACGCATCAAAATGAAGTTTATAGTACGGAACTGAAGTTGCTAATACCCTACCATCTTCAGCACATATATCCCCACGGTCGGGCTGTAGCGGAATTGGCAATGTAGCGTTTACTTTAGCGCTTATTTCATTCCATTTTCCACGTTCAATTGTCGCAACCGAGAAACCTCGAAACAATATGACACTCGCGACAAAAACTATCATCGCATAAATAATGAGATATCGTCGAAATATTTTATCCTTAATTCCTTTCATTCAAATCGTTAGCTTTATCACACCAAACCCCTATTATCGCTCATAAATTCGGTAAGGTGGCTCCTTACTGTTCTGAACAGACAATCCAGACTCTGCAACCTTTTTATCTACTTCCGATTTTTTCTTCGAAAACATTAAATCAGCTGCCACTGTGTTAGATATAAAACGTAAGTCCATCACTTCATTTTCAAGACGAGCTTTTTCGCTAAACAAACGCTCCACCTTAAATCCCTGATAGATATATAATAAACAAAACAAGAATGCTAATGCAACGGCGCCTTTATGTTTTTGGATACGAGAAATTAATAGCCTCCCATTCAATAAACTATTGATTGACGCAATGAAAATTTCCTTTATTCCAAGTTGTTGCCTCGCTTCTTCATCAATTTTGCTTTTCTTAAACCATCCCATTTATTTGCTATTTTTTTACCGCAATGCGCAACTTTGCACTTCGCGCACGTGGATTATCTAAGATTTCCTCTTCGGTTGGAATAATAACTTTTCTATTGACAAGATCAAAATCACGCTTCACCTGACCGAAAATAGCATCTTTCTCCACTTTTCCTTCAACGTTCCCCGCCTTCATAAAGTTCTTTACAATTCTATCTTCTAAGGAGTGGTATGTAATTACTACCAAACGACCTCCAGGCTTTAGAACACTTATAGAATGACGTAACATCTCTTCCAATACTTCCAATTCGCCATTCACCTCTATACGCAAAGCCTGATACACTTTCGCTAGGTATTTCTTCTCTTTCAACTTTGGTACACAACGCTCAATAACCTTATGAAATTGCTCAACTGTCTCAATACGCTCTTGCTCACGTCCTTTTACAATTGCACCAACAAGTCGTTTCGCATTATCTACTTCGCCATATTCTCTAAAAATTCGAATTAAATCCTGCTCATCATATTCATTTAACACCGTAATTGCAGTTAAAGAGCTACGTCTATTCATTCGCATATCCAAAGTCGCATCAAAACGGAAAGAAAATCCCCTATCTGCCTCATCAAACTCATGTGAGGATACACCTAAATCGGCTAAAATACCATCTACCTTATCAAAATCATAATAACGTAAAAAATTTCTCAGATATCGGAAATTATGATTTACGAACAAGAATCGATCATCATCCGGAACATTACGCTTCGCATCCTCATCCTGATCAAACCCTATCAACACTCCATTTTTGCCTAAATGATTTAAAATCTCACGCGAGTGTCCCCCACCGCCAAATGTTAAATCTAAATAGACACCATCCGGTTTTATATCTAAACCTTCAATAGACTCATTCAATAACACCGGAACATGATACTCTGACATATGCTATATACTTAATTTATTATTACTTACCTATTTTATCACAAATATTTAATTGATTGTAAAATTAGGAAATAATTACCCTATTTCTTCTGCCTTTCTATACTTTTTTTTCCTTATTTCACAATCCCTTTACACTTAGTCACTTGTCTAAAATTACCCCCCAATTAATAGTTCCATCCGCTATCGCCTACTTTCCCCTCAGCGTTAAATCCTAATACATCAAAAACATTAAAAACCGCACGAAATATTACCACAAAAACAAGAAAATGTTTCTATGCACAACACTAGTATGTATTGCATTAAGATACTCTTTTAATAGCTCTATATAGAAAGGATATAAACAGAAGAAAGATAAAGAAAGATGATATCGAAAGCGAGAACATAGGCTTGGACATCAAATTTAGCAGCGTTATAATACAGATAAACAACTTGCGCTTTCAAAAAAAGAGAAAATAAAAAAAGAGTTTAAAAAGTGATTATCAACTTTTTAAACTCTTAACTGTCGGGGTGGAGGGATTCGAACCCCCGACCCTCTGGTCCCAAACCAGATGCGCTAACCGGACTGCGCTACACCCCGAATTTGTGTGGTATCAGCTGGAATCGAACCAGCGACACAAGGATTTTCAGTCCTTTGCTCTACCAACTGAGCTATGACACCATTTCATCATGTTTGCTATCGTTGTTTGTTTCCCGATTGCGAGTGCAAATGTAGGGTTTTTAATCATATCTGCAAACTTTTTATTGCAAAAAAAATAATTATTTTTCCTCCATCATTATAACAAACTATCAATCAATATTTAAGCAAAACATATTTTTTTATTCTTTTGTCATTAAAAAAACTCCCCCACCTTGCTTTAATAGCAATGATCTTTTCTCCGGTTGGAATTCAACAACTATTCCCGCCTGAGCAAAATTAAATTTATGTAGTGCTAAAGGATTCAAATTAAAAGGCAATTGTCCTGTTCCTTGAGCAATTAGTTGATTATTTTGTCTAGTAACAATCAATTTTATGGGCAACTGGCTACTGCTATATGTACCCAGATAACTATTTAGTACAGCTTCAGAAAGATTGATATTGCTATAATCCGGAATACTAAATGGCAAATTGTATGTTGCACTTAATACCGTTATGTTGATATCATTTACAATCATATTGGCGCCATTGCTTAACAATGTATAGTTAACTTTATCGTCAGGAAAATATACAAACATTGAATTAAATCCGTCTATACCACCACTATGCCCATAGCCCATCCTGTTTCCAAAAGGCACGTTAAAAACTCCCATACCGAAGTTATCTCGCATCGTTGTCATTGTCTGTAAACTTTGTTGTGATATTATATCGCCATTAAACAACGCACTTATAAATGCATTAAGCTCCTTAGCTGTTGAATATATTCCCCCTGCTCCTAGTGTTACCGAAGCATCTGTAACATTCTCTATTCGCCACTTATCAAAGAATTTGTATGAGTTGCAATCTCCATTAAGCGAGTTTATGCATTCACCTACGCCAGTATTTACTAAGCGTAACGGCTTAGTAATGTACTGTTTCAGTATCTTATCAAAGGTTGTCCCATACACTATTTCTAGAATATAGGATAAAAGTACATAGCCCGAGTTACTATATCCCATTTGAGTTCCGGGCTCAAAGCTACTTCCACCCTTTGCTATTATTTCAACCATCTCATTACGCGAATGTGGTCTTGTATGCCACGTAAGAAAATCTTGATCTGAAGTAAAATTATAGATACCACTTCTATGTAATAGTAAATCTTGAATCGTAATTTTTGAAGCATTCCGTATTTGTGGAAAAAATTTATCTAAGGTCTGCGTTAGCTGTAGTTTACCTTGTTCTGAGGCAAGCAATACAAGCGTAGCTGTATATGTTTTTGATATGGAACCCACTCTATAACGAGAATCAATAGTTGCCTTATGTAGTTTTTCTACATCGACATATCCACCACTAAAGGCATAGAGCTCTTTTCCTGCACGCGAAACATAAACATTGCCCATAAATTTATTGTTTTGAACAAGCGTCTCAAAATAGTTGTCAAGTTTACTAAAGCCACTCTCCTGAGCATTTATTGAATATATAGCTGTAAAATTGAAAAGAAGTATCAGTAGAATATGCTTTATCATAATTATTTTGGTTTAAGGGTATAATAGAAATACAAATGGTATAATATGTAAATTTACTTAAAAATATAATCACTGTATTCTTAATGTTCAAAAATATTACTGCATGAAAAGCAAAAACTTACATCTAAAGATATAATTACCATTTTATCCCAACCATGCTTATCTTCAATACTTAAGAAATCAATACCCTGACTTTGTGATTATTACACAAACATACTCAATATATAAAACGGTCTGCCACAAAATCGAGACAGACCGTTTATATATAAATCTTCTATTTTTATATTGTAATTACTGAAAAATCAGAAATCGACGCACGAGATGTACCATCGGCAATACTCAATGCTTCAAGTGTAATTTTAGATCCTTTAACAGCAGGAAATTCCACTATTTGTGTAATAGGATTCTGTTTTATGTTCGAAAACTCTCCTTCCTTGACCATTTTATTATCAACAAATATTCTGTATCTGTGTATTGGTCCGCGTCCCCATCTGCTCTGGTCTGGAGTATATTTTATACCACGAATCATATGATCCCCACCTAAAGAGAAGGTTACAGAATTCTCTCCTGCCGAGATATAATAACTATTCAATGTATTTCCATCAAAGGCACGTCTATCGGCTTTATCAACTGTCGGTGATACGATTGAAAATAGCGATGATGGTATATCAAAGAAACAATTGGCCATATCCGAACATTTTTGTGTCGTCGGATCGTAAGCCATAGCTTTAATAGCACCTTTTGTTGGAAAACTAAATGGACCCTCGTATTTCTTTGAATTTAGACTAACGTCACTACCATCCGTTGTGTAATAAATCTCTGTTCCTTTCGCTGCTTTAATGCTCACATTATTCTCCGCATTACGCGTAACTTTAGGCTCATCCAAGACCGCAGCAGCCAAATAAACGCCTACACTATTAATACACGGCACTCCTCTACTTTCATTAAAGGAAATTACCAATTCATCCGTTTTAATATTATCAAATCGAATAAGACGTTTGTATCCGATTGTCGACATCGTGTCCGTTGTTTGGATTGGAATATATTTTCCCGTCTCGTCCTTATACTTCACGTCAAAACTTTCCACACGTTGACCCAATGGGATATATTCTTGTAGCATTAGCGTATTCAGCTCTTGCAGTGTTTTAAAATTTAATGTAAGCGCACCCGTCGATTCACCATCAGGCGTTGCCCAATAGCTATCCCAATTGCCGTCAATAGCGCTTTTCGGTTCGTATCCTCTGCCTCTACATTTATCAGCACTAATACTTGCCATGGTTGCTAAGTTATTTTCAAAATGTTTATCTATTACATTTTTCCACTCTACCACTCTAACCGAGTCTGCATATCCTATCTTCCCTTCGTGATTAACCGGAATATTTAAAAGTAAATTCGCGTTACGTCCAACACTTTGGTAATAATAGTCAACAATAGTACCTAACGAACGTAATTGGTGGTCCTCACGTTTATGATAAAACCATCCTGGACGTATTGAAACATCAACCTCGCCTGGCAACCAGTGCGATGAATTCTTATCACCATAAGCCATGGCTACACGTTCTGGTTGATCCGCACTCCACATTGCCCAATTGGTATGTCCTGCCCAACCACTCTCGTTACCAATCCATCTTATTGTTGGCACAGTACCTCCAAAAATCATGGTATTTGGGAATTTATTATGTATGATATCTTTTGCCGCTTGATAGTTATAGTACTGAGAAGCATTTATTCTTCTTACATCGCGTTTCCCACCATAGTACCCATCACCTCCATTGGCTCCGTCAAACCAAAACTCAAACAAATCAACACCGTCACAGTATTCATTCACAACTTCCGCAATTTGGTTATGGAAATACTCAACATATTCCGCATCGCCGTATGATGCATGATTTCTGTCCCAAGGAGATATGTATACACCCAACTTCATGTCGTATTTCTTACAACCTGCTATTACCTCTTTCAATATATCTATCTGCTCTGCTAGTCCGGTATTCTTCACACTATAATCGCTATACTTTGTATCCCATAAGCAAAAGCCATCATGATGTTTAATGGGAAGAAGTATACCTTTCATCCCCGCACTTTTCAATGTTCGCATCCATTGATCCACATCAAGGTCTGTAGGTCTAAATGTAGTTGCTGGGGTATCTCCAAATCCCCACTCCATATCATTATAGGTATTTAACCCATAATGTACAAATGCATACGTTTCCAAACGTTGCCAGTTCACTTGTGCTTGCGTCGGTATTGGATAAATCGGTTCCGGCGCCGCCACATTAGTACACGCGCCTAACCCTAAACTCATTGCAGCAAGAGTTAAGCCTGTAAGTAGATGTTGCATATTCTATTATTTTATTATAAATGGTTTATTGTTTAAAAATAATATTTAATATTTAACAAAACAATACTTAATAAAAATATTAGTACACGAACGCATATGTTTTCATTTCTTACACTCCTAAAGCATACCTATTCCACAAAACATCTTTACATACATACAAAAAAAGAGAGAATGCCACTTAAGACATTCTCTCTCTATAACTGTGAGTAATATCAAATTACTCTTTAAAGCTCTTTTTGTATTGGTGCATTGCTCTATAGCTCATACCCATACTTGAGAATCCACCATCGTGGAACAAGTTTTGCATTGTAACTTTACGTGTTAAATCACTGAACATACAGATACAGTAATCAGCACACTCGTCGGCAGTTGCATTACCTAGTGGAGACATACGCTCTGCGAAATCTACAAGCTTGTCAAATCCTTTAATTCCACTACCGGCAGTTGTTACCGTTGGCGACTGAGAGATTGTATTTACACGAATACGTCTTTCACGTCCGTAAATGTAACCAAAGCTACGTGCTATAGATTCTAACATTGCTTTAGCATCTGCCATATCATTGTATTCAAACATAGTACGTTGCGCAGCAACATAAGACAATGCTAATACCGATCCCCACTCATTGATGGCGTCTAGTTTTTTAGCTGTTTGTAATACTTTATGGAATGAAATAGCCGATATATCTAAAGTTTTTTGTAAGAAATCATAATCTAAATCGTCATAAGGACGTTTTTTACGTACATTCAATGACATTCCGATAGAGTGAAGCACAAAGTCAACTTTTCCGCCTAGATGTTTCATCGCTTCCTGGAAAAGATTTTCCAAATCTTCAACACTTGTTGCATCAGCAGGAATTAAAAGAATATTATTTTTGTCGGCAAATTCCTGAATTCCACCCATACGGATAGATAAAGGAGTATTTGTCAATACGATTTCTGCTCCTTCTTCAATACATTTTTCTGCCACTTTCCAAGCGATTGACATCTCATTCAATGCTCCAAAAATGATACCTTTTTTTCCTTTTAGTAAATTGTAACTCATCTTCTTTATTGTTAGTTAAGTACTCAAAATGCAAATTGCAATTCGAGGGGCAAATGTAGTCTTTTATAATGAAAGTAAAAAATTGATACTTCATTTTATCGCAATAATGCCTTTGCTGTCTCCAAAGCTGCAGCTGTAATTGAACTACCACTAATCATTCCAGCAATCTCATTTACGCGTTCATCAAAACTCAAACGTTTTATTAATGAGACACTTCTATCCGAGGAGTCATCTTTATAAACTTTAAAATGAGCATCGCCTGCAGATGCTAATTGTGGCAAATGCGATATACTAATTACTTGCATATGCGCAGCCATTTCCTTCATCATTTGAGCCATCCTATGCGCCACTTCGCCCGATACTCCGGTATCAATTTCGTCAAATACCATCACCGGCAACTGCTTACTTTTAGATAAAATATATTTTAAAGAGAGCATAACACGAGAAATCTCTCCACCTGAAGCTACCTTTGCTAATTCGCCGGGAGTTTGATTTTTATTGGCCCCAAAAAGGAACTGCACCTCATCCCTACCCGTTGCGGTAAAATGATCCAAATTCCTTAAGTTTACCACAAAATTCGCATGCTTTATACCCAAATCGCGTAACAACGCATTCATTTCCTCACAAAATCCAGGTATCCTCTCCTCTCTACGTATATGTATTCGCTTTGCGCTATCCAGCAGCTGTAACTCACGCTCTTTAAGCTGTTGTTCCAGTAAAATTAATTGTTCATCTCCGCCATCAATTTGCTCCAACTGTTGCTCATACTTAGCTTGCAGCTCAATTAACGCGTTAACATCTGTGGCACCATGTTTTTTACACAAGCCATATAATAAAGACAAACGTGTATCTATTGTGTCAATTCGTTCCCGGTCGTACTCCACGTATTCACCAACTCGTTCCGCCTCCTCAGCAATATCTCGCAACTCTATAATAGCCGAACTCAGTCGGTTTTCAAACTCATTAGCCTCACTTACACTGTCTAAGATATTATTCAAGCCTTGCTTAGCAACTTTCAGCATACTAAGCACATTTTCCTCCCCATCTCTCAGTTGATGAACAACATTGAATAATGCACTCTTTATATTCTCTGCATTATTTAAACGGTTCAACTCGCTCTCCAATACCTCTTGCTCGCCTTCCTTAAGTTCCGCTTCCTGAAGTCTGCTAAGTTGAAATTGCAGATACTCACGTTCACGACTGTTCTCTTCAATATTCTTTTTTAAACCAATAATTCTATTACGCAGTTCCACATAACTTTTATATTGCTCCTTATACAACTGCACATTGGTCTGATTACCACTATACTCATCCAATATAGTGATTTGATATTCTGGTTGCCCTATTAGTAACGACTGATGTTGAGAATGAATATCGATCAAATAACTGCCAAACTCCTTAAGCAAACGTACATTGACGGGAGTATCATTTATAAAAGCACGAGAACGTCCTTCGCCCGTAATCTCACGACGCACAACGACCTCTTCCTCGTAATCCAAATCATTTTCCGCAAACCAACCCTTCAAATTGTAGTTCATTACATTATAAGTAATCTCCACAATACATTTTTTATCTCTATCGTGAAGTACACCACTTTCTGCCCGTTGTCCAAGCGTAAGACCTATGGCTCCTAATAAAATAGACTTCCCTGCACCCGTTTCACCGGTAATAATTGAGAATCCCTTGTCTAACTCTATATTCGTGTTATTTATTAACGCGTAATTATTTATCAGTACCTGTTGTATCATTATAATAAATCTTTCAACCGTTTCACAAACAAAAGTAACAAATAAATTCTATTTCACGGACTATAATCAACACGCAAAAACAATTACCCGTTTATAAAATATAACGTCATTAATATTTACAAAATTCATAGTACAGCTAAACACAACCCAGCATATATCTTGATCTAAGATGTTCTAATTCAACTTAACCATAAACGAATTAGAACATCTCCTCAAATCATTATTTACACAGAAACTATAGGCATACATATTATTTACATCAACCAAATTAGATAACTCTATCTCCAACCCATTAATATACTCCGGCGCACCTAGTTTATAATTCATTGTTATACACACATTGGGAGCATATAGCGTTAAAACGCCTTCTGTTCCATTATCATAAACAAACGAATCCATACGTTTTAATCTTAACTTATGTCCATCACTAATATACTCAGCCTCCAACGCCACCGTTGGCAATGGTCCCACAGCACACATAATGTTGCTTGGTTCAATGTTCCATTCACCCGTTGCAACATCCTCAACCATACGTTTCATATTTTCACTAATAAAAGCATTGTAAGCTGTTGCCCCTCCACTACACGCATAAGCAAAACCGATAGAATAAGTTGGTTTAAACTGTACAGCTAACTTACTCACCTTGCCCATTCGTTTGCGCAACCGCTGTTGCGCAGGAGTCCGCGGATTTTTTACTTTAAACGGTATTGTTCGTGCCACTTGAACACCTTGACGCATATAAAAACACACATTACCTAATCTGCCAACATTGCCCATTGTCACATTATCATCATTAACAAGTCCTTTCTTTTTCATGCTATATTCTAATATTTAGTGTTACTAATTATAATTACAAATAAATGTATGTTAACAAATATACAAATAAATTACCACATAGACTATCTGTATTTTCAACTTAGAATACAGAAGCAAGATTGGTTTAACGGTGCTAAAACACCAATGGCAAGTTTACCTGATTGTAGAGCCTTTAATACTATAAAATGAAATGAGTGTTTCATATTATCACTATCTCATCGAGAGTGTAATAATATAAAACACTTATCTTGCTCAAACTATATCTATATATTGTTTTCTCTTATGTCCGTCTTTTGTATTATAGTTATAAATTCCATTTCATCTGTGTTTATATAATAACGATAATAATAAAAAAGAAGTGGACTATGCATAGTTACTGATTACATATATCGCAACACTGCTAAGCTTACTAGAATGATTATCAATAAAAATACCCCACAAGGGGATAAGAAAAAGGACTGTCCATTACAAACACAGAAATCTAAAGCACCTAATAGTACAACAAAAACAAAAGTTTAATAGCTTCTTTCCAACGTCTTTTTCTCATCCATAACAAACGCATAAGGCGTTTTATAACTCCCCCTTGCTTATATCCTCCTTGGCTCATATCCGTACCCCCTCCGTGTTTTGTCCGTGTTCCCTCCGTCTTATATAGAATCGGACAAAAGACGGAGGAAAGACGGACAAAACACGGACATGAGCCAAGGAGGATCTAAGCAAGGGAGTGTGCAACTCTAATAGTTATGTTGACGGATGGAAATAAGCATTATATTGTTCATATGGTGCCGCTATACGATAACATATCATTGGGAATATACTAAAACAGCTTATATGCTTTATACCCATTTTCGATAGAGAATCATAACAATATCGTTGCTATCCGCATCATACCTAGGATAAATAATATAAGTAAAATGATATAGAGATTATATCCATAAGAGAATGTCCTATAAATAAGACGTATTGAATTCTAATTTATTTGGTATAATTGATACGTCAATTTAGATTTACCATGTAGAGACAGTGATTCTACTTGCAGTTATTATGCCATCTTCGACCGTCAAATCGAGCGCATATTTATTACCGCTTTTAAAAATAACGTCTTCTGTCGCACTCCAAACATATTGACTTTCGCCTATATCAAATTTAATTTCTAATTTATCAGTAGTGGTTACAGTTTGAGGAATTAGAATCAGCTCATACTCCGCCACGTGATTCGTTTCCCGGACATATTTCATCATATAAGGCGTAATTGGTATGGGGAGATTGTTAAGGGTTTGAAGTTCAACTGTGGAGTAATTAGATGATAACTGACCTTTTAATTTAGTACCGCTAAGCGTTATATTAGATATTGGATTCGTATGCGGCATTATATCCGCGTCAAACTCAGCATTTATAATAATTCTAAACTCCAGTTTTGACATCATATGCGCTAAATTGACTTGCACTTTATTGTTTATTAAATCACTCGCGGGAATAAAATTGTCGTTATGCATTAAAACAAAATCTGATGCTATAATGTTTGCTTCTATACTTTGATTGGCTAGAACAACCGGATATTGATGATAAGAGGCTTCAGTACTATAGGGCGCATAGGCTGTGATACCGACAGGTACTGACTGATCCTCCCACTGCATTGGCAAAGATGGAATCCAATGATTTCCATTCCTCTTTATTTTTATGTTTGAGTAGGAATGCACAGAGACGTCCTTATTGGCAACAATAAATCCAAATTCTGTTAGTCCAGCTGTGGTGGTATCCAAAGATTTTCCAGCAATCACAGGCTCTAAGCCAATCACATTATCCCTCAAAAAGTCTCTATTCTCTATTACCGATTCCTCTTTCTGGAAACCTAATAATGTTATTATAAACAACACCGTAAATATACAATGGACACTGCATAGTATGTAATTATTTATCTTTTTCATTTATATCATTTTATTTGTTGAGCTCATCATCTGAATTAACCAAGAGATATTGGAAATCTGATTCCCGTTTTTTAAATGTTGTTTTATATTATATGGACACCTTCACATCCTCTACGAGTAGATTAGCTCATTGAAGGATAAACTCTAAAGATTAATTATTACTTTAAATAAATCCCAAGAACCAATCATACTTCCTCGAATTTTGAATATTTTTGGCGCATCGTCCACATTAAACTTAGTTGCTCGTTCCATTCGCTTTATTGATTAATAGTAAAGTTTACACTAGCAAAATTAGAGGAAGGGCAAACTAAAACTTAACAAAAAGATAAAAACTTAATGAGCCAAATCGTAAATGATATGCTTTTCTTTTTTGCCAAATCGTAAATAGATAAAAAAGGTATTACAAAATCGTACAAAACATATTTTTGAGTATTTTTTTGTATCTACATCTATTTTAATTCTATTTTCGACAATTATCTTTGTGCAAATGGAGACTACTTATAAGATTGTGATTGTCCTTGCGGGTACCTTACCCCTCTTTTCAGGATTGACTTGGCTTTTGGTAATATTATTCTCATTAAAGAATTGTATTACCAAGTATGAATTGCGCGTAAAGCAAGCGCAACTCTACTTTGTTTTAATAACATCTGTTGTTTGGTTTGCGACTTTTACTTATGGTAATCCTCAACTTCACACTTATATTTCGTCATTGGCAATTGGTCCCATGATGCTTGCCACAATTTTTTATTATAAGTTTCTGAAGCTTGTCACGAAGGGAGATTGTGATTTCTCCCGATTGCACTTCATTGCAGCATTGATCATTTTTTGTTCAATGCTTATCTCGAATGTATATATTTATCAAAACATACTATTGGAACGATTAATCAGATTAGGTTACTCCTCAACTTATTTATTACTATCAGTCAAACTACTCATCCCGTACTATCGAGTAATTAATTTTGAGACGCGAAGAACAAAAAAACATATGCGTTGGATTGTTGTGCTATTCGCATCTCCATTTTTAAGCACACTACTGTATTTATGTCCATTTGTTGTTTTCTCTCTAAATGAACTTATTTTAAGTATTGTCATCGGGATTATTGTGCTATACGCATTAGTAAACTCAATAATTGGCTATAGTATATTAAGTCGTCGTTTTTTATTTTATGCTCCATCTCCTAATCTTGATACTGTAAAGAGTGATAAAATTGAAGTAACAACTAATACTTTGCATGAGAATCGTTCTCCAAAGCGAAGAATATCGGAAGTCTTTATAGATGAGAGCGGACGACATATAGTAATGAAACTTACAAAACAACGTTTTGAGCAATATATGCATGATAATAAGCCTTACTTAAATCCACAATTGAAGATAACTGATTTAATTGAGCCTTTAAAGGCTAACCGAACATTTATATCGAATTTTGTCAACAAAACATATGACTTAAACTTTAATCAGTATATCAATTGCCTACGACTTCAAGAACTTGAACGCATTTCTCACCTTCCGTCAAACGCTAATAAGAAACGTTTAGAATTAGTACGGGAAGCAGGATTTGCAACAATGAGAAACTACACGCGTGCATTAACTACCGAACAGAATAACTGCGAACAATAATGGAAAATACATTCACCCCAACAATAATGATGATTATCAAGTTAGTTGCTCCTATTATTGTGGCACTAACTTGTATATTTATTCTAACATGCTATCGCAATGATAATAGAGATTCTTTCATTCAGTTAATAACAAAAGTGTTAATATTACAATTAATTGCCTGCGTTGTTAGTTGGTTGTGCTCAATATGTTTTTGGGGTGCCACATCAACGTTTGTATATATGCAATGGCTATTTGTGCCCTCTATACTGTATTCTCAAATAATGACATATCGTTATATATTTCTTCACACCGCAACACAAAATCATGAGCATTTCTCGTTGTGGCACTACCTATGGCCGTTTATTCCTGCTATGTTCTTTTTTATATCAATATTTATCTACCCACAATCCATCAGAGAGCACATCGTATCGGTAAGGCCGCCAATTAAGGAATTGCCTCACTATTACAACATAATAACCCAAACTGTTCCTTTCCTCTTTATATTGACCAATATACTTTATTCTGTGTTTGGATTGTATAGAATTTCACTATACAGAAAAGCTGTCGTAGACTTTTCTGCGGACGAGAGTAGAACATCGGTCAAATGGCTTAAGCAACTCGTTTATATTACTCTTGCCTCTGTTCCTCTTGGAATAGTTTCGATTATTTTGGGAACCAGTGTGGGAATTACATTATTTCTTTCCATACTTGGTGTTACAGCTGTAATACTGAAAGGCGTTATCCCCATCCATAATATAATGAATACAGAGTATGTCCTAATGTACCCCGTTACCGGACAGACTGCGACAGAAGTCAAGGAGGTTAAGAGAGGAAAAGCTTCAATGATTAAAATAGAAATTTTTGAACGTTATATGTCCACCCAAAAACCATATTTAAATCCAGATTTACGTATTACCGATTTACTTGTACCCTTGGGGACGAATAGAACTTATCTTTCTGCTTTTATTAATACTCAGTATGGCGTAAATTTCAGTCGCTATATCAACAATTTACGTCTCAAAGAACTTGAGCGTCGACGAAACGCACCGGAAGATGCCCACATTGGGCGAATTCAACTGGTAGAAGAGGTGGGATTCAGGAGTTACAGAAATTATCTCAATTGCAAACTTGACGACAAGAAGAAATGCTAGAGCGCGAAGTATTATAAGTTATGTTGTACGATGTGATATCCGTCCCTTAAATTATTTAAATGCTTTGGATTATTGCATACTCACACCTTCGAACACAATACGCTATTAACAAAAGAGCATTTATTGTAATGGCTGCTACAGGAAGGGTACTCTGATTATGAGATTGTTGACAGGGATTATGATATTATATTATTAATGTTAAACAGAAGGGATAAATCGGCTGCATTTGGCTTCTTTGTATGATAAAAAATGATTATCTTTGCACACCTTATAAACAAGTGTATGTGTTATAAATCAGATTATTAATCATTGATCTGATTTTGATATTAGAACAAATAGAAGATGGGATATAAAGAAGAAATTGCTAGAAGACGAACATTTGGTATAATTAGTCACCCCGATGCCGGAAAAACAACACTAACAGAAAAGTTATTGCTTTTTGGAGGTGCTATTCATGTTGCCGGAGCGGTGAAATCGAACAAGATTAAGAAAAGTGCCACATCGGATTTCATGGAGATTGAACGTCAAAGAGGTATCTCTGTGGCTACGTCGGTTATGGGATTTGAATACAATGGTATTAAAATTAATATATTAGATACACCAGGTCACCAGGATTTTGCGGAGGATACTTTCCGTACGCTTACTGCTTGTGACAGTGTTATTATTGTTGTCGATGCAGCAAAAGGAGTTGAGTCGCAAACCCGCAAGCTTATGCAAGTATGCCGTATGCGCAAAACACCAGTGATTGTGTTTGTCAATAAGATGGACCGTCCAGTTCAAGATCCGTTCGATGTTTTGGACGAGATTGAGAAGGAGTTATTGATTCATGTAAATCCTTTAACATGGCCTATTGGTAATGGCGAAACCTTTAAAGGTATTTACAATCTACATAGAAAAAACTTATGTCTTTATGCACCTAGCGTACAGACTATTCCGGATGCATTGAACGTTGCTTTAGACTCAAACGAACTAGATGAGTATGTTGGAGAGCGTTTAGCTAACACATTACGTGATGATATTGAACTTATTAGTGAGGTATATCCTAATTTGGATATTGAGAGCTATTTGCGCGGAGAGGTTGCACCGGTATTTTTTGGATCGGCATTAAATAACTTCGGTATTCGCGAATTACTTGATTGTTTCATTGAGATTGCTCCAGACCCGCTTCCCCGCGAAACTGAAGAGCGCATAGTTGCTCCGGATGAAGATAAATTTAGCGGCTTTGTATTTAAGATCCATGCCAACATGGACCCCAACCACCGCGACCGTATTGCCTTTGTGAAGATATGTTCGGGAATTTTTAAAAGAAATACCAACTATTTACACGTACGTCACGGTAAGACATTGAAATTCTCTACTCCTACTGCATTTATGGCTTCTAAAAAATCGGTTATCGACGAAGCTTATCCAGGAGATATTATTGGTTTACATGATACAGGTAACTTTAAAATTGGTGATTCAATAACTGAAGGTGAAAAATTACACTTTAAAGGTATTCCTAGTTTCTCACCTGAGTTATTTAAGTATATTGAGAACGATGATCCGATGAAATCTAAACAGCTGGCAAAAGGAATTGATCAGTTAATGGACGAAGGTGTTGCTCAGTTATTTGTTAATCAGTTTAACGGACGCAAAATTATTGGCACTGTGGGTATGCTACAGTTTGAGGTAATTGAGTATCGTTTAAAACATGAGTATAATGCTTCATGTAGATGGGAGCCTATCAATTTGTATAAAGCATGTTGGATTGAATCTCACGATAATGCCGAATTGGAAGATTTTAAAAAACATAAGGCACAATACATGGCTAAGGATAAAGAAGGAAGAGATGTGTTTTTAGCTGATTCTCAGTACATGTTACAGATGGCTCAGTCAAATTACAAAAATTTAACATTCCACTTCACTTCAGAGTTCTAGAATAGTGTAACCTATACCGTCCCGATTCGTAACAAATAAATATTGTGACGATTCGGGATGTTAAAATAAAAAACTTTTATGATCGAAAAAGGATTGATATTTGAACAAAACCGAACTGTTAAACAAAACGACACAGCGGCAACGCATGGTTCGGGGAAATTGGAAGTTTTTGCGACTCCCGCATTAGTAGCGTTTATGGAAAATACCGCTTTAATGTGTATTGACCCACATTTAGCAGCGAATGAAGATACTGTTGGTACAGAAATATGTGTAAAACATATTAAACCAACTGCTGTTGGAAAGAATGTATTTTGTAAAGCAGAGGTAACGCAAGTAGAAGGAAGAAAAATATGTTTTGAGATAAAAGCGTGGGATGAAGATGGAGATATTGGAACGGGAAGTCACACTCGGTTTATTATTGATCCAGAGCGCTTTATGAGTAAATTATAGAATAAAGTAGTTATGAATACTATAGGCAAGTGTATAAAAGATTGGTCAGACAAAACTGTTTTGATTGCTGAGGATTACGATGAGAATTTTATTGTTCTGAAGGCATTGTTAAAGAAAACGAATATAAATATTCTTCGCGCAAACGATGGAAAGGAAGCGATAAATATGGTTTCTCTTTATCCGAATATCGATGTTATTTTAATGGATATTACAATGCCAGAGCTTGACGGAATGGAGGCAGCAAGAATAATACGTTCTTTAAATCCGGGAAAAGCAATTATTGCGCAAACTGCGCATGAGCGTGAGTTGCCAACAACAACGATACAGTGGGAATTGTTTGACGATGTTTTATGTAAACCTATATTAAGACAAGAACTGCTTAATAAGTTAGATAAATTTTTATCCTAAGAATGAATTTTAAACTCACATCTGAGTTTGTCCCTACTGGTGATCAGCCTGAAGCAATTGAGAAGTTGAAACAGGGGATTATTGCCGGGGATCCGTATCAAATATTATTGGGTGTAACCGGTTCCGGTAAGACCTTTACAGCTGCTAATGTTATTAATCAGATTAATCGCCCAACGCTTATTCTGAGTCATAATAAAACGTTAGCGGCTCAACTTTATGCTGAATTTAAATCCTTTTTTCCTGATAACGCTGTAGAATATTTTGTATCCTACTATGATTATTATCAGCCTGAAGCATATTTACCAACAACTGATACATACATTGAGAAGGATTTAGCTATTAACGATGAAATTGATAAGTTACGTTTAAGAGCAACTGCTTCTTTGCTGTCCGGTAGAGAGGATGTCATTGTTGTTTCGTCCGTTTCTTGTCTATATGGTATGGCAGATCCACGCTCTTTTGGAGCCAATGTTATTAATGTGCGTAAAGGTGACAGGATTGACCGTAATATGTTACTTAGACAATTGGTTGACGCACTTTATGCAAATAATGAGCTTGAGTTTAAACGTGGTAGCTTTAGAGCAAAGGGGGAAACGGTTGATATCTTTCCAGCCATTGAGACTTTTGACGGCATTGCTTATCGGGTAGAATTTTGGGGAGATGAAGTGGAACGTATTTCCTCTTTTGAACCACAAAGCGGTAAAGCGATTGAAACATTGGATCATATTACAGTGTATCCTGCCAACTTATTTGTTACCGACAAGATGACGGTAGCTAAAGCGATGGACCAGATTAAAACCGATATGCAAAATCAGTTAGTATATCTAAAAGAGATTGGTAAGCATTTTGAAGCTAAACGACTTGAAGAGCGTGTGAGGTATGATTTGGAGATGATTCGCGAATTAGGTTACTGCTCAGGTATTGAAAATTATTCCCGCTACTTTGATGGGCGGGAGGCAGGTGTTAGACCTTTCTGTTTATTGGATTATTTCCCGAAGGATTTCTTGATGGTAATTGATGAAAGCCATGTTACTCTACCTCAGATTAGAGCAATGTATGGCGGTGATTATGCACGTAAGAAAAGTTTGGTGGAGTACGGTTTTCGTTTACCGGCAGCATTTGATAACAGACCCTTAACTTTCGATGAATTTGAAATTGTTAGTGGACAGACAATATATATTAGTGCTACTCCGGCCGATTATGAATTGGAGAAATGCGGAGGAGTTGTTGTAGAGCAGATAATACGCCCTACTGGTATTCCCGATCCGGTAATTGAGGTTGTTCCAAGTTTAAACCAAATTGACCATTTGATTGCAGAGATACAAAAACGTATTCCTCTTAATGAGCGAGTGCTTGTAACAACGCTTACTAAGAAAATGGCAGAAGAGTTTAGTAGCTACTTAGACCGAATTGGAATACCATGCCAGTATATACACTCCGATATAGATACGCTAGAAAGGGTAAAAATATTGGATAATTTGCGCAAGGGAATTATTCACGTAATTGTTGGTGTTAACCTATTGCGTGAAGGTATTGACTTGCCCGAAGTGTCGTTAGTTGCTATTCTAGACGCGGATAAAGAAGGTTTTTTACGTTCAACACGTTCTTTGATACAGACGTCAGGTCGCGCAGCCCGTAATGTAAATGGCAAAGTTATTATGTACGCAGATCAAATAACTCGCTCCATGCAGGAGACAATTGACCAAACGAACTACAGGCGCGAGAAGCAGCTAAAATATAATGAGGAACATAATATTGTACCTAAGCAAATAAAGAAAAGCAGTGATTCCGTATTTAGCGAAACACATGCCTATATTGAAGAGGAACACAATGCTATGGCTGCCGATCCATTACTTGAGTACTTAAGTATTAACGATTTGGACAAAATGATTGAAAAAACCAAACGTGAGATGCAAAAAGCGGCCAAAGAAATGGACTTTATGGAAGCTGCTCGTTTACGAGACGAGTTATTTAAATTGCAAGACCAACAAAAAAAAGAGAATGGTAAGAAGTAATTTAATTATCTGTTAATTCTCATTTTTTCTATAAAAACATAACCTGTTTTATTATTTTTGTTCAAATAAATAATAAAACAGGTTTTTATTTAAATCCATAATACAAGTAGTATGAAAAGAATTATCAATTCTCCAAAAGCACCTAAAGCTATTGGACCTTACAGTCAAGCTGTTGAAGTTAACGGAACTCTATATATCAGCGGACAACTTCCTGTTGATGTTAATACCGGAAAATTTGTTGAAGGTGGTATTAAAGAACAAACAGAGCAAGTATTAAAAAACATTGGCTATATTCTTGAAGAGGCAGGTTATACTTATGCAGATGTTGTAAAATCGACTTGTTTACTATCGGATATCGCTGATTTTGCAGCAATGAACGAAGTTTACGCTACTCGTTACACAACTGATTGCCCTGCTCGCGCTGCATTTGCAGTTAAATCTCTTCCGCTTGGAGCGATGGTTGAAATTGAAACTATTGCTGCTAAGTAAAAATAAAAAAGCCGTCCTAGGACGGCTTTTTTATTTTTATTTTACTCGTACCTTTAGTTTATGTGGTTTTGATTCTTGGTGATATCTGTTCAGTGCCGTAATAACGTAGTAGTAGTCTCCCGAATTGATATCCGTTATAGGAAAGATGGAATATCTAGACGTACCAATAAGTTTATCGGCATTATTTACATCTATTTTCTCTCCCTTTCTAAATCGGTATATAGCAAAGTAGCGGGCATCATCGCTAACATCGCCGCTTTGTTTAGCATGCCAACGAAGGTTATACCCATCAATATTGTATTGTAAACGTATCTTTTTTACTTTGGCTGGACGTTGTTTACACATATGCTCATAGGCCGGAATTAGCGCTGGCTTTACATGGTAATTACCTTGTAGACTATCTACAATCCCTCCCCTATTCCAGAACAATTCATTTGCCGGCCAGAAGCAATTCCCCGAGACATTTGTTAAGTCGCGTGCTAGCTTCATCTTATCTGTCAGGTCGCGCGCTTTCATGGTTCTTTCAACACTCTGACCTATATATAAAGGAATTCCGTTAGCATTTTTGTTCCACCAATAAATAAGTTCCTCATAGTCGGCAATTTTATACCCCATCTCCCAATAAAGTTGAGGCATATTATAGTCTATCCAACCGTTCTCTGTCCATAGGTTAATATCTGCATATAGATCGTCATAGTTTTGTAAACCACGTGTATCACTTCCACTACCATCTGGCGTGCTAACTTTGTTTCTATAAATACCAAAAGGGCTGATTCCGAATCGTACCCAAGGCTTAATCTCTACAATGGTCTCTTTTATACTACGCACCAACTGGTTTACATTATTACGTCTCCAGTCATTGCGTTGATGGTCAGCATATCCTTGTGCTAACCCGTATTTTAAGAATGTATCTGTATCAGGAAATTGCTCACCTTTTGCCGGATAGGGATAAAAATAATCGTCCATGTGAATGGCGTCTACATCATATCTGGACACAATATCAGCAACTATTTTACATATATAATCGCTATTTTCCGGAACACCCGGATTAAAAAGCAGTTGTTTATTATATATTACAAAGCGCTCAGGATGCTTATGGTATATATGGTCTGTGCATAAATTAGCAATACCTGAAGTCCCTGCTCTGTACGGATTTAACCACGCATGAAACTCAATATTACGCTTGTGACACTCCTGAATTAAAAATGCCATTGGATCAAAACCTCCAGAAGGAGCCTTGCCTTGTAAACCGGTGCAGAATCTACTCCACGGCTCATACGATGAGTGATACCATGCGTCGGCTTCCGGGCGTACTTGGAAGATAAGTGCATTTATACCGCATGCTTCTAATTTATTAAGCTTTGTTATAAAGTCAGCTTGCATCTGTTGAGGTGTCATTGAGGCATACTCACTTTGAAAAACTGTTTGTATCCATGCCCCGCGGAATTCTCTCTTAGGTGATTGTCCAAGACCTAATGAAGAAAAGAAAGTAAGCAAACAAACTGAAAGTGTTAGAGATAATTTCATAAATAGATAGTATGTTTAATAAAAAATCTCCTCTGCCTTTTAATAAAGGGAAAGGAGATTATATACAGAATAATATAATTATTTCTTTAAAAAGCAGGTTTTTAGTACAATACTACTTCCATCAATTTTACAATCAACCTCTTCCGGATTCTCTGTTAAACGGATACTTTTTACCTTAGTACCACGTTTGATTACCATTGATGAACCCTTAACCTTTAAATCCTTAATTACAGTTACTGCGTCGCCATCTTCTAGGATAGCACCATTGCTATCTTTAGCAACATCTGCACTCTCCTCTGCATGTTCATTCCATTCGTAACCACAATCAGGACATACATTCATTACGCCATCAAAATACGTATTGTCCATATTACATTTAGGACAGTTTGAAATTTCGCTCATATTTTTTGTATCATTTATTTCTATACACAAAGATAAGTACTTTTTCCAATTATGCGTCAATATATTATTTATGAAGCGCATTGTTTGTAGAAATATTATACAATAATGTAGAAGCATTACGCATTAAGTAAATAACATCATTTTCACTACTCGTGTATAACGAATTGATAATTAGTTTTTTAATACATTACTACAAATTTGGCACATCCCTTGCATAAGATAAATATGAAAACTAGAATACCAACTAAAATCTATTGATATGAAGAAGATTATTTTTACACTTGTTGTTTGCGCAGGAACTATTTTACTAAACGGATGCGTAGAGAAATCAGCAAAGTATCAAACTATGGCAAATAGAGTTGATTCTTTAAACGCAGTTGCAGGTGCAATGAATCAGGAATTTGATAATATTCTTGGTGAAGTAAATGAGGTTACGCAGGGACTGCAGCGCGTACGTGAAGCACATCAAATATTAGCTGTAGCAACTCAGCACGAAGGGCCAAATAAAAGCAGGGCTACAAATCAGATTATTCAAATAAAATCGGACATTCAGGCACTTTCCAATACGATAGAGGATTACAATAAGAAATTAAACACCCTCGAAACCAAGAATGCGAAACAATCAGCGCAATTGCGTAAGATGATTGCCGGTTTAAAAGAAGAATTAGAGGCCTCTAAAAATCAAATGGAACAACTCAATAACGTTTTAGCACAACGTGAAGAGGAGCTTAGACAAAAAGGAACAATCATTGCTCAATTAACTGACAATATTGAGAATCTTAATACTTTATCAGCCGATCAAAAAGCTCAATTGGAAACTCAAGATAAAGCTCTTAACCAAGTAAACTATTTAATTGGTAGTACTAAGGAACTTAAGAATAGTGGTGTAATTACGCGTCGTGGTCTTTTTGCTCCACCGGTAGTAACTGCACAAGCAGTTCAAGCGGGGTTCACTTCTGCAGATATGCGCGAGTTCCCGGCTCTAAGCATTGATGCTAAGAAAGTTAAAATTCTATCTGTACATACACCAGAATCATACAAGCTGAGTGAGGACTCCAATAGTCTATACTCCCTTGAAATTATTAATCCTCAGGAATTTTGGAAAAACACTCGCTATTTAGTTATTCAGACTAACTAATATAACAAATTATGCACTAGAAGAGATCGTTATTTAGCGGTCTCTTTTTTTATACCTACTTAATAATTATTATACCAACAGCATGTGTTGTTCTTCGTTATACTCTGAACAACATTAAGATGATTGATATGAAAAAAAATATACCTCTCCTGCTTAGTACACTGTTTGTTTGTATAACACTCCATGCAAACAAACCACTTGCTGTACAGGATACTCTTGCTCCTCAATATACTATATATTTAACTTTTGATGATGGGCCTCTGTCATGTAGTCATCACATAGACACACTTATCAGCAAATACAAGATAAAATGTAATATGTTTCTTATTGGCCAACATATTGACGAGCCTTGTTTTAAAAATAATTATAAGCGTTATGTAGACAATCCATATATTGATGTGTACAACCACAGTTATTGTCATGCCAACGAGCGATATTGGCAATTCTATAAACAACCACAAGGGGTTGTAGATGATATAGTCAAAAATCAAAACAAACATGATATATTACATAAAATAGTTCGTCTTCCTGGGAGAAACAGTTGGTATACTGGCAAACGTATTCTTTATGATACACTTAATGGCAAAGAAGCACTAAATATGCTTGCCAATAACGGTTATCGAGTGTTTGGATGGGATATTGAATGGAAGCATGATGGGAAGGGTAATTTTTATCAAACACCCCAACAATTAACGGATAGCATTAAACATGCGTTAAAGGCTGGTACTGTGTTTACAGCCAATCATCTTGTCTTATTGGTTCATGATCAGATGTTTGTATCAAAGTATCAGCGTAAATTACTTGAGGATTTTATTCTTAATATTTTAGAGTCTCCAAACTATACATTTCAATATTTAAGATTCTACCCGCAATGATTTAAGAAAATTCTATTTTGCTTCCTTATTTTTAATTAAATCTCAACTAACCCAAAAGCAAGCGCGGCGTATAATCGGTACTTTACATAGCAATTAGCTATAAAATTAACACTCTAATAATAAATTAAGCCATGAAAAAAGTAATCTACTTACTGCTTGTAATGTTTATGAGTATTCCATGTTTGGAAACATTAGCTCAAACAAAACAACCTATTACGTCAAAACAAGCGCGCCAAATGCAACGCGCACAACGTCAAGCGTTACGCCAAGCTGCCGATCAGCAAGCGTTTCAACAGGCTGTTCAAGCCATAAAAGAAAAGAAATGGGTGCTTATGGCATCTACGCTTTATGGACCAAACGGAAACACTATTCCCGTATCTGATAACACAAACTTTATCCAATTCAAAGACAGTATTGTATATGTACAACTAGCTTTTAACGGATACGCAGGTGCAAACGGATTAGGAGGTATTACTGTACAAGGTACTCCGTCACAAATGGTATGCACTACCGATAAATACGGAAATATTACTTACTCCTTCTATGTTAACGGTATTGCTTTAACTGCACAAATAGTTATTAATTTGTCAAACGGTAATAATTATGCAAGTGCAACAGTTTATCCTATGTTTAACAGCAATAATCTTACTTTCTCTGGTACGCTAGTTCCAACCTCGAACTCTGGTATCTTTAGGAGCGGATTTATTTCTTACTAAAAGATTGGTAAATAAAACAAACAAAGCGAAGGGCATGATGTCCTTCGCTTTGTTTGTTTTATTTACTTAGCTGGTTCCAACTCAACAGTAAAATGTCTCATGATTGGAAACTCTTTCGCTATAACGTACCCTTTTGTGATTGATTCTCTACGATCATATACATTCTTCAATGCAGTAGCAACAACATCCATATGGTTATTAGTATAACAACGTCGCGGAATTGCTAAACGCAATAACTCTAATGCCGGATAACGGTTTTCTCTCGTTTCGGGATCTCTATCTGCCAATATCGCTCCAATTTCCACTCCACGGATACCAGCCTCCTTGTATAATTCAATACCTAGTGTCTGCGCTATGAATTGCTCTTTAGGTAAATGTGTCAGAATTCTCTTAGCATCAACAAAAATTGCATGTCCTCCTGCTGGGCGTTGGTAAGGAATTCCGTATTCATCTAATTTCTTTCCTAGATATTCCACTTGCTTTATACGGGTCTCTAGGTAATCAAATTCAGTACCTTCGTCCAAACCTTGTGCTAACGCATTCATATCACGTCCGGACATACCTCCATATGTAATAAATCCTTCGTTCATTATACAGAACATTTGACACTGTTTCCACAATTCCTCATTCTTAAATGCCACAAAACCTCCCATATTTACAATAGCATCCTTTTTAGAAGACATTGTCATCATGTCTGCATAAGAGAACATCTCTTTTACTATCTCTTTAATTGTTTTATCCTTATAGCCTTCCTCCCTACATTTTATGAAATATGCATTTTCAGCAAATCGAGCAGAATCAATCAATAATCTTACTCCATATTTTTTACACAGTGCACTTGTCTCACGGATATTTTCCATTGACACTGGTTGTCCTCCCGCTGTATTGTTTGTTACTGTTAGGACTACGCATGGTATTTTTTCCTTTGGATAGGTTTGTAAGGCCTTTTCAAGTTTCTTAGGATCTATATTCCCTTTAAAAGGAATCTCCAGTTGGGTGTCGGCAGCGGCATCAATAGTACAATCTAAAGCCAATGCATGTCTATACTCAATATGTCCTTTCGTTGTGTCGAAATGAGAGTTACCTGGTAGCACATCTCCCTGTTTTACAATTGTTGAAAATAATACATTCTCAGCAGCGCGCCCTTGGTGAGTAGGCAAGAAATAGTCAAAGCCTAGAATATTTTTAATGGCATTTTTCATTTTATAATAAGAACGAGCTCCTGCATAACTCTCATCACCTATCATCATTTCGGCCCATTGCTTATCACTCATAGCACCTGTTCCTGAGTCTGTTAGTAAATCGATATAAACATGATCGCTCATCAAATTAAATAAATTATATTTCGCGTCCTTAATCCACTGTTCACGTTCCTCACGTGTTGAACGTCTGATGGTTTCCACCATCTTAATCTTAAATGACTCCGCAAAAGGTAATTCCATAATACTACGTTTTTATAGATGTTAGTTAGATAAAAAATAAATGTTTAGGGTATTGCAATATAGACCTCACCGATTAATGAGATCAAAAGAAAAGATTATTTGCCGAAATTATCTCGGCGTTTTATGTTGATATAGGTATAAAACATAAAAAAAGTGTCTATAATGCTGAGGCAATATAGACACTTTTTTATATAAATCAAAACAATGTTTTATTTTTTCTTCTTTTTGACACGTCCCGTTTTATTTCTATCCAAGCGCGTTTTCTTATTTTGTTTATTGTTCTTATCTGATTTGGCATGGAATGCACCTCCTCCCTGAAGTCTACCACGTTGATAAGCAATATTCGCCGTTTGCACCTTCTCCTCATCTAATAAAATATCAGAAATGATCAAGTCCTCTGGTAAATCAACTAGATCAACTTGTGAGCCGATTAACTTTTCAATTTCGTCAAAACGAGGTTCCTCTTTTTCGCTTACAAAACTAATTGCAGTACCTTCTTTACCTGCTCTACCCGTACGACCAATACGATGCACATACTCTTCTGGAATTGTTGGAATGTCAAAATTTATAACATGTGATACATCCTGGACATCAATACCACGCGCTGCTACATCAGATGCAACCATAATTCGTGAACGACCTTCTTTAAAGGCTTTTAGTGCATTTAAACGCGAATTTTGTGCCTTATTTGAGTGAATTACACTCAATTCATCTTTCCAAATAGATTCTAACTTCTCAACTATTCTATCTGCATTTTTCTTCGTTTCTGTAAAAATCATTACACGCGTAAACACCTCTTTGTTTTGTAGTAATAAACGCAATAGATTGATTTTTGTCATAATATTAGGTACATCAAAACGAATCTGATCTATATTTTCTACAGGCGTAGCTTGACGTGCAACTTCTATACGTACTGGATTTACCAGGAATTCCTCTGACAATTTCTCAACACTTTCTGAGAATGTTGCTGAAAAAAGCATGGTTTGATGTTTAGCAGGAACTACATCCAATATTGCTCTTAATTGTGGAATAAAACCTAAATCCATCAATTTATCTGCCTCATCAATTACCACCGTTTTAACCTGTTGTGTACGGATAACTCCATTCATGTAAATATCCATAAAACGCCCAGGAGTTGCGACTATTAAGTCAACGCCTTCAAAAACTTTCTCCTGTTGGGTGCGAATATTAGTACCACCATAAATGCCCAGGTATCTGATGTCCATAAATTCAGTAAGCAAATCTAGTGTTTCGCACACTTGTACAACTAACTCGCGTGTAGGTACGATAACCACTGCGCGAGGTGTATAACCTTGTGCATAGCCTAATTTCATTAATATCGGCATTAAATAAGCAAGGGTTTTACCTGTACCTGTTTGCGCAATACCAATTAAATCTCTTCCCGAACGAATTACGGGAAATACCTCACGCTGTACGGGAGTTGGATTTTCAAATCCCCCCTCCTCTAAAGCCATTAAAATTTGCTTACTAATATTTAATTCCTGAAATGACATAAACATATACTTTAAAATAGTAAAAGAGGTTCTCCATAAAGTACCGACAAAACATAGATACTTTTAGATAACCTCTTGCAAAGGTACAAAAAAGAAAGCTAAGCTCCCCTTTTCTACATATCTTTTAAGTTTGGTAAACTTATATGGTATTTTACAGACAATACGCGAGCAAAAATAACAGACAATGCGGTTATTATGATTATATACTGCGACTCCATACCTAACTCCAAACATAAATAATAAACTAATCCACCTATAACACAAGCCATTGCGTAAATATCCTTCCTAAAGATAAGGGGAACTTCATTAATTAGAGTATCTCTAATTACACCTCCAGCAGCTCCTGTAAGCGTACCCATTATGATGGCCACCCACATTGGAAATCCAAACGATAAACTCTTTTCAATACCTACAACGGCAAATAATCCCAAACCAATGGCATCGAAAATAAAAAAGGTGTTGTTTAAATGGACCACATAACGCCCAAAAATAATTACAAACAGCAACGCTAAACCGGTAACAATTAGATAAGTTGGATTTATCATCCAAAAAGGTGTTACATCGAGCATCAAATCTCTCAATGTTCCGCCACCTACGGCCGTAACCAATCCCACTACATACGCTCCAAACCAATCAAAACGTTTGGCCGAAGCTAAACGGATACCACTAATTGCAAAAGCAAAGGTCCCTAAACAGTCAATAACATCAATAAAAGTCATCTGAAACAGTTGTATTTATACCCTATAAATTCAGCGCGCAAAGATAGTATTTTTTTATCTTAGTACATAAATAAATTATATTTCTTACAAACTTATTTACACTTAGTAAAGTAATTTCCTTTAACTCACTCCTTTTGCAATACTTAAAATTAAAATTTCTACATTATGAACACTCACACAGCTTCCCATCTTCATATTTTTTGTATACTCTAATCACTGCTACTAAAGTATAGTGAAAAGGTAAATTGACTCTATCATAACGCTTGCGTAAAACCCTTGACTAAGGTATTACGTATACTTGAAAATGTTTTACTATCCCATATTTTACTGTGATTTATTAAAAATTGGATTGAGTATGAGATATGTATAAATTAAGTAAAAAATCATATTTATAAATCATGCATATTAAATATTAAAATTTATCTTTGCATTTATTACAAACAATTAAAACGCTAAAAAAATGAAGTACACAGAGGAATTGGATAAAGTGAGCTATTGCTTTGGCCTTAGCATTGCAAGCAATTTAATAGCATCGGGTGTAAAAACCATCAACATTGAAGCATTTAACGACGCTATGAACGCAGCATTCGCAGGACAAATGCCAAGCGTATCTCCAGAAGAAGCTAACGAAATTCTTCAAGCCTATTTTACAAAACTTCAAAATGAAAAAGGCGCTGAAGCTAAAGCTGAAGGTGAACGTTTTTTAGCTGAGAATAAAGGAAAAGAAGGTGTTGTAACTTTACCAAGCGGACTACAATACAAAATTTTAACTGAAGGTACAGGGGCTATTCCAACTGCTGCAGATACAGTACGTTGTCACTATGAAGGACGCTTAATTAATGGACAAGTATTTGATTCATCATATCGTCGAAACGAGCCTGCAGAATTCCCAGTTGGTGGAGTTATTGCCGGATGGGTTGAAGCTCTTCAGTTAATGCCAGTTGGATCAAAATGGGAACTATACATTCCATCTGATATGGCATACGGACCAAACGGTGCAGGACAAGCTATTGGACCAAATGAAACATTAATTTTTGATGTAGAATTACTAGATATCGTATAATTTAAACATAAATTTAAAGTAAACAAAAATGAAAATTAAGAATTTACTACTTACTCTTGCTGTTGGAGCAACTGCTGCAAGCTGTTGTGATAACGGAGCTGTTAACAGCACCAAAGCTACATTAAAAACTTCTGCAGACACTGCTAGTTACTACATTGGTTACCTATACGGAACAGGTTTACAACGTACTGGTATTGATGAGCCAAATATGGGAGCTTTAGTTGCTGGTATGAACTGTGCACTTCAGAACGTGGAAACGAAAGAAGATCCACAACAAATGGAGATGTTCTTAAACCAATATATCCAAAACTTAATGACTCAAAAGGCGGATGTAAATCTTAAAAAAGGACAAGAATTCCTTGAAGCAAACGCAAAAAAAGACGGAGTTGAAGTTATTGAAGACGGAATACAATATAAAGTTATTCAAGAAGGTACCGGAGCAAAACCAACAGAAACAGATGTTGTTAAAGTTCACTATACAGGTACATTACTTAACGGTGAGAAATTCGATTCATCTGTTGACCGCGGAGAACCTGCTGAATTCCAATTAAACCGTGTAATTCCAGGATGGACAAAAGCATTACAACAAATGCCTGTTGGATCTAAATGGGTTATCTATATCCCAGCAGACCAAGCTTACGGACAACGTGGTGGTGGTCCTATCGGTCCAAACGAAACTTTGATTTTCGAAGTTGAATTGTTGGAAATTGTAAATCCAGACGGAGAATAAAAAATATTTCCTCGATTTTTGCACTCAGACAAAATTAAATAGGTACTTTTGCCGTTCAAGATTGTGAGTGTATAAAAAATATGAATTGGGGGACATACCCAACAAAACAAGCTCAATCTTTGTATTGAGCTTGTTTTTTAATTATAAATAAGATATATGAATTACGAGGTAAGCGGAAAACTGATCTTTAAAGAGGAAACTAAACAACTTAGTGATAAGTTTCAGAAAAGAGAATTTGTTATTGAAGTAGAAAATGAAAAGAATCCACAATGGAACGACTTTGTAAAAGTGCAGTTAATCCAGGATCGTTGTGATTTACTTGAAAATATTGCATTGAACGAACAAATAAAAGTTTATTTTAATTTACGCGGTCGTAAATGGGAAAATAATGGACAAGTTAGCTATTTCACAAACCTTGAAGGATGGAGAATAGAAAAGCTAGAGCAACAAGCTCCTGAGAATATTCCAGTGGCTCCATACCCAATTGAAGACATCCCTGCAATGCCTGAAGCCGATGATCTTCCTTTTTAATTTGCAAAAGATAATACACAATACTCACACCTTCTTCCGTATATATAGGAAAGAAGGTGTGAGTATTTTTATTTAAAATAAACAATAATCACGTTAAGCATGTAGTTTGTAGATTATTGCCTTTCCCTCCGTACCATGTAATATAACTGTAAAGCTGTAAGACAATGCCTCATTGAGTGTTCCTTCCCACCATTGCAGTAATTGACGCTTTTCTATGGGAAATTTCAATCCAATAACTGACATGGGAACATTGGGATAAAGAGAAAAAATTGAGATTTGTTGTCCGGGATAGGTATTAAAAATAGATGTGGCTGTAATTGGTATAAACACGCCATAATCAGAGATCATTTCCACAGAGTCGAACCACTCTATAAATTGTCCCAATAATGAAATATTTCCCAATGTATGATCTTCACGTAATCCAGTCGCGCCAAGGATAACTATCTCCCTAAAACCTTGTTGTTTAGCAAATAACACAGCTTTGGTCACATCATTAGTATCCTGATCCGATATTTGAATGGTTATGTGACCGTACTTATGTACTAATTCGTTTGGCAAAGAGTCTAAATCTCCTATCACGACGGATACCGGCAAATTATGTGTGTCAAGATGTTCCACTGCCCCATCACATGCAATTACATACTTAGCCTGTTCTATCACGGAAATTGTAGCTTTTCGCGTGGGAAACTCGCCATTAGCAACGATAACACATTTATAGCTGTCCATGACATAACTCTCCTTTACGTTTCCAATTAAACCAACCCACCACAGCTAACCCTGTATAACAAACAAAAAGAAATACAGTTGGATACAATCCTTTGCTGTAATATAAATAGGCCGATACAATATTGATTATTATCCAGAAAATCCAATGCTCTATTATGCGTTTAGCCAACATCCAAGTTGCAACAATACTTAGCGCCGTAGTGAAGGCATCCCCCATGGCAACTGGAGAATCAGTAAAATTCTCCAGAATATAATACATTAACAAATACAGCATTGTAATTACCATACATAAGCGCATAAAGAGTGGAGCTGACAAACGAACATAACGAATAAATGTTTCTTGGGCAACATCTCGGTTCCTTCGCCACTTTATAAATCCATAGATACTTATTATCACATAATAGATGTTAAGTCCCATATCAGCATAAAATTTTGAAGAATAGAATACGTAAATGTACAGCAAGGATGTAATTACCCCGACAACCCACATTGCTCGACGCTGAAGAATTTCCAATAATAGATACGCTAATCCAGCTACTACGCCTATATACTCAATCCACAAGTCCAAGCTCATAATGCCTTGTTTAGTTTTCTTTACGAAAGATTCTACATAATAACACTATTATAACTCTATTTTTCTGAAAGTGAAAAAGCAGTTTTCTCTTTCAGCTCATCCTCGGTAAGATCATTATTACTATTATTGCTAGTTATTGAGATATCGTATTTATCATTGACTACGTAGTCATTATTCGGTTCTGATTTTACTTCCAGATAACAACGTGCAGTCACACTTATTACGTTTTCACCAAAAATATATCCACTAAAATAGGCTTTTACATGCAATGGAACCTCTTTGATAGTCAACTCAAAAGGTAATGGAGAGCTTACGGAGATAGTATCGCCAGTTGCATCTACATAAAAACCTTCTAGAATTAAGTCAGGACCGTCTATTCCGGTTTCATCACACTCAATTTTATACTCAAAGGTTTTGGATGTCTCTCCTCCTCGATGTTTGTTACAAGAACATATTCCTGTAACAATTAGTAGAATAAACAGTACTTGTTTCATGACATTATGCTTTTATTTATTCATACAGTTACCATATAAAATAGTTGTCTTATTTGACGTTGTGTAAATCAATTTAATATTAGACAACATTTATATATCTAATTAGGATAGCGTTTATTTTGAATTATATTCGAAATTCCAGACATATAAAGAATCCTTAATTGGGACATATCCTATAAATAACACAAACTTAACCACATATCAGCACAACAACCTGATTTTTGCTGATATGTAATTGAATCCTAATTAATTGTCATATTACGAAGAAGACAGAAAATCATTTCATCATGATAAATAATTGCACATGCAATCATGGAATAAAGACCACCCTAAAACCTCGTTTTTCACTGTATTCACTAGGTAAAAAACTTTGCCTAGATAATGTTTTAGCATCCATTGCTTTGTCATTCCAAGATCCTCCTTTTACTACTTTTAAAGTTCCAGTTACCGGACCAACAGGATCAATAACGGGCGTATACGGTATATTATCAACCCAGTCATTACACCACTCACTAACATTACCATGCATGTCATTTATCCCGTAACCATTTGAAGGATATTTTCCAACATTGGTTGTCATTCCCAGAAAAATGCCATTACCTGTCCCAAGATCAATATTTCCTCCTTGATCGACATCATAAATAAATCGTCCATTTATATTAGCCTTCTCTCCATTTAATAGCTTCCCTGAACCTAAACCAAACGGCTGTAAACCTTGTATTGTGCCCTTAGCAGCAAATTCCCATTGCGCTTCTGTTGGCAAATCCCCACCTACCCAAAGTGCATATTCCTTTGCACCATACCAAGTCACATTAATTACTGGACATTGTTCCTTATCTTGTACTGGGACCCAACGCTGATTGGTTGCATCCCAAGTTATGCCCCAATTGCTTGTTGAAGATGATGGATAGATTAATGGTTGTGTTGAATAGGATTGTGCACCTAGCCATATACCATCTTGTCTAATAGAGTTAAGATTTAGGAAATGACAATATTGAGCATTTGTAATCTCATTCTTGCTGATATAATAAGATTGTGATAACGTAACGGTGCTAGTTGAAGACTGCAATGCTACTAGCGGAGCACTAGCTTGGAATTCTCGTAAGTAACTACCGGCACGAATTTTAACTTTGCTAATAGAGACACCTATATTTATTGGAATACTATTTCCATTGTCAACAACGTCCCAATTATTTATATCAGCCCGATTAATTGATAAACCTTTTTGCGTTATTGTTATATCATATACGTAGTGTTTGCCAGTTTCAAAAATATCTACGTTTGTTAATTCCCAGATGTAGTATCCAGTCCCGACAGTAAACACGACCTTTCTATTAATTGAGGAGTTGGTGTGCGGCAGAAGGATGGCTGAGAATGTAGCGTCATATCCAGTAGAATGTGTTTGATGCTTATATGGTATAAATTCGTGATTATTGGTTATATCTAGATCTCCGCTAATAATATTTAACCTTGCTCCTGAGGGAAAATTCACAAAGTTGATATTATCAGCATTAAGGCTTTGAATCAGGTTCGCAGAGACATTTAAGCCTGCTTTTAGATTCAATGTGATTTTACTCATTACATGTTTAAAAGCAATACTTACATTTTCACTATTTTTATTAATCTCTTTATTGCTAGCTATGAGAATATCTGATTTTATCCTTTCTGAGATTGTCTCTTGCTGTGTAAGATCAACAATGAGTTCATTATCGGTTATCTGTGATGAATACGGAAAATATCCATAAACATCCAGGTTACTGCCTGTTGGGAAAAATATCGGTTCGCCGACATAATCCATTTTACCTGTCAATGAATCAGATATCACACATGCGGCATTATTGCCATTTTCGACAACATCTTGTTGTGATTGCGCGTGGTACACAAACAAACCAATGGTGTCATTTGCACTAAAACCCTGTGAATTTATTCGTGTAACTGTTAGTTTATTACTTATACTAATAGCTATATCATTGTCGCTAAAATCATCTTGACTAACACTGCATGAAAATAGTCCAGTCAATAATACACATGTTATATAATATTTATGCATATCGGAATAGTTAGATTTGAATTTCATAAAACCTTTTTATAAAAAAATTAATCGGGAAATATTACTCTTATACCTCGGACATATGTGGCTTCGCCCTGATATGATTGTATTCTAGCTGCAGAACGACATTGTTCGGCCCAACTACCCCACGTACCTCCACGTGATACGCCAAGGGTATTAGTAGGGGTTGTTGTATTGACCGGGTCTACAACAGGTGCGGATGTAAATGTTATAAATTTATCTCTGCACCATTCACTGACATTACCATGCATATTATATATTCCATATCCGTTTGGCTGACTTTGGTAATTGTTAATAGGCAACGGTTTATAAGGGTATACTCCTGGCAGATTTCCAATATCAATAGTTCCTCCATTATCTAGATCATACTTATATCTACCATTAAAGTTAGCCATCTCGTAAGATAGTATTCTTCCATTCCCTATTCCAAATGGGAGGCTTGCTTGTTGGCCACCTCGACAAGCATACTCCCATTGAGCTTCGGTAGGAATAGTTCCCCCAAGCCAATGAGCATATTCCATTGCTCCATGCCATGTTACATAAATAATTGGATTGTCTGCCATACCTGTTAATGGCACCCATTTACTGAGCTGATTATTCCAAGTTATTCCCCAAGGATTCCACAATGAACTCTGGTATCTATCTTCTATTAATAATTTGTCCGGAAAAAGAGCTGCATTACTCCATTTTCCATCTGCCCCGATATGGTTACTATTCAAAAATTCACAATACTGTATGTTAGAGATTTCATATTTTGACATCCTGAATCCTTTGGTCAATGTAACCTGGTGTTGCGTCTCATTTGTATTTCTCTTCAGTTCGGAGGTTGGACTCCCCATAATAAATACACCTGCTGGTACATATGCCGTATGTAACATTGTTGACACCGGAATTTGACAATGAAATACTTCGATTTTACCTCCGAGTAATTGAAGATCGGATAATTGTGGTTTGTCTTTTAATAGCATCCTATTTTCATGCTCAATAGTAAATAAGTGATCTCCTCTCTTAATTTTTTGCTGTGGTATCAATGTTCGATAGCTATAATTAGTGGCGTAATTTGCATCTGAAGGTTGCTCAATTCTACTCATAATTATATCGATTCTTGATATTGTCGTATCAATGGCAAATAATGAAGTACTACCATTATCTGTTACCGATAAATCTAAGTTACCGCTTGTATATACATTCTTTAATTTTATTTGTGTTTCAGCGGTTGGTCCACTACCCGCTATGGGGCTTGGAATTGTTACTTTAATACAGGATAGAGCATGATTAAAGGTTAATTGCACAGCATCTTTCTTATTTCTATTCAAATTATTCGCAACTAGTAAGCCAGTATTTGATATATTAGCATCGGTTCCTGAATTAGGAATAAGGTTGTAATTTATTCTTTTGGGATTTGTTGCATCCGGTTTGTATGGATAATAAGCGTAGAAATCAACTAATGAGTCACCTATAGGCCAGTAAATCTCAGGCATAATCCATGTTGTTCCATTATATTCCAAACGTATATTGTGTATAAAATTTTCTTGCTCTTGTAGTATACCTTCTTCACCGACTTTATGTGCTACCGCATATATACCTATTTGATCGCCAATTGTCCATGAACTGGTTGTATCTGAATCAAAAGAAACACGTGTAAATATACTTCGCGATATACCAATCTCAATCTGCTTTTTCTCATAATCATTATAATCTGTAGTATAGTGATCTCCACAACTTGTAAGGAGAAGTACTACGGTACCTATGATAAAACCGAGTAATTTAGATCCCATAATATATAGATTTGATAAAGTAAATACTTGATTAATTATAATGCTTCAACGCCATTACGCTCTTCTGTTACCCAGTCCTCAATACCACCGTTTAGTTCCAATTTCTTTTTACTTATACGCACGGTGTATTTTAGTTTCTTGCCCGATGTAAGTTCCAGTTGAGACATATCCCAGTGGTATACATCGATGCCATTATTAAACTTAAATTCCATGACAACATTGGTAGTGGAAGGTATTGGAATTATAATGGCTTCGGCCTTATTATCAGCTGTTGATACTTTTAAATCGATGTTGCCTGTGGATTGAATTTCGTATTGATTTTCGGTAAAATTGTATACACCACTCAGTGGTACATTCTTAATTTTTACATTTAGATCTACTAACTCGGAGTTATTATACCCATCACCTGCTACTACCATCAAATCTATCTTTACCAATTTGTGCATAAATTGAAGGGGAACCACTTTCATATCCTTGTTCTGAGCTGGCGTATTCGCAGTCATGAAATCTAGCTTTGCCTGCTCCGCCTGATTTGAGACATTTAAAGGTATTTTACCGATTTCTGTATTATTTTGAAATGGATAGTAGGCATAAAAATCCACATATCCTCCATCTTCAGGAAAATATACACCATAATTCTCAGTGGTTGGTTTAAATAAAACACCAGATGGATTAACTAAGGCCTTGTATTCTCTATTTACATTTTCACCCACAACATTGTTGTTGTTAAATATTTTACCTGTTTGTATCATGTATACTCCGATACGGTCATCATCTTCCCACGTATCGTCTATGACTTTAGTAGGCATATTAGCGGAAAAGAGCACCTGAAGTTCAGGTTCTATTGTATCTTCTCCATTTTTACTACATGCAAATGTTATACATAGCAGAGTTATTAATAGAGTATATTTATTCATATCTCGAAATATTATGTTTGTAGATTTTGTATTATAGGTCAACATTACCATTTTCTGTATCCCAATTAATTATAGTTCCATCAACTTCACTCTCAATAGGCATGTTTATTGATCCTTTTAATGACATAGGTTTGTTTGTAATCTCATTGAAATGCTCCAGTAATCCTGTCAGATCACTTTTAATATTAGTCTCGCTCCCATCGTTGTATTTTATCGATAGGACTAAAAACTGAGATTGTCCTATTATACCTAAAAGAGCAACTCTTTCTTGTATTCTTCCATTTATTACTTTACAATTAAATATGGCTGTGGATGAATTCCCTTCAAAAGATTGTGTTTCAAAATTGAATCCTCTAGCAACGCCTGAAATACTCCCACTTATTGATACAATCCTATCGGTATTACCTTCGGAAATGGCTAAGTCAATGTATAAAGGTTTTGCAACTGATTTCATAACTACCTTTATATTATAAATTCTATCTTTATAAAAAGTTGTATCATATTTGGTCCAAAATATATTATCGCTGTATCCAGAGATTGTGTCGTTTGATGACTCAATGAATACCTCTTTGCTGTTAAGCTTTACATTATCATCGGCACTATATATAAAGAAATTGTAAGTTCCAGGATCAAATATATGTCGTAAAGCTTCTTCCCTATTTATCTTATAAGCCATATTATCATTGCCATTGACAGATACCACGTATTGGGAAGGTATAGTAATATCGTCCGGGATTTGACTCCAGTCTGCTCTCAATGAAACATCGCTAGACACAGGAGTAGGAGTATTATAGATTGTTACCTTATAGCAACCTAGCAACAGAATGCCAATACAGAAGCTTAAAATTGTGATTATTCGGCCCATAATTTATCGTATTTTCCAAATTAAACCTACATTAAGTTGAGCGGGTATTATTCCGTTTTTTCTTTCATTGCGATGTTTATATACATTCATATTCTTTTCTACGTGATGATAGCTATCATATTTATAATGTATATAACCCAATCCTAGAGAAAAATCCATATCTAATAATTGAGATAATGTAAGGCGATATCCACCCGCAACACCTACGCTCATGGCATGTCCTTGTCTACCTGTTTTGCCAAGCTTGATATTATAGTCAGAAAATAGATATGAGCCAGAAAGATACCAACCGTCTCTATTTTGAAAATAGTACTTTACTATCGGAGAGATAAACCATCCACCTATACTAAAATCACCATTTTTGTTAAATTTTGGAGCATAACCGCCATTGAGTTGTAGTCCTATTTTGTCAGACACAAAATATTCAACGCCGACATTGAAAGCACCAACCATCCATAAAAGTAGATTTGTATGAAGAGAAAAGGAGGAACTATTGGAAGTATTAGTATTTATTGAGAATAGGTCTGATGTTTTGCCCAAATCATTTAGCTTATTATGTCGAATACTTTGATCATCCAGATATTTGTATCCGTTTGAAGTTAGGAATTTCGTCGTCATCAAACGCTCTGAACTTACTATATTACCTTTAAAGATATCTTTAGTTTCAAGATCCAAGCTTTTGTTCTGTTTGAGTGTATTATTCGTTGCATGTACATATAAAAATGACATTGCAAACAAGACATTTAATATCAGATATTTCATTTTATGTTTGTTTATTATATATCCCAAGAAAAGACTAGAGATCATTAAACAAAATAACGAAACCACCGTCATCAATCATTGCCTACATGATATTCTGCAAAACACTATAGCCCAGCAATGTATATATCGAAACCATCTAACTATCAGTTACACTTCGTACCTACATACACATATATGCATGCAAGAATAACGTACAATAAATTCTAATTAATACAATATAAAAATCTCACATCACATGTTATACACCAGCGCTATAAACTAGGATATACCATACGATGTATTGAGGAATACAATCTAGTCAAAAGGTATTTATGAATAGACAATATATAATGTATATTTCAACACAATCGTTGCTTTCTACATATAGAAGTACTCTATTTTGAAACAGTAATACTAATATGCAAACAAATCTAGACCAAACAACAAAGGTTACAAATAATTCGAATTTTCTTCAGAAAGTAGATAAGATGATCATCTACAGTCTTTTCATGTAGAATATGTACTATCTATATTTTTAATATATATTAACTCATAGTTATATCTACATTTATATGTGGAAAGAGGCAAACCATGATTCGATTGTAGATATTATTATCTAGTTAGAAGACAAGAAATATGAGAAATGGTATTCATTCTAGCAAAGCAAATTTCAGTCAAATTTTAAAAGTTACGAAAGATTCAATATACAATTCTAACAGATTGCAAATAAACTTCATCAAAAATCAACTAGAGTACAACCTCTACCAAAACTTATTTAAATCGGAATTATATTCAAATCCCCCCTCTGCCAAACGCTTTAATAACCACTCCTTGTCAACACCCATACTTTTACATAGCTCATCAAGAGAACTATAATGATCTCTTAATTTCATGTTTATCACACTAAGCAACATATGTAAATCTTGTGGTAAATGATCCATTCTAAACCTCCTTTTTATTTAATTCATGCACAAAGATAGCGATTTTGTCAACATTTTATACACGCATAATATTATAACAAACATTATCTAAATACATTATTCGATATTAAACTAGATTACAATATATCATTTTTATGTCATAAAATAATTGCCGATCTCAGGTACGTGCCTCTGAGGTCGTTTGACTTTTCGCTAGTTATCCAAAGTGGTAGTTGCATAGTATTACCAATATTATACAGCCTATAATGATTAAGTTTTAATAATAAAATGTTCACTACGAATATTATAAAACAACGTATTAAGTCTTTATTTAATATCGACACTAAATAAAAAAAATTGAGTACTTTTACCACAAATTAATGAGTAGATGAAAAGTGAGAATCAAATTGCGGAGTTAGAACATACTCCCATCCGAAAATTATTACTTAAATACTTTATTCCTGCAGTTACAGGTGTTATAGTCAATGCTTTATACAATATTGTTGACCGCATTTTTATTGGACAAGGCGTTGATGCACTTGCTCTCTCAGGCCTAAGCGCCACATTTCCGCTTGTCATAATTATGTTTGCTTTTGCAATGCTCGTAGCAATGGGATCAAACGTTAGAATTTCAATGTGCCTAGGTAAAAAGGACATTACACAAGCCGAACGTACCTTGGGCGTATCAACTATCTTAGTCGCAATCCTAGCCTTTTTATTAACTATTGCTGGCTATTATTACAGATTACCCTTACTGTCAATGTTTGGAGCAGGAGCCGATTCTATAGGATACGCAGACAACTACTTTAAATATCTCGTTTGTGGGAACGTAATTATGAGTATCGGATTTGTTCTTAACAATGCCATCCGCGCTGAAGGAAATGCTAAAATTGCAATGTACTCACTTTTTCTTTCTGCTGGCACAAACATTATATTAGATCCCATATTTATTTTTTGGCTCAATATGGGTGTTAAAGGTGCTGCTATAGCAACAGTTATCTCTCAAGCCGTACTTATGATATGGGTAATTGCACATTTCCGTAGAAAACATTCCATAATCAAGCTACACAGCTATAATTTGCGTATAGACACTAAAATTATTAAGTATATTTTAGCCATTGGTTTTGCCCCATTCTCAATGCAATTGGCTGCTGGCGCAGTACAGGCAATACTAAATACTCAACTAAATAACTATGGCGGTGACCTAGCAGTAGGCGCCATGGGTATTGTAAATAGTGTAGCCCAGCTTTTAGTAATGAGTATTATTGCCATTAATATGGCTGCACAGCCCATTGTTAGTTTCAATTACGGTGCAGGAAATAAGGAGCGCGTACGCGAAACGTTGAAAATTTCACTAGTATTTGCAACTCTAATCTCTCTTATGGGATTTGCCCTTATCATGATTTTCCCACGCCAATTAGTTATGTTATTCAATCGAGATAATGAGGAATTACTTAAAATAGGTACACATGGATTAAGAATATTTCTATGCGCACTTCCTCTTATCGGTTTTCAAATAATAACTGGAAATTTTTATCAAGCCATTGGTAGAGCCGGTATCGCAGCTCTTTTATCACTAATGCGTCAAGTGATTATACTTATACCAGTACTTTTAATCCTACCGCGTTTTCTATCCTTAACCGGCGTGTGGATAGCAGCTCCTATTTCGGACATTTTAGCATCTATAATTACAATATTTTTTACCTTTAAAGCTTTTGCCATAATAAATAAGGAATAGCTAGTTCGTCCAAACCATTATCGCTGATCGTTACATCTTTTATACCGAATCAAGCAATTGAACACATAGATATATTTCAATCAAATTACTATATACACCCTAATGCAATGTGTTAATTATCATTAATATATTGCATTTATTAAAACATTATACCCCATAATTAGCGTAATATCTATTATATTTGTTGATATATTACAACAACAACTAACAAACCGAATATTATAATCTAAAATTATGGAAAACACATACATGAGTTATGAACTTAACAAAATAGATTCGTTTCGATTACAAGCTATCGTAAACTACAAATCAATATTAAACCACTATCGAATAACAGATTCATGATTGAATGTAAGAAGCAGATATATTATAACTGTAAAATCAATTAGAACGATATCTTTGAAACAATACTCTGCAAAGACACAGTTTTATTGCCAAGAAAAATAATTGCAACTTAATCCCCTCACACTCAGTTTTAAAAACTAATGTTTGAACAAATACAAGCAAATACAGTAATTCTTGCCAAAAGATATTTTCTATATAATGTTCTTTTCTAGTTTGTCTGCAACCAACAGAACTACTGAAATCGCCCATATTCACAGTTTTGATTGTTCAGCAACCATAAAAGATAACTGAAGAGAAATTTACCGAACCTTGCCGTTCGATAAGCTTAATAAATGTAGTTTATGTAGAGACCCGTTAAAGTTAGACTTTAACGGGTCTTATTTTTAAACAACTCATAATTATCCTAATCATTTTCATTGAATAATAATTTATTATCTAATAGATGTATCACAAACATGCAATTCAGGTCCATTAAACACCAAACAATACAACAAATTGCTGAATCCAAAGAGCCTAAATGTTAAATAAAAGAGAAATATAACTATTATTTGAAACACCTAGAAAATAATAGTGTATCTACTATCAAATATAGAAACACATCTATATTACTCACTATTAATTAATTAAAATTTTATGATTATGAGAAACAAACTTTTATTATGCCTACTAGCCCTTGGTGCTGGTGTATTTACGTTTAACGCATGTTCAACTGATGATGGTGGAACACGCACAGGGGAAGAAACAGTCACAATTTCTTTCTCAGTAGAACAAGGTGATTTGATGGTTTCGAAAGCTGCAATTGCACATCCCGAAGGAGAGGAAACAGATCAAGAACTTTCTGAATTTTGTCCTGAGCAAGCCGAACTTGATTCTGATCTTCACGCAATGATTAAATTAAACATAAATGGCACACCAATTGAAAAAGAGGTTCCTATTAAGAAAGATGTTACAGGTAAACTTTATACTCAAACTTTCGAAGTTCCAGATGGTTTACATCAACTTATTCAATTCCAAGTTCATAGAAAAGTTAATAATGCGTGTCAGATCTTATTCTCAACTGTGAATCACACTTCGACGTATAAAGCACATATACCAGAAGGCTTCCATCAAGGAGAACAGTATTTTATTGTAAATAAGCTTAGAGACTCTCAAACACATCCAAGCGCAGACGAAAATGGAGTAGAGCCAAACGTTACGACGTTAAACTTATATGATAAACCTGTCATTCCTGTTCATGTTTTATGCGCAGTAAATATGCCTCCAAAAGAATTTACATATGCGCTGTATCAAATCAATATGGGCAAAGTACATTGTTTCCCATTCTCAACTAACGTATGTGAATGCGTAGCTGATTGTGATGGTATTCAAAGAGTAATGGACCATATCGGTACAGGTATTTTAACCATGCAAAGACAAAAAAATACAGGTACAGTTACAAATCCTATCTGGGTAAACGAAGGTGATCTTATAACAATAAATTTCCCTGGAGCGAATGGAGAATTAGCCAAGATCTGCTTTAAAGATGATTACACCGTGGACAATAAAGATGAAGCATATTATTTCACTATCAAATTCACAAAAGACAATGTTGTTCTCGATATTGATTGCGACTGTACAGATGTTGCTAAAGGTGACACATTTGAAATGCGTAAAACTGTTGTAGAACTTCAAGAATATTATCACGAAAAAATATGGAATACAACTTATAAGTATCTTCACTTGAACTTCTGTGATCTTGAAGCATCAGAAACTGAAGGTCCTGCTTATCCTTGGGGCTTCACAAAACTAACTGGTGAAACAGGAGAATGCGACAACTAACTAATTGAGACATGATAACAAAATGAGGGGTTAAATAAAACTCCTCATTTTCCTATATATTTAATTTGCCAATTTACTATGAAACGACAATATTCCTTCTTAGCTCTCATGATCTATATTTCTGTTTTTTTACTTATAGCATGTAATCATGACGATAAAAATTCCAACTCATCGCCAAAAATAAGTTTGTCGTTGAACATTAATGCATCAGACTTATTAGAAAACGCTTCTTCTAGGACTGGGGTTGATGAAGATGTGTTATTATCTGCTCTTTGCCCAGAACAGGATGCAGTGTTTGAATACGCACAAAAAGGAGAGTTATTATTAAACATTGAGATTTATAAGGACAATATTAAACTTGATATTGAGCCAATTGAAATAAAATCATCTTTATCAGGATTGTACACCATGCCTTTTGAAATAGATTTAGGTACATACATAATCAAGTATGCTGAGCTTGTACATAAAACAAAAGGAGTACTGTTTCGCACAATAACGCGTGGTGCACCTTATAGTACATTCCTAGAAGATACGCAACTAATGGACAAGACTATCACATACACACAGTCAGATCTTTATCAAAAGAATTCTATAAATTTAGATTTAATCTGTTCCGTAGATCGCGATCCCTATAATTTCACATACTTCTTAAGCGAAATCAATGTAGGAAAAGTATATTGTTTTCCATTCTCTATCAATACTTGCCCGGAAGGACAGCATATTATTGGAACCGGAGCTTTTGAAGTATGGACCGTAAAATATATTAATAACAATGGAGTCGCCGGATTAGAGAAAGACGCTTTATTCCATTCTGTATATTTTGATAATAGCGATGGACTATCAGAGATATGCTTTAAAGATGATTTCCAACGAGACGATGAAGACGAATGGCTATACTTACGCTTAATTCTTGACAACAACGATCCAGATAACTATTACGGTAGTTTTGTTAACGTAAAACGTTTAAAAGCTTTCCGAGAAGAGGATGAATGGAATAGTACATATAACTATATGCATATTGATTTTTGCGAGAACGATACTTATATCTTTGAGAAAGAACCTAATGAAGAAATTGATGATGAACAACCTGAAGATGCATCAGATTGTTTTAAAGAGCATTTCTCTCGCTGCAACTATCCCAATTGGGGAAGTCTAACAATTCCAAATCTGTGTAAACAAAAGGATATTGAGGCCGCACTTACAAAAAAGAGCTTCGGGATTTTTAGAGGTTCTATCCTACGCAAAGCACATGATTGGCATGACAGATATTTATCATTAGGAGTAAAAACCAATGAATTAAGATTATGGTCCACGCCATATATTAAAATGAATGATAAATCGAAAGTAAGTTTAGATGTCAGACTTTGCCGTTTATTCCCCTCTCAAAAAGATAAAATAGAACTACGCTTAATGGACAAAAACAGTAATTATGTTGGACAATCTGTTATCTATGACCCTAAGACACATATACAACCCTGGCAAACAATGCAATATTCCTTTGCAGATTTTAAAGCAGAAGCTGGCGAATACAGACTAGTGGTCATTTGTTACATATATGGTACATGGAAAATTATAGGCTTTGACAATGTTATTATTTGCTCAGAAGAAAGTTGATAATATTTCTCACTTTTTAATTCTAAACTATGAAGAAACTACTATTACTATTAGCATTATTCGGTACACTCCACGTCTCTGCCCAGGAAGCCATGGAATTTACTGGAAGAATACATGACTTCGGGAAACTATCTCCTAAAGAGGGTATAGTTGAACATACATTCCATTATAAAAACATGACAGATAAACCAATTATCATCAAAGACATATTAACAAGTTGTGGATGTACAACCCCTGAATGGACTAAAACGCCAGTACTTCCTAATACATACGGAAAAATCACAGTTAAATTTAACCCCAAAAATCGTACAGGTAGTTTTAAGAAGTCTATTCAGATTATCACTAATGTAACCAAAAAGAATCCAATATTACTAGTACAAGGAGAGATTATTCCAGAATTTGTACGAGATCGAATGTTAATCTATCCACGTCCTCCCTTTATCTCACCATCGTTTAACTATATGGAACCAGTGTACTTAATATATAGCTCTTGGCCACAATTAAAAGAAACTATGATGGCGACAAATTGGAAAACTATCAGCAATGTACGACTTACAGTACGGTAATAAAGAAAGGATGCTTTTGGCATCCTTTCTTTATTTATTCCCTTACTAATTCAACTTTAAAAACCTTTCCTTCGTCAGCCAATGAGGTATCTAGGAAAAGCTTCTGAGCCTCCTCCAAAAGTGGTAAAATATCGGTATATCGCGCAGAATAGTGACCAATTATTAGCTGTTTTGCTCCAGCCGCAATAGCCATTTGGGCAGCCTGTGCTGCTGTACTATGACAAGTTGCTTTTGCTAGTTTTTCGCTTTCCGAACCATATGTTGCCTCATGATAGAGTAAATCGACTCCATGAATATAATCTGCAAAACGTTCTCGATACAAAGTATCCGTAATAAAAGCATATGAACGAGGGGGTGATGGTGCCTGAGTAAGCAAAGTATTTGAAACTAGCTGACCATCGGGAGTTGTATAATCCTCTCCTTGCTTTAAATACTGCATAAAAGCAAGGGGAACACCCCAGGCGTCAGTCATATCCTTTCGTATAGCGCGCGGACGTTCTTTTTCTTTAAATAAGAATCCCCAACATGGGGCATCGTAACGATGTTTCACAGGGAAAGAAGTTACCGTAAGAACTGCATCATCATATATTAGTTGCTCGCCTTTTTGCAAATGATGATAAATAATTGGAAAATTCATTTGGCATTTCAGTAGTTTGATCTGAAAATCGAACAACTCTTGCAAACGTCTATCGGCATAAATGTGCATATCCCCTCTTCTTCCTTGCATAGAAAGAGTGGATAGAAAACCAATGAGACCAAAGAAATGATCTCCATGTAGATGGGAAATAAATATGTGGTTTATTTTATTATAGGGAATCTTATACTTACGCAACTGATGCTGCGTCCCTTCGCCACAATCTATAAGAAAGTACCGCTCAAGTACATTAAGGACTTGAGCGGTAGCATTTCTTGTAAGAGTGGGTATGGCCGAGCCACACCCTAATATTGTAAGTTCAAACTTCACAACGATTATTTTTTCTCAGCTAACTGATCTCTTAAAGCAGCTAATTCAGAGATATCACCTAAAGTAGTTTTTTCAAGTTTTTCTTTCACTTGCTTAACTGCTTTTTTAGTGCTATTGTTTTCTGTTTCACGTTTAGCTCTTTCCTCTTGTTTTTGAGTATCTTCAAAGATACGAGAGTGAGAAAGGATAATACGTTTAGCAGCTTTGTTAAACTCAATTACTTTGAAATCAAGTTTCTCATCGATTTTCGCTTGAGAACCGTCTTCTTTTACAAGGTGACGTGGAGTTGCGAATCCTTCAACACCGTAAGGAAGAGCGATTACTGCACCTTTATCAAAGATTTCAGTGATAGTTCCTTCGTGTACTGAATCAACTGTAAATACAGTTTCGAATACATCCCATGGGTTCTCTTCTAGTTGTTTGTGTCCTAAGCTTAAACGACGGTTATCTTTGTCGATTTCTAGAACTACAACTTCGATAGGAGCACTGATTTGTGTAAATTCAGCTGGGTGTTTAACTTTTTTAGTCCAAGAAAGATCAGAGATGTGGATTAATCCGTCTACACCTTCTTCAATTTCTACAAATACACCAAAGTTTGTGAAGTTACGTACAGTTGCAGTATGTTTAGAACCTACACCGTATTTCTCTTCGATATTTTGCCAAGGATCGTTTTTCAATTGTTTGATACCTAATGACATTTTACGCTCGTCACGATCAAGAGTTAAGATAACAGCTTCTACCTCGTCACCAACTTTCATGAAGTCTTGAGCAGAACGTAAGTGTTGAGACCAAGACATTTCCGATACGTGGATAAGTCCTTCTACACCTGGAGCAATTTCAACAAATGCACCATAGTCAGCCATAACAACAACTTTACCGTTTACGCGGTCACCAACTTTTAACTCGCTGTTTAGAGCATCCCATGGATGAGGAGTTAATTGTTTTAAACCTAGAGCGATACGTTTTTTCTCGTCATCAAAGTCAAGAATAACAACGTTTAACTTCTGGTCTAACTCAACGATTTCGTTTGGATGGTTTACACGTCCCCAAGAAAGGTCAGTGATGTGGATTAATCCGTCTACGCCACCAAGGTCGATGAATACACCGTACGAAGTGATATTTTTAACAGTACCTTCAAGTACTTGTCCTTTTTCAAGCTTAGAGATAATTTCTTTTTTCTGTTGCTCAAGTTCAGCCTCAATAAGTGCTTTGTGAGAAACAACAACGTTTTTAAATTCGTGGTTGATTTTAACAACTTTGAACTCCATAGTTTTACCTACGTATACATCGTAATCACGGATAGGTTTAACATCGATTTGAGATCCTGGTAAGAATGCTTCAATACCGAATACGTCAACGATCATACCGCCTTTAGTACGACATTTAACAAAACCTTTGATGATTTCGTCTTTTTCAAGAGCCTCGTTAACACGATCCCAGCTACGTAATGCACGAGCTTGTTTGTGAGATAGAGTTAATTGTCCTTTTTTGTCTTCTTGTGTTTCAACATAAACCTCAACAGTATCACCTACTTTAAGATCTGGGTTGTAACGGAATTCGTTAAGTGAAATGATACCATCTGATTTGTAACCAATGTTTACAACCACTTCACGTTTGTTCATAGAGATAACTTTACCTTCTACTACTTCTTTTTCAACAACTGCTGAAAGAGTTTGAGCATACTTGTCAGCTAGCTCATCATGTTTCGCTGCAGATACGATATCACCTTTTTCAAACGCATCCCAGTCGAAGTTAGCATCGCTTTCTGCGCTTAACGCAGGAGCAGCAGCTTTTTTAGTTTCTACAGCCTCAGCTTGTAGTTCTTGATTTAATTCAGTCATAAAATTTAATTGTTTCTAATCTATTGTGTTAGACATTATATTGTTATTTTCGCCGCAAAATTAGATAATATTTCCGACTTTAACAACACATCTAATATCTTTATTCCAACAATCGCATAATAAATCCCTCTATTTTGCATCTAAGTAACAATATAGAGGGATTTATTATAACTCAATTGTGTATCTATATTCTACACATATTTACTTTATCACTATTCTGTGCATCATAAGCGGCAATTGTAGCAATATGTATTATATCGCGTACCGTAGCATCCGTATGCAGCAAGTGGACGGGTTTATCCATTCCTAATAATATCGGGCCTATTACATCCTTACTTCCAAGTTCTTTTAGCAAATTCAATGAAATATTACCTGCATTGAGATTTGGAAAGATAATTGTATTCACGTGTTTGTCACCTAGACGTGTAAACGGAAATTTCTTATGTCGTAATTCTGTGTTCAATGCAATATCTGCACGCATCTCTCCATCTGCACATATTTCTGGATAACGCAGTGCAACAAGATCCAATGCGGCACGAACTCTCTGGACACTCTCATCATCCCCTTCTCCAAAATTCGAATAAGAGCATAAAGCTATTACTGGCTCAATATCAAACTGTTTAACAGCATCATGAGTCAACACGATACTTGACTCCAAACTTTCAACACCTGGATCTATATTCACATTTGTGTCTGCAAGGAAATAAGTTCCTTTTTGTGTAGATACAATATGCATTGACGAAGCATAATTACAACAAGGTTTTAGGCCTACAAGCTGTTGAGCCCGTTTAACTAGCTTGATGTATCGATCTTGCAATCCTGCAACACAACCATCAACGCATCCTAAGCTCACCATCATCATTGCAATTGTAGCGGGACTCTCCATGGCATATTTCACCTCATTGATTCCTATACCTTGACGTTGCATTTTTTGATAATAACCTTCACTTAAACGCTTCATAGTTTCAGCTTCTTGCTCAGGATCAAAAATAGTATATCCCTTAATAGTTATCTGGTTTACGTTTATATAATCCGTAATTACCTTTTCATTCCCTATTAATACAGGCTCTAGGATTCCATCATTTGCCAAATCTCGAGCCGCTAAAATAACTTTAGAAAGTTCACCATCCGCAAAAGCAATGCGTTTCTTAGTGCTCTTAGCTTTGTTAGTAATGATGTGCATCATTTTATTCGCATGGCCAATTCGTTTCTCTAACTGGTATTTGTAGGTATCCCAATCGGTTATTGCCATACGCGCAACTCCACTTTCCATGGCCGCATTGGCAACTGCTGGAGCAATCCTACTAATTAAGCGTGGATCGAAAGGTTTAGGGATTATATAATCACGTCCAAAATTCAGATGTGTCAAATTATATGCCAATAAAACAGACTCAGGAACAGGTTCACGCGTTAATTCGGCAAGTGCATGGACTGCAGCAAGCTTCATTTCCTCATTAATACAAGTAGCTCCTGCATCTAATGCTCCTCGGAATATATATGGAAAACCAAGAACATTGTTTATTTGATTTGGATAGTCTGATCGGCCTGTCGCAAAAATGATATCCTTTCTGCTTTCCATTGCACGCTCATAACTAATCTCAGGCTTAGGATTTGCCAGTGCAAAAACTATCGGATCGTTTGCCATGGAGCGCAACATCTCTTCATCTAAAACATCGGCAGTCGATAATCCTAAAAATAAATCAGCTCCTACAATAGCTTCCCTTAATGTTGTTTTATCTGTATCACGGGCAAAAGTGCGCTTAACAGCGTTTAAATCTGTACGAGAGGTTGTCAATACCCCTTTACTGTCACACATCAATATATTATCAGGACTTACTCCCAATGATATGTATATACGCGTACAAGAAACCGCTGCCGCACCTGCACCATTTACTACAACTTTTATCTCTTCAATTTTTTTACCTGTAATTGCCAACGCATTTAACATACCGGCAGCCGATATAATTGCAGTACCATGCTGATCATCATGCATTACAGGAATATTTAATTCCTTTTTAAGTCTATCTTCTATTTCAAAACATTCTGGGGCCTTAATATCTTCTAAGTTAACTCCACCAAATGTAGGAGAAATAAGTTTAACTGTTTCGACAAACTTATCAACATCCTTAGTATCTACTTCAATATCAAAAACATCAATATCCGCAAAAACTTTAAACAACAATCCTTTGCCTTCCATAACGGGCTTACCTGCTAATGCACCGATATCGCCCAAACCAAGAACAGCAGTCCCGTTTGAGATAACAGCAACCAAATTACTCTTTGCCGTATATTTATATGCTAAATTTGGATCTTTTTCAATCGCTAAACAAGGTTCAGCAACTCCAGGCGAATATGCTAAAGATAAGTCATGCTGAGTAGAATAAGGCTTTGTTGGTACCACCTCTATCTTACCCGGACGTTTATTTGCATGGTATTGCAATGCCGGAGAAAGTTCATTTTCTGCCATACTGTAGTGTTTTTATGTTAATTCCGTGTTTAATAATCAATGTCTTAATACGTCTTTTTGTAACATAGTTTTGATAAAAGACAAACAAATTTAATAGAAATATGCTAAACATTGCGTAAATGTCATCATTCTTCCTCATTGATTAACTCTATAAATACATCAATAATACTTATTAACAGTGATGAAAATAAAATAGCGACCTGAAAAATCAGATCGCTACATAGAACTAACATAACATTCAACAATCAAAATTCATCCTCAATGAGGTTTTGTATTTTTCTATTTATTATTTTAAGCTTATTCATATCAGGCGTAATCGTTTGCGCCAACTCTTTTAATTCACGGAAAGGAAATGCAAACGTATGGAAAATACCCTTTGTCACAAGACGTTGTAGTAGTAGCTTTTGCTGTCTCTCATCTCTCTTATCTGATGGATGAAAAAACCATTGTTTACATGAGTCATTCTGTTGTCCCAGATATTGCAAAGTTGCCTCTACAATTTCTCTATCTTCTTTTACATTAGAACTTAAAAAACCGCTTTTCATGCACAAATGCGTTACTATAGTTCGTTCCAATAATCTCAACGCTTTTGTATAATTGCCCCACTCCATGCTCCATCCGGCAACATAAAAACTGTTTCTCACTCTCATCGCACGCTTAATATCCGAAAATTGAGGTTGAAAATAGGCTGACGCTACGCCACTATAATCATTACACACATAACTATAAGCATTCATATCTGTAAAATTTAAATCAAGTCTTTACTAAAAAAACAAAGTTACTTGATGAGTAATAAATCAGGTTTGTAATCACTTATGTAAGTTAAATAATTGATTCGAGAAATACAAGAGTATTATATCACAAAGTGTAAATTTATTTTTCTTCTCTTTTTATATGTAAAAAACAACTTAATCCCCCTCTTAACGTACCATAATTCACAATATCCATGCATATTTAATAACATCTATATCGTTGTTTAATCTATTACGAATTATGACATCTTACAAAACCCGATTATTTATTTCCCTTTTAGCAACTCTGTTGCTTAGTAAGTTAAATGGTCATTCTCAATCTTATTATACCTTAGACTCGTGTCGTGCCATGGCATTACAATACAATAAGGGATTGCAGGAGGCTGAACAAAATATCCTTGGTGCTCGCTATGAACGTAAAGCTGCAAGAGCAAACTATTTTCCAGGAATTGACGCAAGCGGAACCTACATGTACAACTCCCGGAAATTACGTCTTATTGGTGATGACCAGATAGAAGCAATTGGCAGTGGTTTACAAGATATTGGCAAATCACTTGGCGAGTTAACCTCAATCATTGATAAAGTAGATCCATCCTTAGAGCAATTACTCGGCATGTTACCTACTAAACTTAAGGATGCAACAACATTTGACATACATAACGTATGGGTTGCAATGCTTTCTTTAAAACAACCGTTATTTATGGGCGGTAAAATTGTTGCTTATAACAAAATTGCCCGTACTGCGGAGGACCTCGCAACGAGTATGTACTCCACAGCCGCATCCGACCTAATTGTAAAAGTGGATCAAGCTTATTGGCAAGTGATATCCCTTGAATATAAAAAAACTATGACCGAGAGTTATGTCAAGTTATTACAGCAACTTACATATGACATTAAAGAAATGTACGATGCCGGAGTTGCCACAAAATCAGACGAGCTCAATGTAGCCGTTAAGATGAACGAAGCTGAAGTCGCTTATACTAAAGTCTCCGACGGATTAACCTTATCCAAAATGTTGCTTGCGCAGATATGCGGCTTACCAATTGAAGCAGACTATACTTTGAGTGATAATAAAATAGAAAATACGCAAGCTTACATACCTAACATCCCATCTATGGAAGAAATATACGCTCAACGCTCCGAAGTACAAAGTCTTGAGCACGTTGTAAATATTCGCAAACAAGAAGAACGAGTCGTTCGCTCGGACTTGTTGCCAAACATTGCCGCCGTTGGTAGTTATTCATTCATGAATCCAAACTTATATAACGGATTTCAACGCAACATGAAAGGCATGTTTAGTGTAGGCGTAGGTGTTACTATTCCTATCCTGCATTGGGGTAAAAACATTAACACACTAAAGGTTGCAAAAACGGTAACGGAAACAGCTCAATTAAAATTACAAGATGCTAAGGAGATGATTGAGTTGCAAGTACGTCAAGCCTTCTTCCAAGCAAAAGAAGCTAATAAAACACTCTTACTTACAACCACCAATATGGCTAAAGCCGTTGAAAATCTTCAAAATGCACAATATGGTTTTCAAGCAGGCGTATTAACAACTCAAAATGTATTAGACGCACAAACAGCATGGCTACAAGCACAGTCGGAAAAGATTAACGCCGAAATTGGAGTGCGTTTAAGTGAGGTTTATTTATCAAAAGCAATCGGAACTATTTATTAATTTATACTATGACTACGACAAATACTCACACACCCGAACATCGAAAAGCGAATAAGAATCTTATTCTAGCTTTTTCACTCTTAATAGTTGCAATTATCATTGTTATTGTACTCGGTTTCTTTATGCTAAAACCTAAATATGAAATCATACAAGGACAAGCAGAAGCTGATGAAACGCGCATTTCCGGAAAACTTACAGGACGTATTGCCAAATTATATGTACAACGCGGCGATAATGTACATGTAGGCGATACCCTAGTTTCTATCTTCTCGCAAGAGGCCGAAGCAAAACTTATGCAAGTTGAGGCACAACGCACAGCCGCACAGGCACAAAATCAGAAAGCCGATGTCGGAACTCGTCCTCAAATTATACAATCAGCCTATGAAATGTGGCAAAAGGCCAAAGCAGGTGTTTACATTGCAGAGAAAACATACAACCGTATGCAAACATTGTTTGATAAAGGTGTCATTTCAGCACAAAAGAGAGACGAAGCTGAAGCAAACTACAAGGCATCGGTAGCTACGGCACAAGCTGCAAAATCACAATATAATTTAGCACTTGCAGGAGCTCAAAAAGAAGATAAAGAAATGACGGCAGCCATGGTTGAACAGGCCTCTGCAGGTGTAGACCAAGTAGAAGCAGTCCTTGCAGATAGTCACCTATTGGCTCCTATCAATGCCCAAGTTTCTGATGTATATCCTCTTTTTAGTGAACTTGTAGGAGCCGGTGCACCTATTATGAGTCTGGTGGATTTAAAATCCATGTGGGTAAGCTTTAACGTGCGCGAAGACCTGCTTAACGAAATGCGCATGGGCGATGAATTAAATCTCATTATCCCGGCTCTTAACAATCAAGAAGTTAAAATGAAGATTTATTACATTCGAGATATGGGTAGTTATGCCATATGGCGTGCAACTAAAACTACCGGACAATATGATGCAAAAACATTCGAAGTTCGTTGTAAACCCGCAAATCCTATAGATGGTTTTCGTCCGGGTATGACAGTGCTTTGGAAAAGACATTTTGAAAACAAATGAGTAATTTAAGAAAAGGATTCCGCGCAGTATTTATTCGCGAGTGGAAAACATTCTTTACCCGACCAATATATATGGTAGGTATTGTTATCATTCCACTCATAAGCTTTTTGTTTTTCTCCACACTTATGTGGGAAGGTGTACCCGTGCGTTTGCCTGTAGGTGTTGTCGATCTTGACCATACCTCATCGTCCAGATCGCTTATCCGAAATCTTAACGCATTGAGTTCAGTAGAGGTCATCGCCGATTATGAAAGTTTCGGGGACGGACGAAAAGCATTTCAAGAAAATAAGATTTATGCTTTTATGCTCATTCCTGAAAACTTTGAGCGCGATGCTATGAGCGGCAAACAACCTACCCTAGCCTTCTTCTCCAACGAGGCCTATTTTGTTGCGGGATTATTCTCCTTTAAAGCATTAAGCACCATAGGCGTATTAGCATCCGCTAGCGTAGCTAAACAAACACTTTTAGCCAAAGGTTACTATGATAATGAAATAATGCCTTTACTCCAGCCCATTGTTTTGGAAGCTAATCCTATAGGTAATCCATGGCTAAACTATTCTATCTTTCTGTGTAGCATTATGCTCCCCATTATGATGGAATTACTCATTATGATTATGACAATCTATGCCTTGGGTATCGAGATAAAAAATAAAACCTCAAAACGTCTTTTAGTTCTAGGCGATCGCTCTATCATTCGTGTCATTCTTGGAAAATTATTGCCACAAACTATACTATTTATGCTTATTGGCCTATTCCTATTAGCATTCCTATATGGATATCTGCATTTTCCACTGCACTGTTCCATTTGGCGATTAATTGGAGCAATGTTCGCTATGATTGTTGCAAGTCAATGTATAGGTATTTTTTTCTTTGGCATTATTCCAATTTTGCGTATCAGTATGAGTTTAGCAAGCCTTATGGGTATCATAGGTTTTTCTATTGTAGGTTTTTCCCTTCCTATTTATTCCATGTATGGCATTATGCAGATATTGTCAAATCTTTATCCTGCTCGACATTACTTTATGATTTACGCCAATGGAGCTTTGGAAGGAATGCCGGTAGTGTATAGTCTTAAACATTTTATGTTCCTAACATTATTTGTTTTCCCTCCAATGCTATTACTGTGGCGTATAAAAAAAGCATATATCAAACAAGAATATATTCCATAGATTATGACAAATACAAACAACCATAAAAATCATCCAATCTATCAAGCTTTAATTGATTGCGCATACATTTGGCGTCATGAATTTATTACCATATTTCATGACTTCGGTGTTATGATTTTTCTATTTCTATTACCCTTCGGGTATCCAATAATGTATGGTCTCATATACAATCCACAAACACCCCGCAATGTTCCCGTAGTAATTGTAGACAATGCGCGCACTGCATTATCGCGTCAATACTGCCGTATGTTAGATGCCACAGAACAGGTCAAGGTTGCAGGATATGCCTCCAGTCTTGAGGAAGCAAAAGTTGCATTGGCACGGGAAAAGGCATATGCCATTGTCAGCTTAGACAGAGACTTTGAACGGAACATTTTACGAGGCGAGCAATCGCACGTTATGCTCTACAGTGCAGTATACTCCATGATATACTATCGTATCTTTGCAGCTGCCTGCACCAATGTCAATAATGCAATGAGCGCACAACTCCAGGCACAGCAACTACCAGGTGCCACACTTAGGCAATTATCCGTTGCTATAACTCCCGTAAAAAACACCTCGTTGGCTGTATATAATCCAACAAGTGGTTTTGCTACCTTCATTATGCCGGGCGTTGAACTATTGGTTATTCAGCAATCTCTATTACTAGGCATTGGTATGTTGGCCGGCACACAAAGGGAAAGAAACAGAAACAAACGTCTCATTCCGCTTAATCATCACTACTTTGGTCCATTACGTATCATCACCGGTAAAGCTTTATGCTACGTTACTTTCTCAATTCTAACTACATTCTGGACAATGAATATTGTTCCGCGCATATTTAAACTACCACATTTATCGGATTTCTGGGAGATTCAATTATTTCTTCTACCCTTTGTTCTTGCATCCATACTTATGGCTATGACCTTTTCATGCATTGTCAAAGGAAGAGAATTACCTCTCATTATATTTACATTTACATCCTTACCACTAATCTTTGCCGGAGGGATTTCATGGCCATGGGCAAGCATTCCAAAATTCTGGCAACATTTAATGGCCATATTTCCATCAACATACGGAATTCAAGGTTATGTCCAAATGGCATCCTGCGATGCGCCTTTAAGTAGCATTCGTTTTTATTATCTATTTGAATGGGCATTGGTACTCTTCTATTTGCTCACGGCCTTCTTTGTTTACCGTTACGAACTTAGATGCAGTCTAAAAATGATTGATAAGCCAAGTGGAACTTGTTGAATATAACTAAAAAAGCAGAGTCGATATTGACTCTGCTTTTTTAGTTATTCAAATATAGTTTATAAATAATCCTTTTAAAACCAACAGAAACACCTGCGCATGTAGATTGAGGCTATTTACAATACATCGTCTATTTACACACAGTGGTCTACACTATAGTAAACTATGTCACTTCATAATCTCGGAATATAACTACACTATCTTATGTGTCCATCCCCTTCAATTATATACTTATAACTAGTTAATTCACGCAATGCCATAGGTCCCCGAGCATGTAGTTTTTGAGTACTAATGCCAATCTCTGCTCCAAAACCAAATTCACCACCATCAGTAAAAGCGGTAGATGCATTTACATATATACAAGCGGCATCAACATCCTGCTCAAAGTAAGCTACATGCGTTGCGTTGTCTGAAATTATAGCCTCACTATGATGTGAAGTATGTCTGTTTATATGTTCTAAAGCTTCTTCAATAGAGTCCACGGTCTTTACGGACATTCTATATGCTAGGAATTCCGTCCCAAAACTTGCCTCGTCTGCCATCAACAATAAGCCATCAGGATAATGACCTTTTAAACTTGCATAAGCAGCCGCATCAGCCTCTATAATAACATTACTCTTTGCCAATAAACAACACAATGAAGGTAATTCTGCAATCCTTGCGGAGTGGATAATTAATGTATCCAAGGCATTACAAACGGATACTCTCCGTGTTTTTGCATTATTAATTATTAAAGCACCAATATCCGCGCGTCCATATTCATCAAAATAAGTATGGCATATTCCGGCACCTGTTTCAATAACAGGAACCTTGGCATTGTCTCTCACATAATCAATTAATCCCTTGCTTCCACGTGGAATAATCAGATCCACCCATCCCACTGCACCAAGTAGAGCAGCTGTAGCTTCGCGCGTACTTGGCAACAATGTTACTAATTCCTCCGGAAGTTCCAGCTCATTTAAAACCTCTCTAATTACTCCAACTAAAGCTTCATTTGAGAAACGAGCTTCTTTCCCTCCTTTTAAAACGGAAACATTTCCGGATTTTAAACAAAGTGCAAAAACATCGCAACTTACATTAGGACGGGACTCATAGATAACACCTATAACTCCAAAGGGAACTGAAACCTTCCGTATTAACAATCCATTGGGACGCATTACTTTGTCAAGCTCATGTCCTATCGGCGACGGTAAGGATGCCACATGTTCCATTTGTAGAGCAATGAGCTCTATTCTATCTCTGTTTAACAGTAATCTATCGTACATCGGGTTGTCAATAGACAACATTTCTAAATCCTTCGCATTTTCGCACAAAATATACTCTACACGTTCACGTAAACGATTTGCCACGGTACGTAATACCTCATCTATCAATTGGGGCGAAAAGAGGTTTAACTCTCTGGCAGCCACACGAGCAGCTTGAAATAGCTCAGTCATAACGGAAATTTTTTATTCTACAAAAAGATAATCATAGTGAATCATTGCGCGGGCTCCTGCCTCACCGGCTATTGCTTGTGCTTTTTCACTATCATAATTTATTTTACCAACTCCCACATATTCGCCATTCGGCCCATAAACGCGTACAATATCATCTTTCTCAAATTGCCCTTCAACTTTATTCACGCCAACGGGTAAAATACTAGTAGCATGCGCTGCAAACATTGCCTCATATGCCCCCTGGTTCAAATAAATTGCACCTTTCGCGAATCCTTCACTATGCGCTATCCAGCGTTTTACATTGGATAGAGGCTGGGGAGCTGCCACAAATCGGGTACAAACAGTTTTAGTGGGCTCAAAAAGCAAATCGGGTAATATATTATCGCGCGTGCCATTGGCTATTATCACTTCAACCCCTTCAGATGCAACCTTCTGTGCTATTCTGGTTTTGGTTTGCATTCCTCCTCGGCCAAATGATGATTTTGAGGTTTGTATAAATGTAGACAAATCCTTAGCCTTAGATTCCACTCGTTCTATTACTTTACTTGAGGGATTACGTGGATCGCCATCATACAAACCATCAATGTTACTCAATATTATTAATGCCTGGGCATCCATCATTGTGGCAATCATCCCTGACAATTCATCATTATCCGTAAACATTAATTCTGTCACGGAAACCGTGTCATTCTCATTTACAATAGGGATTACCTCATTCTCTAACATACAACGTATACAATTTTGCTGTGTTAAGTAGTGTCTTCTTGTCGCAAAACTTTCCTTTGTTGTCAACACCTGCCCACAAGTCATTTGATATTCACCAAACAACTCCCAGTAAAGATGTATGAGTTTAGCTTGTCCTACAGAAGAGTATATTTGGCGAGCAGACACTTCATCTAGCTTTCGCTCCACATTTAACAAACTCCTTCCGCATGCTACGGCTCCACTGGACACCATAATTACTTCAATACCCGCCTCCCGCAATGTAGCTATTTGATCTACAAGCGAAGAAAGGCGGGTAATATCTATTCTCCTATCGGGACGTGTTAAAACGTTACTCCCAATCTTTACAACTATACGTTTATACTCTGTCGTCATGGTTTACTTTGCTTTACTCCCTCTATTACGGATAATGTAAAACCTTTGTTTTCCATTGCCTCAAGTCCTTTTAATGTTAATCCTCCTGGCGTTGTTACTTTATCTATTTCCTCCTGAGGTGTTGTTCCGTTTTCCTCCAAAAGAGCTAGAGCACCACGCATGGTTTGTAAAACAATTGCTCGCGAATCCGCACGTTCAAACCCTTCCTCCATCCCGGCCACAATTGCCGATTGCAAGTATTTTAACGCAAATGCAATTCCACAGGACGATAAGGATGTGCCAGCCTCCAACATCTGTTCAGATACAAACATTGACTCTCCCATCGAGTCAAAAACCGTTTGTACACATTGATCTTGAACGGACGTCGTGTTACGCGTAGCTATAAACGTCATTCCTTTATCTACCGCGATAGCTGTATTGGGAATTACTCGAAATAGCGGAGTATCCGCACCAATAATATTTTCTATTACGTCAAAACTTTTAGCGGCAACAACCGAAATAACAATTTTACTACGTATATCCGATTTTTGAACCAACTCCTGCAACACATCCTCTAGTTGCCATGGTTTTACGCAAAGAATTATAATATCTGACTCATTAACAACTTGCGCATTAAAAGTAGTTACATTGATATCTTTATTTATCTTAAGCACTTTATTCAATGTTGCTTCGCTTTTCGCAGACATGATAATGTGATGCGATTCCGCTAACCCCTTACTCAAAACACCCAAAGCAATGGAGCGCCCCATGTTGCCTGCACCTATTATTCCTATTCTCATCTTTCGTTTTCCTATTAGGTTATACACAAAATTACTCAAAATAAATCCATGTTATTTCTGTAAATCAATTTATTACGCTATTTTACAACTCGTTTGATAATATAAATTAAACAAGTTCAAATATTGAATTTAGTAAAGACATGTCTCTGGTACATCTCCTAGCAATTTCTTTCACTTCTGCATAATAGCTTCTCCCTGTTTGCCCTCTGGTCTCACTCTGGTTGCTCTCTATCAAGTTCGTATTAAGTTCGTATCAACTTCGTGTTATATTCGTGTCTATAGACTCGAAGTTAATACGAACTTGATGCGGAGTTAATGCCTATTTAATAGCGTGTAACCAGGGCGAGACCAGAGGGCAAACAGGGAGAAGATGCTGAGGGCTTATAGAGATGACCTAATGTTACTATGTCACATCCATTAATTTAGGGGCACAAACCAAAAAGTAGAGAGCAAAATAGTAGTAATTACTAATTTTACGAACGTTTAAGAGTAATATGCTATCCTTTCATGGTATGAATACGTTTTATTCCAAAAATAGCATATCTTTGTCAAGGAATTAAAAAATTTAACCAAGATGTTAAAACTAAGAGAAAAGGTTGCGCTAACCTATAAAGATGAGACATATACATACAAGCAATTAATGCAGTATTCGTCCCGTTATGCCGAACATTTTTCAGCAATGAACAGCGTTCCGGAGAAGGTGATGATATTTTCGGATAATAATCCGAATTATGTATTTGCCATTTATGGGGCAATGCGTTTGGGAGCGATAGTTGTGCCGGTGGATGTACTTTCAACGACAAAGGAATTAAAATATATTGCCAATGACTGCAAGCCGGAAGTAATTTTTACTACTCCGCTTAACAAAGCAATGGTGGTGGAAACCATTGAACAGATTGAAGGCTATGAACCACGAATCCTTACGTTTGAGGATATCAATTTAGAAGGTGCCGATGCACTACCACTGGTAGAGATCCCGATGGGCGATTTTGAGAAAACCCTTGCCATTATCTACACTTCTGGTACTACTGGTTCGCCAAAAGGAGTTATGTTATCTTATAAAAACATATGGTATAATATTGACGCAGTTATTAATTCGGTGAGCATCTTCAATGAAGAGAGTCAGGTGCTTTTAATTCTGCCATTACATCATATTTTCCCATTTGCCGGATCATTAGCCGCAACAATTTTTGCCGGAGGTACAGTACATATTGCAGACGGCTTAACTGCCGAAAGTATTATCAATACACTTCAACGCGGAAAAGTTACCATTTTTATTGGTGTTCCACGTTTATATGAGGCGTTGGCAAAAGGAATTATGACAAAGATTAATGCCTCCTTTGCCACTCGCATGATTTTCCGTTTAGCTGCACTTATCGGTAGCGATAGTTTTTCTCGTACAATATTTAAGTCTGTCCATGAAAAATTTGGCGGTCACATGAAGTATTTTGTATGCGGAGGAGCTGCATTACCTGCTGAGTCGGGGAAAATTTTAAAAACGCTTGGATTCTATGTTCTAGAGGGATATGGTATGACGGAATGTGCACCTATGATTGCATTTACACGTCCAGGCGAACGTAAAGTTGGTTACAGCGGACGTTTACTTCCAGGATTAGAGTTACGTTTTACCGAGAAAAATGAGATCTGTGTACAAGGACCTAACGTTATGCAGGGTTATTACAACAGACCGGAGGAAACGGCTCAAATAATACGTGATGGTTGGTTGTATACGGGTGATACCGGGGAAATGCATCCTAAATACGGGCTACGCATTACCGGACGTATCAAGGAAATTATTGTTACTTCGAATGGAAAAAATATCAATCCTGTAGAGATTGAAGAGGAAATTATGCACCATGCGCCGGAGATTAAAGAAATTGCAGTTTTCCTAAAGGATGATATTTTGCAGGCTTTAGCACTTCCGGATATGAAAAAGATACGTTCAAATACAGGTGTTAATATTGAAGAGGCTATTAAAACCGTTATTGAAAAATACAATGCGGCCGCAATGAGCTATAAGCGTATTAAGCGTTTCCATATCACATCCTTTGAACTGCCTAAAACTCGTTTGGGTAAAATTCAGCGTTTCAAATTATCCGATTTAGTAAGTGGAAAGAACAAAGAGGAAGCACCAAAAGAGGAGGATTTAACAAACAAGAGCGAGACTTACATTATCCTTAAACAGATGGTGGAGACAGAAACCGGAATGAAGGCCGTGGGCGATGATCATTTTGAGATTGATTTAGCACTTGATTCATTGGGACGCGTAGCTCTTTTAACCTCTATCGAGGAACGTTTCAATATCCGTATTGACGAAGAACTACTTGATGAGTTATCTACGCTTAATAAACTTACAGAATATGTAGAGAAGAATGCCAACGAGATTTCGACCGAAGGTAAATTATCTTGGAAAGAGGTATTTGAATCGAATACAGAGGAGGTGGAAATACCACATTCAGGTTTCATTCACTGGTTTATGAATGCGTTTATAAAAACGATTTTCCATTTAGTTTATCGCTTTAAATCGGAAGGAAGAAACAATATTCCGGAAGGACCATGTTTGCTAGTGGCTAATCACCGCAGTGGATTTGACGGCGTATTTATTACCTCTAAGCTAGGATGGAAAGAGACTCAAAAGACTTATTTCTTTGCTAAAGATAAACACTTCCAAAGCGGATTTAAACTATTTATGGCTAAGCGTAATAACATTATCCTTATGGATATTAATAAAAATGTACGCTCGTCCCTACAACAAATGTACCAGGTATTAAAGCAAGGTAATGATATTATTATATTCCCTGAAGGTACACGTTCCAAAGATGGAAGCCTAAAAGACTTTAAAGAGAGCTTTGCTATATTGAGTCAAGCACTTAATATTCCTATTGTTCCTATTGCAATTAGCGGAGGAGAAAAGGCTACTTACAACAAACTACGTTTGCCCCGTTTGGGAAATAAAATTGATGTTGATTTCCTTCCTCCTATTTATCCTAAAGAGGAGGAAACAACTGCTGAACTACGAGACAGAGTGGTTGAAGCAATTAAGAAAGGATTAAAATAACAACCTGATATAAGAGATGTGCTTAAAAACACATCTCTTTTTTTGGCAGGTGTCCCAACATTGTGGCAAAGTTTTGTCTAGAAATTCTATTAAATATCCACTCGAAGTGAATGGCTATATTATAAAACAAAACGAAGGTGCGTTTTTGAATCGCACCTTCGTTTTATTTTATATACTTATGGATAAAAGGATATCCTTAACCGTTAACCTTCTCGGCCATAGCTTTTGCAATGGCGCGGCATCTGTCTTTATCGGATGTGGTCATACTTCCGGAAACCTCAACCTCGTCTGCCACAACTTCCCATTTTATTTTTTCTGCAAATTCTTTGAAGCGCTTCATTGCTCCACCACCCCAAGTCATATTTGCAAATGTTGAGAAGTAGTGATTCTTAATACCCATATTCTCTAATTCACATAATAAAGTTTCCATTCCCGGGAACATCCCTCCATTATATGCGCTACTACCAAGTAGAACACCATTAAAACGGAATATATCGTCAATGATATATGATGAGTGTGTTTTTGAGGTATCGTATACACGTACTTTTTTAACTCCGTATTCAACTAAGTAACGTGCTAACTGATCGGCCATCGCTTCCGTGTGTCCATACATAGAACTAAAGGCAATTACTACACCCGGTTCAGTTTCATATTTACTCCATCGCTGATATTTAGTAAGAATTTCAGCAATATGAGAGCGCCATATAGGTCCGTGACTAGGACATATCATATTAATTGTTAGTCCACCAAGTTTTTTAAGTGCAGCCTGCACAGGTAGTCCGTATTTTCCCACTATATTTGAGTAGTAACGGCTTATTTCGCCCTCAAGATACTGTAAATCGAGTTCATCATCAAAGATACCGCCATCTAAGGTTCCAAAAGCTCCAAAGGCATCGTTACTGAACAAGGTATTGGTTTGCTGCTCATAACATACCATGCTCTCAGGCCAGTGTACCATTGGTATCATAAAAAATTGTAGCGTATGTTTCCCCAGAGACAATGTATCACCTTCAGCAACTTCTATTTTATTCTCAACATCGCCATAATAATGCTTTAGCATTGGAAATGTTTTTTTATTTCCAACAATTATCATGTCCGGATAATGTGACAATAATGTACGTATAGCACCAGAATGGTCTGGTTCCATGTGGTTTACTATAAGGTAGTCCACTTTTTTATCGCCCAGTACATTTTTAACTTGCACAAAGAAATCATCCATGTGACCCTTTTCAACTGTATCGATTAAGGCTACTTTTTCATCATTAATAATGTAGGAATTGTACGCAACGCCTTTAGGTAATGGCCAATAATTCTCGAATAACGCTGTACGGCGGTCATTAACTCCAACCCAGTGGATATCAGATTTAATTTCTATCATGTCTTTCTATATTTATTTATATCTTATGTATACGCTTATGTGTATTGCAAAACTAAAAAAAACAGCTAAATAATTAAACTTATTTGTGCTGTTATTTTTACTTATTCTATATAATTACATGCTTTTAGGTGTAAACTATAAACGTCACATAAAGATTTATGATCTTTATGTGACGTTTATAGTTTACTCTCCAGTAGAAAAATGTTCCGGATGACGAGGATGTGCATTCTTGTAGTGGTTCATTACATATTCCATATCAGCATCCATATCGCCGGTAGGCCAGAACAGAGGTCCTGTTTCACAGAATTTATATTTATAGTCAATTTGTCCAAGGTACACAGGTACCTTAGCTGCTAAAGCAATAGCCAAAAAACCTTTTTTCCATTTTTTCCTTTTACGTCTACTACCTTCAGGTGTAATTGTCAAGTACATCGAATCTCTTTTGGCAAATTCCTCCACCATTGTATCAACAATCTTATTTTCCTTATTGCCTCTATCCACCGGTATTACATTCAACGCACGTAATAATATGCCAAGGGGAAAAAAGAAGAACTCTTTCTTCATTAATATATAGGTGTCCATGCCATGACTCATAAAAACTAGTTTACCCCAAACAAAATCCCAACCGGAGGTGTGAGGTACAGAGATTATTACTGCCTTTTTTTGCGTAGGGAAATCGCCTTTAAAACGCCAGCCTGCTAACTTTAAAACAATTCTTGATATGTACTTCATATAATTTGTTTAATATATAGGTTGATCTATTGGTTTCACAATCAGTTACGTATAAGTTGTTATGACATACGTTTACTGATCATTTCATTACTTAAATATTGGTAAAACTTACTTTACAAAGATATTAAATTCATTTTATTTTCTTACTTTTGCAACTCCTAATTAGGACATACGCTTTTTATGCTGTTCTGGTTAGCTTTTTTTATTGAAAACATATTTAGTATTAATATAAGACTCACCTGTTGAGTCATAGTTCTTTACAACAATGACAAGTAGAAGATTAATTCGTATTAAGGTATTGCAATTATTGTATTCGTACATTAAACGTGAAAGTGTTACACTAGGCGAGATTGAGCATAACCTAACAAGCAGTCTTTCAAAAAGTAGCGATCTGTATTTCTACACTCTCCAGCTAATGCTTGAGATGAGACGCACAGCCTATCTTAGAATCGACAACGCACGTAACCGTCGATATGCTACGAAAGAGGATTTAAATCCTAATACACGATTCATAGAAAACCCAGTCTTCGACATCATTGAGAACAATCTCCAATTTCAATCCAATATAAATACTCGTTTTGTTTCATGGAGTAATGAAACAGAAACTGTTACTTATTTCCTAAATAAACTTATGGAAAGCGATTTGTATAAAACATACATGAGCGCTAAAACTGTATCTTACGAGGAACACAGACAGTTTATTATGGATATCTTCACCGAGATCTTAGCTCAGGATGAACAATTATTTGAAAGCTTTGAGGATAAGAGTATTTTCTGGAATGACGATTTCGATTTAGTTTTCAGTATTGTTTATAAGACATTGAAGAATGTTCGAGAAAACGCGACTCCTGAGAAAAATATTTTATTCCCTATATTCCATGAGCCAGACGATAGCGAATATGGTAAGAAATTGCTGCGTAAAACTATCTTGGAAAACGCTAACAACCTTGAATTAATTGAAGAGTTTACACCTAACTGGGAGGTGGAACGTATTTCTGATATTGACCGCGTAATTTTATCTGCGGCTATCTCTGAGTTACGTAATTTCCCATCAATCCCGGTAAAAGTTACTTTAGATGAATTTATCGAGATTTCTAAATCGTACAGTTCGGCAAAGAGCGGTTCATTCATTAATGGTGTTCTTGACAACATTGTTACTCGTATGAAAGAGAAAGAGGAGTTGGTAAAAACCGGACGCGGCTTACTTGAAGAAACAAGAAAATAACAATAAACACATAAAAAAAGCCTTGCAGAATTGCAAGGCTTTTTTTATGTGTTTATTGTTTTGGCTTAAAGATTATATCAACTACATCTGCTTTACCAAAAAGTTTTTTAGTAAACTTCTGTATGTCTTTAGGCGTTACATTATCAACAATATTATCAAAGTTTTTAGGATTGGTTCCATCTATACCAGTAACATAGTAACTATAGATGTTGTTTAACCAATAGCTGTTGTGATTTTTAGATTGCTCATGATTCTTTTTCATGTTCTTCACAACCTTATCAACCTCCTCTGCTGTTGGCCCATTTGCTACAATCTCATCAATTTCCTTATAAATTAAAGACTTAAGATGTTTTGCTTTATCAGGATCACAATCAAATGCCATGTTCACGCTATAACTAGCGTACGGCTCCATTGACGAAGCTGTTGATACACCAACACCATAAGTTCCTCCTTCTTTTTCGCGGATGTTCTCAGTGTAACGTAAATCAAGGATTCCTTTAAGAATACGATTATAAACGCTGTATTGTACCGAGTAAGGCATTTGTTTTTCAAACAATGTCTGTACAGTAGCTTTAGGAGTTTCAAGAGCTATTTCTATCTCTTTCTCCACTTTTCCCTTTGGTCTGCGAACCTTGTTGTCAACCCATTTTTCTCTGCTCTTGTCTGTTTGTAGAGATCCAAAGTATTTTTCAACCAATGGACGTAATTGCTCCTCGTCGATATTTCCCACAATAAAGAATGTAAAGTCTGCAGGATTAGCAAAACGTTCTCTATAAACTTTCTCAACTTTATCTAGAGTTATTTTATCAAGATATTCTCTGTTGAATAATAATGTGCGCTCATTGTAATTCGTTACGATTAGGTTCATAGAGTCGCGCATAATTTTAGATGGGTTCTTCTGCATGTTGTCAATTTGAGCATAGTTTCTGCTCATCATTGCTTGGTGTGCATCAGCATCAAATCGAGGCTTGGTGAAACGTAGATACATTAATTGCAGCATGGTTTCAACATCGGCAGGAGTAGAAGCTCCAGATACAGACTCTGATAAACCGCTAATATTAACACCGCAATTTGCCATTTTCCCAGCCATAATTTTTTTCAATGCTACAGCATCATAATCGCCAAGCCCATAAGCACCAATCATACCAGCAGCATTCGAAGCTGCAGGAAGCATATCAACCGAATAAAGAGAGGTACCACCTTTACTGTATGATGCAAGTGTAACTTCGTCTTTTTCATAATCAGCTTTCTTATAGATAACTTTTATGTTGTTATCCAAAGTCCACTCTTTTGCACCAAATTGAGGAATCTCCTTTGTTGATATAATTTTGCCACCTACAAGGTCGCCCTCAATTAAATCAGAACCTACTGCGCCATCGTCATATTTCGCGATTTCACTTTTCTCTACTTCCTCAATAATTGCAAAGGTTTCTTCTTTTGTAAGGTGCTTAGCATTCTCAGATGGCCCTTGAATAATAACTACTCTATTCTCAGGAGTATACCATTCCTTAGCTTTTGCCGAAACTTCCTCAACAGTAATTTGCGGGATTAGCTTGGTAGCATAGTCATAGTAATAATCAAAATCCATTAAAGGCTCTTGCTCAAGATAGTGCGACTGCATTTCTGATGCATAGCTATCATTGTCTATCTTATCTTTTTGTTTGTAAGATGACTCTAAACCTGCAAGCGTATTTGCTTTTACTCGATCCAATTCACTTTGTGAGAAACCATAACGACGTACACGCTCATTTTCGGTTAAGATGGCGCGTAACGCTTCTGCCTCTTCATTTGGTTTTGCCGTAGTAGAAATGTTATAGGCATTATACCCGCGAACAAAACCACCAAAACCAATACCACCATTAACAAATGGAGGGTTTCCTTTTTGCATTAATTCAGAGATACGAGCACCTAACATTGCGTTATAGAAACCAATAATTAAATCGTCTTTAATAGCTTGGTGAGAATTCTTAACTGTTGCATCGGCTGCTTTGTGACGTATTGTCATTGCAATTGATGAAGACTGCGCTTCCTTGTCGGTAGCTAATGCAAAACGTGGTTCAATATTCTCTGGCACTTCAAAGAATGGGCGCGGTTTTGGATTATCAATCGGTTTTATGGATGCAAAAAGTTTTTGTATTTTTTGTTCCATTTGTTTAGCATCAAAATCTCCAACTACAGCAATTGCTTGCAAATCGGTTCTGTACCAATCATGGTAAAAATCACGAAGTGTTTTGTATTTGAAGTTTTTAATTACATTAAGATCGCCAATTACATCACGAACTTCATATTTTGAACCAGCCAAAAGTACTGGAAGTGTCTGCATTTGTATGCGGAAACGGGCATTACGGCGTGTTCTCCACTCCTCAGAAATTACACCTCGTTCTGAATCAATCTCAGCGTCCTCTAATTGCAGCATATCACACCAATCATGTAAAATTAATAGACATGTGTCAAGAAGAGATTCCTGTGTTGTAGGTACAGAACTAATGTTGTAAACCGTTTCATCAAAAGCTGTATAGGCATTTACGTTGCGCCCAAACTCTACTCCATGCTTCTCTAATCCTTTTATAATTCCTTTACCAGGAAAGTTTTTTGTCCCGTTAAAAGCCATATGCTCAAGGAAGTGAGCTAATCCATTTTGATCATCATTTTCCAGTAATGCACCAACGTTTTGAATTATATAGAAACTAGCTCGATCTTTTGGCTCCTGATTGTGGCGTATATAGTAGGTTATACCATTAGGCAACTTTCCTACTATGGTCTTGGAATCTTGAGGGACAGGAGAACTTAACTCCTGCGCGCTAAGCATGCCAATGCTTAACATTCCAGTCATAAAAAAGGTAATTAATTTTTTCATTATCATAAAGTTTTATCTATTTGTAACAAATATATGTGTAATTACGAGTAAGTATTAAGTAGAATATATCGTTTAACTTAATTTTAATATCAAACTTATACTTCGCGACTATGTTACCACAAAAACATTCGGATACACTGCTTAGTCATGAAGATTCAGCAGCTTTATTGAAAAGCGAATGGATTGAACGTATTGGGACTAATATACACAATCACGAAATGGAGCTTCTTGTGCATGATGCTCTAATTGTTGCGATTGTGCTTCTTATTAGCGCATTAATTTTTGTCATTATACGCAGATATATATCACGTTTAATACTTAAACTTATTGGCAAAACAAAAACGCACTGGGATGATATTCTATACAACGAACGTTTCTTTTCTAAGATAACGTATTTAATTCCACCCATAGCACTTCATTTTGCATTACTATATATAAATCTCAATCATGATCGTATGATTCGTGAAATTATATATATATGGATAAGTGTTGTATTTCTCCTAATATTTAATTCACTTTTAAATGCTATAAACAAAATCTATGAGAGTTATCCTATCTCTAAGAATAGGCCAATTACTGTATTTATTCAAATAACAAAGATATTTCTATATTGCATTGTCCTTATAGTGATATTTAGTATTATCTTTAATAAATCGCCTAAGAATTTAATTGTCGGATTGGGAGCATTTGCTGCTGTCCTAATGTTAATATTTAAGGATTCTATTCTAGGATTTGTTGCAGGGATACAGCTTATTGCTAACGATATGCTGAGGATTGGTGATTGGATAGAGATGCAAAATAACTTTGCAAATGGTACTGTACTTGAGATAAATTTATACACCGTAAAAGTGCAGAACTGGGATATGACCATTTCCACGATACCCACATACCAATTGGTTTCTAGCTCATTTATCAACTGGCGAGGAATGCAGGATTCAAATGGACGCCGCATATGTAGAAGTATAAATATTGACATGGAAAGTGTCCATTTCCTTACAGATGACGAGATAGAAACCTTAAAATCATCCAAGATTTTGGGTGAATATATACAACTGTCATTAAATGAACTGGCTGAAGTTAACCGCAACAAAAGCCTAATAATTGATGAACGCCGCCTAAGTAATATTGGTGTATTTAGGCACTATATGGATATGTGGATTGCTAATAATCCAAACATCAATACTGACATGACGCATATGGTAAGACAGCTACAACCTACTGCAGCTGGGATGCCTATACAAATATATTGCTTTACTTATGAGCAATCATGGGTTCCGTACGAACATATTCAGGCCGATATTTTTGACCATATTATGGCTGTAATTCCAGTATTTAATTTACGTATATTGCAATTTGCCATCCCAGATCAGGTTAACGGCGTCATTACGCAATAACTGAAATCTTCTCTATTATATGAGTATTATAGGTAAGAATTAAACAATATTATGCCATTGATTTCGTAAGTTTCTCCATAATTTTATAATTTTGGGATGCTAAATAGAATCATTATGCGTATTAAGAAAAAGAAGCTTTGGGATAAACTCAAATTTAGATATAAGATTACTGTAACTAACGATACGACATTGGAAGAAACATTCAGTGCAAAACTTTCAATGTTACATGGAATAATTACAATGAGTGTTGTAGCTGTTATCGGCACAGCTCTTATTATTATATTATTAGCATTCACCAACTTAAAGGTGTTTATTCCCGGATTTCCTAGTGGACAGTTAAGAGCACAAATTATTTCGAACATGGTACGTGCTGACTCTTTGGAACAAGAAATATACAAGAGAGATCAGTATTTCCAAGGTCTTCGAGAAGTATTTGGACAAAACGTTACTCCACTTCCCGATTCCCCAACTTTGACAGAAGTGCAAGAAAACGTATCGCCACTTGATACAATGACTTTTGCAATTTCTGAAACTGAAAGTGCATTCCGCGCTGAAATTGAACAAAAAGAACGTTTTAACCTTAGTGTTGGGATGAAAAACCAAGAAAATGAATATTATCATTTCTTCCCACCAGTTGAAGGTATTGTTAGTCGAGCATATAACGAAAAGAATAAACACTTCGGCACAGATATCGTCGCTAAACAAGATGCTAAAGTAACATCGGTACTTGATGGGATGGTTGTTTTCGCTGATTGGACTATTAAAACAGGCTATGTGATACATGTACAGCATAAAAATAATTTATTATCCATATATAAGCACAACTCCGTTCTATTAAAACAACAAGGCGACTACGTGCGTGCAGGAGAGGTTTTGGCTGTAGTGGGTAACACCGGAGAGGAAAGTTCGGGGGCACATTTGCATTTTGAACTGTGGAGAGGAGGCAATCCTCTTGATCCGGAAAATTTTATCAAGTTTAAATAATTAGAAAAGAATTGTGAAAAAAATTGCTATCATTGGCTCTACAGGTTCCATTGGGACTCAAACTCTTCAAGTAATCGACGCTCATAAAGAATTATTCGCTGTCGAAGTTTTAACAGCCAATAACAACATTGAATTACTGATACAACAAGCACGTAAATACGATCCTAATATCGTTGTTATTGGCAATGAATCAAAATATATAGAATTAAAAGAAGCACTAGCAGATACGGATGTTAAAGTATACGCAGGAGCTGATGCCATTGCACAAGTTGTAACTACAAGTACTATTGATATTGTTGTTACCGCAACAGTAGGTTACAGTGGACTTATTCCTACAATTAACGCAATTAAGGCAGGAAAGACAATAGCTCTTGCTAATAAAGAAACCCTTGTAGTTGCTGGAGAACTTATAACATCATTGGTCGACCAATATAAAGTTGGTATATTACCTGTAGATTCTGAACATTCAGCAATCTTTCAATGTTTAGTCGGAGAACGTATGTCTCAGGTTAATAAACTTATTCTTACTGCCTCAGGAGGACCTTTTAGGGGCATGAAAGCTGAGCAACTAAGGGATGTAAAGGCTTCAGATGCTTTAAAACATCCAAACTGGGATATGGGAGCAAAAGTCACTATCGATTCGGCCTCGCTTATGAATAAAGGATTTGAGGTTATGGAGGCTCAATGGTTATTTGGAATGTCGCCCGACAGGATTGACGTACTTGTGCATCCTCAGTCAATAATCCATTCCATGGTTGAATTTATTGATGGAAATGTTAAAGCACAATTGGGAGTACCTGATATGCGTTTACCAATTCAGTATGCTCTCTCCTATCCTGAAAGACTAGGAGGTGTAGCTCAACCATTGGATTTTACAAAATACAGCAACCTTACATTTGAAGAGCCCGATACGAATACATTCCGCAATCTTGCCTTAGCCTATGCAGCAATGAAAAAAGGTGGAAATATGCCATGTATTCTTAACGCTGCTAATGAGATTGCTGTAGATGCTTTTTTACACAATCATTGTTCGTTCCTTGGAATGTCTACTTTGATTGAAAACTGTATGGAACAAATTTCGTATATAAGCAAGCCATCGCTCGATGACTACATTTATACAGATAAAGAAACACGTATTATTGCGCTTGAGCTATTAAAAAAGAATAACTATTAATGTAAAAGTTTTTTCAAAACAATTATCTTGCGCTAAAATCAAACTCTATGGATATAGTAATAAAAGTACTTCAGTTTTTAATGAGCCTGTCTCTTCTGGTTTTATTCCATGAATTCGGGCATTTTATTTTTGCCAAAATCTTTAAAGTGAGGGTAGAAAAATTTTATATGTTTTTCAATCCTTGGTTTTCTCTATTTAAGTTCAAAAAAGGAGAAACAGAATATGGAATAGGCTGGTTACCTCTTGGAGGATATGTTAAGATTGCAGGTATGATAGATGAGTCGATGGATACGGAGCAAATGAAACATGAACCTCAATCCTGGGAGTTTCGCTCTAAACCGGCATGGCAACGACTACTAATTATGATTGGTGGTGTACTTGTTAATGTTATCCTAGCCTATGCAATATATATTGGTATTTTATGTAAATGGGGTGAAACCTATTTACCTAATGAAAATATTACTTATGGCGTTGTATGCGATCCTATGTTCCAACAAATGGGCATGGAAAATGGAGATATTATTGTAGGGTTAGATGGAAAAACAGTTGAGCGTTTTGATGAGATTATTCCTCAAGTGATGCTTAACACACCAAAAACAATGCAAGTTAAACGCAATGGCGAGGTGCTTACTTTAAGCATTCCTTCTACGCTAGTACCGCAGTTACTTGAGATGTCATCTAAAAGCTATAAGATGTCCCCTCTTCTAACACCAAGGATGGCAATGAATACTGTGCAAATTAATAGTTTTGCACCTTCATCATTAGCTTTTGATGCCGGCATTCGAGAGGGAGACCAGATTATTGCAATTAACGGACAAGGCTTTAATTATTACGATCAATTCACTACGCTAGTCCAATCCTATAAAGGGCAAACTATTGAGACAACCATTATCCGAAGTGGAGATACATTAAATTATCCTATTCAATTAGGAGCAGAGGGGTTATTGGGAATTTATTATAATCCTTCCTACACGAAATTTGATTTAGTGACTCAACATTATAACTTCTTTCAAGCTATACCTGCAGGTATAAAAATGGGTAATGAACAAATTAGTTCATATATTAAACAGCTAAAATTGTTGTTCTCGCATAAGGAAGAAGCTTACAAATCGGTTGGTGGAATGGCGTCTATAGCCAATATCTTCCCTGCTCATTGGAATTGGTTAGCATTTTGGAACCTTACAGCTCTCCTATCAATTATGCTTGCTGTTGTTAATATTTTGCCAATCCCAGCGCTCGATGGTGGGCATGTATTATTCCTACTATATGAAGTTGTTACACGACGTAAACCAAGTGAGAAATTCCTAGAACGAGCGCAAATGGTAGGTATGGTATTTGTTTTCGGCCTATTTATCCTTGCTAACGTAAATGATATTATCAAGTTCTTCGGCAGTTAGTCAAACAGTACGATATAAAAACAGAGAGAGTGGAATATTTAATATTCCACTCTCTCTGTTTTTATATCGTACTGTTATTACTTCAACTCATCCATAATAAACGGACCTGTTACCGAGTCTTTAGCTTTAGCTACCTCTTCTGGTGTGCCCTCGCAAACAATTCTACCTCCATGCTTACCGCCACCAGGACCCATATCAATAATATAATCAGCTACTTTAATAACATCTAGGTTATGCTCAATAATAACCATACTGTTTCCTTTATCAACTAAGCGCTGAATAACCTCCAACAATATGCGTATATCCTCGAAATGCAAGCCAGTTGTTGGTTCATCAAGTAAATACAATGTCTTACCTGTATCCTTCTTAGCAAGCTCTGTTGCAAGCTTTATTCGCTGAGATTCTCCTCCACTTAGCGTTGTACAAGGTTGTCCAAGTTTAATATAACCTAATCCTACCTCTTCCAATACTTTTAGTTTCTGCTGAAGAAAAGAGACATTCTCAAAAAACTCTACAGCCTGAGAAATCGTCATATTTAATACATCTCCTATTGATTTTCCACGATATCTTACTTCCAAAGTCTCCTTATTGTATCGTTTTCCGCCGCAGGATTCGCATTCAATATACACATTAGGTAAAAAGTTCATCTCAATCGTACGGACACCGGCCCCTTTACAATCTTCACAACGTCCACCCGCCATGTTAAACGAGAATCTACCAGCTTTATAGCCCCGTATTTGCGATTCAGGCAATTTCTCATATATCTTGCGGATATCTGCAAAAAGTCCCGTATATGTAGCCGGATTAGAGCGTGGCGTCCTTCCTAAAGGTGCCTGATCAACAACTACTACTTTATCAATATGTTCTATTCCTTCAATTGCTCCATATGGCAATGAATCATCTAACGAGTTATAAAATGCCTGACTCAATATTGGTCGCAACGTACCATTAATCATACTAGACTTTCCACTTCCACTTACTCCCGTTACACAAACAAGTTTTCCAAGCGGTAGTTTCAAATCTACATTCTTAAGATTGTGTCCAGTACAATTCTTTAAAACAATAAAATCACCATTTCCCTCACGTCTAATATTAGGAATATCTATATTCTTAGCCCCATTTAGATACTGAGCAGTTAAGGATTCACTTTTTATTATATCCTCATACGTTCCAATTGCTACAACTTCTCCACCCTTTCTTCCGGCACGTGGTCCCATATCAACAATATAATCAGCATTAGCCATCATGTCTTTATCGTGTTCAACAACTATAACAGTATTTCCACTGTCGCGTAGTTGTTGCAAAGAACGGATAAGTTTTATATTATCCTTTTGATGCAAACCAATACTTGGCTCATCCAAAATATATAACACGTTCACTAACTGCGATCCTATCTGGGTAGCCAACCTTATACGCTGAGATTCTCCTCCGGACAATGTTCTAGATTGTCTGTTAAGTGACAAATATTCTAGTCCCACATCCAATAAAAACTGCAATCGGGTTCGTATTTCTTTCAATACTTCATTCGCAATAAGTAACTGTTTCTCACTTAAACGTTCATGGAGTGTATCAACCCAATCAAATAAATCCGACAGTTCCATATTGGCAACTGTCGTGATGTTCTTTTCATCAATCAGAAAATGTAATGCCTCCTTATTTAAACGTTGCCCTTTGCATCTATCACATATTTTTGTCGAAATAAATTGCTCAGCCCATTTATTTGCCTTCTTAGATGTATTATTCTCCTCTTGTATTGTTATGTATTTAATAATACCCTCAAAATTGTACAAATTATTCGACGTTACCCCTATGGCTTTATTTTCAAGCCTTAGTTGCCCTGGATACCCATATAGAATATCCGTTATTGCCTCCTCAGGGATATCTTCTATTTTATCCTTCAATAATGCATTGTGCTTTTTAAGAATAGTCTCTATTTGCCAAAAAAGTAGATTATTCTTATACTTACCCAATGGGATAATCCCTCCGTCATATATCGATTCTGATTTATCAGGAATAATCTTCTCAATATCAACCGCATTTACATAACCAAGTCCTTTACATTTAGAACAGGCTCCATGCGGAGAATTAAACGAGAAGGTATGGGGAGCAGGTTCATGATATGATAATCCGGTATCTGGACACATTAAATTACGACTATAGTATTTTATCATATCCCCATCAGCATCCACTACCATTACCATGCCATCTCCATGCCTCATAGCTGTAGCTACGGATTTCTTTAAACGCTCTTCGTCAACTTTACTCATTACAAGTTTATCAACTACAAGCTCTATATCATGGATCTTATACCTATCCACCGTCATACCCACAGTGATGTCCTTCATTTGTCCATCAACTCTTACCGTAAGAAAACCTTTTTTGCTTAGGGACTCAAACAAATCCTTGTAATGTCCCTTACGGCCTCTTACTATAGGTGAAAGTAATAAAATACGTTTATCCTTAAAGTCCGAGTGAATTAAATCAATGATCTTATCATCACTATATTTAATCATTTTCTTACCCGTATTATAGGAGTATCCCTCACCTACACGAGCATATAACAATCTGAGAAAATCATAAATTTCCGTCGTTGTACCAACTGTCGAACGCGGATTCTTATTCGTGGTTTTCTGTTCAATAGAAATAACCGGACTAAGTCCGGTTATTTTATCCACATCCGGACGCTCTCCTCCCCCCAAAAACTGGCGAGCATACGCAGAGAACGTCTCCATATATCTTCTTTGCCCTTCGGCATATATCGTATCAAAAGCAAGTGATGATTTCCCGCTACCACTTAAACCCGTTATAACGGTTAAACTATTTCGTGGAATCGTTAAATCGATATTCTTTAAATTGTGCTCACGTGCACCTAAAATTATAATATCGTCTTCTTTCATCTTTCAAATATATTCTGATTATATCCGCTCAATCATACTCACAGGTACAGAAACGCGCGCGCTCCCTAACCCTTCTATTTGGATAACAACCTTATATTTTCCTTGTACCTCTTTCAATGTACCTATCAATCCTTCAAGATTGCCGGAAATAACACGTATGCTATCTCCTTTAACCACTTTTATTTCGGTAAACTCTACGTCACCATTTGTTCTTTTCACCATAAAACGGAGGCGCTCAATCTGATCTTCCGGTATACTTATGGGTCCAGCAGCATTACTTACAAACTTTGAAACACCATCTGTCGAGTAAACCACCTCACGCTCCTTCATTGTTATCTTCACAAATAGATAACCGGAAATAATTGGCGTTTCTACTTTCTTTTTCCTATCACTCCATTGGCGAATTTCTTCTTTTATAGGCAAGTAGTTTTCGATGTTCTGAATGTCAAGAACCTTCTGAACTTTTTTCTCTTGTCGTGGAAGTACGCGAATAGCATACCATTTCGCTTCACTATTCACATTCTTCTATTTTACTTGAAATGCAACCTCATCAGTTGTATCAACATCTACACTTTTCGCATCATCAACTAAAGTGCTATCCACTGAGATTGAATCAACTATTTCTGTTTGCTCCTCTAATTCAAAATCAATCGTCTCATATACAGAGTTCTTAGATTTAAACTCCGGAACAAGCATTTTCATTTTCTTCACTACATCGTAATTATCTTGTCTATTCACAATAGTTAACAGCTCGCTAATTTCTTTCTTAACCTCTTCATAATCATACTCTCGTACTTTTGCACGCTTTATTCTTTCGTGCAGTGTAGGTAAAGTATTCTCCTGAACATTTAGCAACTCTTCATACAATTTCTCTCCTGGACGTAATCCAGTAAAAACTATTTGTATATCCTTGCCAACTTCAAAACCAGATAATTTTATCATCTTACGTGCCAATTCAACAATCTTAACTCCTTGGCCCATATCAAATACAAAAATTTCTCCTCCATTACCTAAGGCTCCAGCTTGGAGTACCAACAAACAAGCCTCCGGTATCGTCATAAAGAAACGCGTAATTTCTGGATGTGTAACTGTTACTGGACCACCCGTTTCAATTTGTTTCGCAAAACGCGGTATCACAGACCCGTTAGATCCCAATACATTACCAAAACGTGTGGTTATGAATGCTGTTGTCGACTTACCATTTAACGATTGTGTATATATTTCGGCAACACGTTTCGTTGCTCCCATTACATTGGTAGGGTTCACAGCCTTATCTGTCGATATCATGACAAACTTCTGAACTCCGTACTTTATGGAAAGGTCTGCAACATTCTTAGTCCCCATAACATTAGTTTTCACTCCTTCTATAGGGTGTAGTTCTATCATTGGCACGTGCTTGTACGCTGCCGCATGATACACAATGTCCGGACTATATTCAATAAATATTTGTTCCATACGCTTCAAATCACGTATGTCACCAATCTCAATTTTAAAATCTTTAAATAAAAGCGATTCCGAAAGCTCCAATTCTATATCGTATAGTGGAGATTCGTTCTGATCAAATAAAATAATCTGCCCTGGTTTGAACTTTGTCAACTGTCTAACAATCTCACTACCTATGGAACCAGCTGCACCCGTTACCAATATTGTTTTGTTCAATATCTGACGACGCACAATCATCTCATCCAACTCAATAACTCCACGGTTTAGCAAATCCTCAATCTTTATGCTGCGTATATGCTTTACATTAAGTTCTCCGCTAATCCAACGTTTAAATACCGGAACCTCAAGCACCTGCGCATTATGTTGCAAACAGGTTTCTATTATATACTTCTTCTTATCAGGGACAATAACTTTTTTCGCAATAATCACTTTATCTACCTCTTGGCGTGTTAAAAGCTCTGGTAAAGCGTCAAGTTTATTAATCTTTACTCCCTCTAAGATTTTTCCTGCCTTCATGCCATCAATATCAATAAATGAAACGATATTAAAAGCTTCATCTACCGAGTTATCAAGTGCATGCTTAGCCATCATTCCGTATTCATCGCTACCGCAAATAATAACATTCTTTACTTCTTTCTCCGAAACAAAGTACTGAGTAAACGTAATTTTTATAAATATCCTACTCACCGTCATTACGCACATCAATAATACGTACTCAACCAAAAGAAAACCTAGAGGTATATACAAATCCTTCATGAAGAAGTGGAAAAGCGCGTTTATTGTCAACAATACACACTCGCCTATTGTTAATACGTAAAATATACGCAGTACATCCTCTGTACCCGTATAGCGTATTATCCCGGAATACGTTTTACCAAATAGAAAACTGGCCAAACGCACTCCCATTACAACAGCAATAATGCGTACTAATGGCAATAACTGAATGTTCTCCCATTTAAAATTAAACAAAATGAGGGATGCTACAGCAACTGCGCAAAAACTTAGAAATGCATCCATAATGAATACAATCCACCGTGGTGTATACGCAGTGTTTTGTCTTACCTTGATTTGTGATATTTTATTTGAAAAAAAAGAAACCATTGCTTTTCATTTATGTTTTCCCGGCAATACCATGTGGAATTGCCGGGCGCAAAATCGCGATATTAATAGAACTTCAAGATATCAACTTCCGCTTTACTAAGCATACGCCATTTACCTCGAGGAAGATTCTTTTTCGTAATCCCCGCAAAATATGCGCGGTCAAGTTTTTCAATCTTAAAGCCAAGATGTTCAAATATACGACGTACAATACGATTACGTCCCGAGTGTATCTCAATACCCACCTCTTTGCCATTATCCGATGCATAGCTAATTTCATCCGCTTTAATTAAACCATCCTCAAGCATTATACCATCTTTTATCTGCTCTAATTGCTGTGGAGTAATAGTTTTATCTAAAAACACATGATATATTTTCTTATGCTCATAGCTAGGATGAGTTAACTTCTTAGCTAAATCGCCATCATTTGTAAATAATAGTACACCGGTAGTTTGTCTATCAAGACGTCCAACAGGATATACTCGCTCTTTACACGCGTTAGCAATTAAATTCATAACTGTTTTACGCTCCAACGGATCGTCCATTGTTGTTACAAAGTCCTTAGGTTTATTCAATACCAAATAAACTTTCTTTTCAGGGATAATCTCCTCCCCGTCAATTTCTACTTTATCTTTCTTAGAAACCTTAGTCCCTACTTTCTCAACAACAATATCATTTACTCTTACTCGTCCGCTTTGTATTAACTCATCAGCATCTCTACGTGAACAAATTCCACTTATTGAAATATATCTATTTAAACGTAATTCTGCATCTGTAGACTCCGTAACGGTTTTAATTTTATGAGCTAAAATCTTTTTCTTACTGTAATGCTTCTCTCTTAGTGAAGCTACATCATCGCGATCAAACTCACGTGGTTGATAATCACGCTTTTCAAATCTGCGTTCACCACCTTGAGAGAACGATTTTCCTCCGTATGGACGTCTTTCTCTTCCTTCAAAACCGCCTCCTCTTGAAGCATTCTCGCCAAAGCTACGTCTACTTGAAAAACGTTCAGTAGCATATTCTGAACTACGTTCACGGCGCTCGCCACCTCTATTATCATCATAGCGATTACCACTACGGCTATTTTCCTGGCGACCACGATTTTCGTAGCGATTATCTCGGTTATCATAACGATTATCATCACGGCGTTCTGGACGACCTTCATAACGATTACCATTATCTCTACGACCTTCGTATCTATTCCCGCTTTCTTGACGTGCTCCACGGAAACCTCCTTCGCGGTTATCGCGGCGTGTATCATCATTTCCATATCGGCGCTCGCCGCTATTATATGGTTTCTTGTTATAATCGTTTCTCACATTTCCGTCACGTTTGTTTTCATACGGACGTGAACTTGTGTATCTTCTCTCTGATTGTTCAGTATTCCCATCTCTGTAAGATCTACCGCCACCATTAAATTTTCCTCTATCTCCGTATCCTCTACTTTCACCGCTAGCAGGTCGGTTATAACTTCGCTCTTCAAATCGAGAATTTCCATCTCTTGACGAAGTAAATTTCTTTGCGTATCCTCCTTCATCTTTTGAGAATCGCGGTCTACGTTCGCCACCTGAATTTCTTTCACCACTGTTTGAACGTTTATTCCATTCACCATTACCTGCTGAACGTTTTGAAAACTTATTATCCATAATCACTATGTGTTATTATTTTAATCTACTAATTAATCGTGTTAAGTACACGTTACTATTTTGGTGCGGATCTATACACAAAAACCGCCACTATCGAGAACAGTATATTAGGCAACCATACCGCTAATAACGGATTCATATTTCCGTTTGTTGCAAATACTGTCGAGAACTGCATGAACAATATATAGGAAAAACTTATCAATAATCCCAATCCCAGATGCAGTCCCATTCCACCTCTAATCTTACGTGAAGAGATACTTACTCCAATAATTGTCAATATAAAAGTAGCAAACGCATTTGCCCAAATTGAATATTTAGCCATTTGGAATTCTACGATATTCGAACTCCCGCGCAAACGCATCCTGTCAATATACTCCAACAATTCTGGATAGCTTAGCTGCTCCTTAATTTTCTTCGGATTCTCGGAAAATTCTGTTGGTTTAAAATTTAAAAGCGTGTCCAGTTTCTTACCTGTAGTATAGTATTCCGTGTCGCCTTCAATTACTCGTTTCCTCCAATTGTGAATCACCCATCTACTACTGTCCTTATCCCATGCAATACGAGAAGATGTTAGTTTGCTAACCAAAGTATCGCCAACAAAATCCTCAATTGCAAAATCGTATCCCACATTAGACGATACGGTATAAGACGACATATAAATATAAGTACCGGGAGCTATCTGTCTGTGAATATTTAACTCTTTATTGGCATATTTTTTCCCCTTATACGTTTTCTCAAACTCATTACGCCGTTCATTAGCGTTTGGAATAACAAAAGCAGCCATTACAAGTGTAAACACAGCAATTATTGTTGCCGAAAACAAATAAGGAAACATCAATCGTCTAAAACTTATCCCCGAACTTAGTATTGCAATTATCTCACTGTCATAAGCCATTTTGGAGGTAAAAAATATTACCGAGATAAAAATAAACAAGGACGAGAATACATTGGCAAAATAGGGTATAAAGTTTAAGTAATAATCAAAAACTATAGCACCAAGCGGAGCCTCATTCTCTAAAAACTTCTCCAAATTCTCAGACACATCAAATACAACTACAATACAAAGTATTAATGCCAATGAGAAAAAGAAAGTGCCAAGAAATTTCTTTATTATATATAAATCCAGTTTTTTCATAAAAACAATTGAGTCAACAGATAGTGTTATTACAATCTACGCATTACGCGTTTCACTGTTATATCTTTCCACTCCGCGAAATCCCCCGCCATGATATGTTTTCTTGCTTCACGTACTAACCATAAATAAAAAGACAAATTATGAATAGAACATATTTGTATGCCTAGCACTTCATCACATTTAATTAAATGGCGTAAGTAAGCCTTTGAATAATCAGTATCCACATAGCTTAACGCCATCGGATCTATTGGAGAAAAGTCTCTCTCCCACTTCTTATTCTTTATATTTATAATTCCTTCAGTTGTAAATATCATACCGTTACGCCCATTACGCGTTGGCATTACACAGTCAAACATATCAACACCTAAGGCAATTGCTTCTAAAATATTCTCAGGAGTACCAACACCCATCAAATAACGAGGTTTTTCCTGAGGTAATATCGCATTTACAACCTCAATCATTGCATACATGTCCTCGGCAGCCTCTCCTACGGCCAATCCGCCAATGGCATAACCAGCTCTATCAAGAGACGTTGCATACTCCGCAGCCTGTGCACGCAAATCCTTGTATACACATCCTTGAACTATAGGAAATAAATTTTGCTCATATCCATACAAATCCTCAGTTTCGTCAAAACGTTTTACGCATCTATCTAACCAACGCTGAGTAAGTGCCAGTGAGTTCTTTGCATACTTATAATCACTTGTTCCTGGGGGACACTCATCAAATGCCATAATGATATCAGCACCAATTTTTCGCTGAATATCCATTACATTCTCCGGTGTGAATAAATGCTTCGATCCATCAATGTGCGATCTAAACAAGACTCCTTCTTCCGTAATTTTACGCCCTGTATCCGTCAATGAAAACACTTGGAAGCCGCCACTATCTGTTAGTATAGGTCTATCCCAACCATTAAACTTATGCAGTCCACCAGCTTCGTTAATAATATCCGTTCCCGGACGTAAATATAAATGATAGGTATTACCTAGAATAATCTCTGCGTTAATATCGTTTTTTAACTCCCTGGCATGAACCGCTTTCACAGTTCCCAATGTCCCTACAGGCATAAAAATTGGAGTTTGTATCTCTCCATGATCCGTTGTCAACACACCACATCTGGCATCACTATGTTTATCTCTGCCTAAAACTTTATATTGCATAAACTAAAATAACTATTTATCTGTTTTTTCGTTTTGTCATTCATACATTACTTGCCTAATGTATATTCACGCGCAAAGATAGTGCTTTTATATAGAATAATCGGATTTTATCACAACAAACTTAACGTTTCTCTATATCCGCATAATTTCCTCCTATATAATTTACCAACTTTATGGGCGATAATTTAGCTTGCAATCCTCTAACTCCTGCACTAACATACACAAATTCAAAATCCTTAATACACTCGTCAATATAGGTATCAAATCTCTTTTTCATTCCTATCGGCGAACAACCTCCACGTATATAGCCGGTAACAGACAATAAATCCTTCATGGGCAACATTTCTACATGTTTATTTCCACTACATTTGGCTATTTTTTTCAAATCTAATTCGGCATCGGCAGCTATTATACATACCAAATAGCTCGTTTTATCGCCTTTTACTATTAAAGTTTTATACACTTGTTTCACATTCTCTCCCAATTGTTCGGCCACATGTACTGCCGATAAATTAGACTCATCTACAACATAAGGCACCAACTCATACGGAATATGTGCCGCATCCAATAAACGCGCGACATTCGTTTTTGGCAATTTTGCTTTTCCCATATATAAAATTCCATTAAAACAAACGAAGATAACCATTTATACAAATAATTCCATCATTTAAAATCATTTGTTTACACCTATATATACTCTATATTTGCATTTTCAATTTTAAATAACATTTTCATGATTATACGAAAACTATACCGTTTTGAAGGTGCGCACCGTGTTCGCTCATGCTCATCTGTGTACTGCAGAGACAACATTCATGGACACTCTTACATTGTAGAAGTTTTTATCACATCGGACAAGTTGGACAATGGATGTATGGTCCTTGACTTTGGATTACTGAAACCTGTAAAAGAATTTATTGAATCATTCGACCATGCTTATAGCCTATGGGATAAAGAGGAAACTGTTGTAAAAGAAGCCATCCGTATAATTAATCCGCGCCATGTGGAAATGCCCATCTCTCCATCGTCAGAGGGATTTGCTCTTCTATTTTTTTACGTCATTGATCAAATTATAGCTTCAATTCCTCGAAACAACGGCGAGGGTGACGTACGCCTACATGCGATACGTGTACATGAAACAGCAACAGGGTATGCTGAAGCCCATAGAGAGGATTTAAAGTGGATAGATTTTAATATTAATCAAATAAAATTCAGCAAGGACATTGTGGATACGTGGAGTGCTTTTAACACTATTAATTACCAATAAACCGTTTCGCTACAAACTACAGCGGAATATATAGTTTGTAGTGAAACATGCCCATACCTCTATACGTTTTTAAGGAAACAATTAACTTCGAGGTTTTAATTATGGTAACATCAATAGATCATATAGCAATAACAGTTGCCGATTTGGAAAGATCGGTTCACTTCTATAAAAACATATTAGGTTTTACATACCGCGGCTCCGTTATAAAACAAGGAAATGAGATTGACGGATACTTTCAGTCAAAAGGTTGTGTTATTAACGTTGGTTTTCTAACTTTTGATGACGATCCAATCTCTCAGCCTATAATAGAACTAATTGAGTTTAGAAATCCTAAACTAAAAGAGGTAACAGACGATCCAAACATATTAGGAGCTACTAAATTCTGCTTCCTTACAGACAATTTGGAAGAATTTGTCAAAGGACTAAATCAAATGGGTATCTCATACATAAAAAGACAAGAGTTTTACGACCTACGCGTAAACTCCTATACACAAAGTGATGCCGTTTGTCTCCGTGATCCTGACGGGTATATTATAGAAATGCGAGCTACTCACTAATAGTTTGCATTAAACATAGACAAAACAATATCCCCATTTAGCAACTAAGAGCATAATTGCTAAATGGGGATATTGTTTTGTCTATGTTTAATACTTTTATAGTGTCCATTTCCAAACACCCTCTCCCTACTATCTATATCCCACGGATATCCCATCTATATCCCATAGATATCTCCTAAAGAGATATAGAAAAAGAATAGATAGCGTGACTCCACCACACTTAAGTCGAAAACAAGCTATTACAATCAAGAAATAACTCAATGTACTACACATACTAAATAAAACCGTGAATACATTGTTACATATTAGAATATCCCCACTAAAAAATTTTCAGTCTACAATAAACCTTTTGAAAGTATGAGAGTCTAAGAGATAAATAACATTTAAAACACAACGACATGAGAACTTTATTTTTAATTTTAGTATTCAGTTTATCAGCAACACTTTCTTTCGCACAACAAGGACAAGGTAGAGGTCAAGGACGCGGACAAGGACAAGGTCAGGGACAAGAACAAAGAGAGCGACTTACACCAGAGCAAATGGCGACAAAAAGATTAGAACGCCTTAAAACAGAATTAAATCTTACCGATAAACAACAAAACCAAGTAAAAGAACTTATGCAAAAGCAACAAGAGCAAATGCAAGAGTTAAGAAAAGAAGAAGCTGAGAACAGAAGAGAGGCTATGCAAAAAATTCGTACAGACTACGATGCTCAGATGAAAAAAATACTTACTACCGAACAATATAAAAAATACACTGAGTTGCAAGAGCAACAAAAAAAACAAATGCAAAACAACGGACAAAGAGGTCCACGAGGACCACGTCCGGGCGGACAAGGAAATGCTAAGTAATTATTAGTTATAGCACCTTTGCCTGAGTTTGGTATTCAAATATCGGACTCAGGTATTAGCCACGAAACATAAAAAAAGCGTATTTGCTGTCGAATCAACAAATACGCTTTTTTCATCATTTACAACAATATCCTATTAATTGATATTTAATATTTGAGCTCGTACTAACATTGCAGCACCAATACACGAAGAGCTATCACCAAGTTTTGATAACTTAAACGTAGTATCTTTACTAACTAAACTTAATGAGTACTTGTTAATTGCCGTTTTAAGCGGTAACATTAAATAGTCACCAACTTGTGAAAGAACACCACCTACAACAACTAACTCAGGATTAAATAGATTTATCAACACGCCAATACCTCTACCCATTTTTTCAGCCAATTCGGATATAAGCGTAATTGATAAAACATCGTCATTATTAGCAGCGGAGATAATATCTCTCAACATCACGGACTCACCCTTATGATGCTTCACTGATAACAATGAGCTTTCGCCTTGCGATATTCTGTTATTAAACAAAGACTCAAGCGCTACACCCGAAGCTTCGGTTTCAATACATCCTTTTTTTCCACAATGACACATCATTTCGTTATCAAATAATGGAATATGTCCAAATTCTCCTGCAAACCCACTTTTCCCGTAGTATAAGCGATCTTCAAGTAACATACCAATACCTACCCCTCTGCCAATATTCAACATTAGTACATTATGCTCATCCTTAACAACACCAAAACATTTCTCCGCGTAAACCATAGCACGGCTATCATTTTCTAAATGAATTGGTATATTAAAACGATCTCGGAACACCTCATATAGCGGCTTATCGTCAAAATTAAAATAAGTGTAACTATGTCCTTTGGCCGAATCTATACGCCCTGTCATACTTACTCCTATTCCTAATATTGCTTCGCGTTTAACCTCTAATGAGTTTATATAAGAGTCTAAGGTATCCAAAACATAAGCTAATGTTTCGGGATTGTTTTGGAGTTTAAAATCAGGAATTGTATGTTCGTGTTTTACTTCACCCTTAAAGTTTATCAACACAAAGTTTATTCCATGACGCATTATGTCCATCCCGACAAAATAATTCACCTCAGCACTCAATCCAAATATATTAGGTCTTCGGCCACCGGCAGTTTCAATTTTTCCATAATCCATCAGGTAGCCATCTTCTCGTAATTCTGTTACCAGTTTAGTTACAGTTGGCACACTAACGTTAAGCTCATGTGCAAGATCGGCGATGGTTGCTTCGTCAAAACGAGCAAAATGCGCTAAAATATCTTTTTTTAACAAGCAAGACTTATATTCGGCCCCGCTGCTCTTGTGTGTTTCAAATTTAAGTATGTTCGTAAAATTCATTTTTGTTTAATTTTAATTAATTAGACTATCTGCAATCACAAAATTAATGAAATTTAAATACGAAACCTAATTTAAGGTTTTTTTAATACAAAACATATTTTTAAAATTTAAGCAAGTACCGTTATTTTTATACGGAAAATCCTTTGTTTGTAAGTATAAATGTTAACTTTGCCCGTATCTGAATAGAAAATTGTTATGACAAACGCTAGTAAAATATATCATAATGGTACTATAAGTACAATAACTGATAATAAAATAGATATACTTATTGAAACTAAAGCTGCATGTTCTGGCTGTCATGCTAAGGATGCTTGCGGAATTTCCTCCGAAATGAAGAATAAGATTATAACTATACAGCCGCCAATAGGCCATTCCTACAAAGTCGGGGAAAGCGTAGTGATTGAAGGCCGATTAAGCGATGGGCTTTATTCTGTTTTACTTGCTTATATTCTGCCAACATTATTAATTATTTTAACATTAGTAATTGCAACTTTATTAAAAATATCCGAAATATATGCTGCGTTTTATTCATTATTAATTATCGCACTCTATTTCACCGCACTATTCCTATTAAAAAAACGTATCGGGAAACGCATAGATTTTAAAATTACAAAAACAAATTGATATATAAATAAAGATTTTTAACAATGTGATGTATGTCGCAAATTAAGAGGAAAGTATGAGTTCTATTTTAGTAACAGTGATTTCTTTGTGCGCAATTGGTGTCACGGCAGCCGTGATTCTCTACATTGTAGCACAAAAATTTAAGGTTGAAGAAGATCCACGTATTGATATTGTGGAGGAGTTATTGCCAGGAGCGAATTGCGGTGGATGCGGATTTCCGGGTTGTCGCGGTTTTGCAGAAGGTGTTGTAAAGGCTGAGGACATGGAAGGACTATTATGTCCTGTGGGTGGATCGGACACAATGAGTAAAATTGCACAAGCTTTAGGGCGCGAAGCAACAGCTGCAGCACCTAAAACAGCAGTTGTGAGATGTAACGGTAATTGTGAGAACCGACCAAGAACGAGTGTCTATGACGGAGCTCAAAGTTGCGCCATTCAGCATTCTCTTTATGTTGGGGAAACTGCTTGTGCCTACGGGTGTTTAGGATGTGGTGATTGTGTAACAGCTTGTGCTTTTGACGCAATACACATGGATGACACGACGGGACTACCAGTAGTTGATGACGCAAAATGCGTTGCATGTGGAGCCTGCGTTAAGGCATGTCCTCGTAATATCATCGAACTACGTAACAAGGGGCCAAAAGATCGCCGAGTATATGTGTCGTGTATTAATAAGGACAAAGGGGCTATGGCAAGAAAAGCATGTAGTGTTGCATGTATTGCATGTACAAAATGTAAACAAGAATGTCCGTTTGAAGCTATTACAATAGAAAATAATTTGGCATATATTGATTATACAAAATGTCGCCTGTGTAGAAAATGCGTCTCTGTATGCCCAACGAAGGCAATACATGAAATAAATTTTCCTCCGCGCAAATTAGATGATGCGCAAACTAAAGCTTAATAAACTTAAGGACATTGATTTTATTCAATGTAGATGTTTAATGTAAAAATTGACTACCGTGCTTAGAACATTTAAAATTGGCGGCGTTCATCCGCCTGAAAATAAATTATCGAAGGATTCGGCAATTAAAATACTCCCTATCCCATCGCAGGTAATTATTCCATTATCACAACATATTGGAGCTCCTGCAGTTGCTACTGTAAAAAAAGGCGATGTTGTTAAAACAGGACAACTAATTGCACAGGCCGGAGGGTTTGTTTCGGCAAACATACACAGCTCTGTTTCTGGAACTGTTGCAAATGTTAGCGAAATTAAAGATGCTGCTGGCTTAAATAAAATGGCTATCACCATTACAGTTGATGGTGATGAATGGTTGGAGGATATTGACCGATCGGCTACATTAGTAAAAATGACCACACAAACGAAGGAGGAAATTGTAAAAGCAGTTACCGCAGCCGGAATTGTGGGTATGGGTGGTGCTACGTTTCCAACTCAAGTAAAACTATCGCCTCCTCCGGGAAGTAAAGCTGAGGTTTTAATTATTAACGGTGTGGAATGTGAACCTTACTTGACTTCTGACCATCGTGTAATGTTAGAGCGTACGGAAGAAATTCTTGTTGGCGTGCAACTACTAATGAAAGCTATTGATGTTAACCGCGCTATTATAGGAATAGAAAATAATAAGCAAGATGCTATTGCAAAAATGAATAGCGTTGTTGCACTGTATCCTGGCATTGAAATTTGTCCATTAAAGGTTCAATATCCGCAAGGAGGAGAAAAGCAATTAATACAAGCTACCATTAATAAGTATGTACCATCGGGAGCACTTCCTATTGCTGTTGGAGCCGTAGTACAGAACGTAGGTACTGCACTAGCTGTATACGAGGCTGTTATGAAAAACAAACCGCTTATTGAGCGTGTTGTAACTATTACTGGTAAATCGGTTGCTAATCCGGGTAATTTTATGTGCAGAATAGGAACTCCTGTTAGTGCATTAATTGATGCTGCCGGTGGACTTCCCGAAGATACTGAAAAAGTAATTGGAGGTGGACCTATGATGGGACGCGCTATGGTTACAACAGAAACTCCTATCCTAAAAGGTAGCAGTGGTATACTAATTATGAACAATAAGGACAGTAAACGCGGAGAAACGGTGAACTGCATCCGATGTGCAAAGTGTGTGCGCGCATGTCCTATGGGCTTAGAACCTTATTTACTAGCACAGTTAGCGAAAGTAAACACACTGGAACGCATGGAGGAAGAAAAGATTATGGATTGTATTGAATGCGGTTCATGTAGCTATACTTGTCCTTCCAATCGCCCACTAGTGGATTACATTCGTCTCGGAAAAGGGCGTACGGGTGCTTTTATCCGTAATCGTAAATAACTAATTATTAATCTACTGGAAATTATAAATATAATTCCTGCTAAACTGTTTATCGCATGAATAAATTTTTCGTCTCTCCTTCACCGCATGTGCATGGTGGAGACTCTGTAAAAAAGAATATGTATGGTGTGCTGATAGCATTGATCCCAGCTTATATCTGTTCTGTGGTGTATTTTGGTATTGGTGCGTTAATTGTAATGCTATCATCGCTCGTATTTTGCTTATTATTTGAATTTCTTATTCAGAAATATTTAATGAAAGTGGAGCCCTCTATTTGGGATGGGTCTGCTTTAATTACTGGAGCCCTATTGGCTTTCAATGTTCCATCTAGTACTCCGGTATGGATTATTGCTATTGGTGCATTGGTTGCTATTGGCGTTGGAAAAATGAGTTTCGGTGGCTTGGGATGTAATATCTTTAATCCAGCCTTAGTGGGACGTGTGTTCCTTCTTATATCCTATCCGGTTCAAATGACAAATTGGCCAATTCCACAAGGTTTTGCAACACCTTATATTGATGCATCGACCGGAGCAACACCACTTGGTTTAGTGAAAGAGGTTGTTAAATCGGGAAAAAGTCTAGACCTAATTACCGACCAATTACCAAGTATTTGGGAAATGATTGGTGGTCGCATGGGAGGGTCCATGGGAGAAGTTGGCGCATTAGCACTGCTAATAGGTTTTGGATATATGTTAATAAGACGCATTATAACTTGGCATATTCCTGTTATCATTTTCTTAACTATGTTTGTATTTGGTGGAATTATGAATTTTGCCGATGCCGGAGTATATCCATCACCATTTTTCCACATTTTTGCCGGTGGTGCCGTACTAGGTGCTGTATTTATGGCAACAGATTACGTTACCTCGCCAATGACACCACTAGGTGTATATATATATGCAATTGGTATTGGAGTGCTAACTATGGTGATACGTTTATATGGCGCATATCCAGAAGGAATGTCATTCGCTATTTTAATTATGAATGCTGTGACACCGTTGTTAAATAGATATTGTAAACCTAAACGTTTCGCATAATTAACGCGTACGGAATATGGACATAATGAAATAGATTAGAATTATGGCAAAGAAACTTGAATCGAATTTTATTAATATGGTGGGCGTACTTTTTGTAGTAACGCTCGTTGCTTCGGCTGCCGTGGGATACGTAAACTCGCTTACTGCGGGGCCAATTACAGAAGCTCGCTTACAAAAGCAACAAGAGGCTATTAGAAATGTTATCCCAGGTGAGTTTGACAATAACCCATCTGCAGATATGTGGACGGTTGAGACTCCTGATGGAGGAAAATTAGAATTCTTCCCTGCTAAAAAGAATGGAACAACCATTGGTACCGCTGTTAAAAGTTATACGAATAACGGATTTGGAGGACAAATATGGGTGATGGTTGGTTTTAATCCTGACGGAACTATTGCAAGTTATTCTGTTTTGGAACATAAAGAAACTCCAGGGTTAGGTTCTAAAATGGATACGTGGTTTACAAAAGGAAATAAAGGGGATATTTCAGGGAAAAGTCCTGGAGCATCGGGCTTAAAGGTTTCTAAAGACGGTGGAGATGTCGATGCCATCACAGCTGCAACTATTACCTCTCGTGCTTTTCTTGATGCAATAAATCGAGCTTCGGCTGCTTTACAAAATAATAGTGATGCTTATAGCGGAGCAACACAACAACATTAATGAGTATAGTTATGAGTAAGATAAAGATTTTAACTAATGGTATATTTAAGGAGAATCCAATATTTGTTCTTCTTTTAGGAATGTGTCCTACGCTGGGTGTTACAACATCTGCGATTAACGGACTGGGAATGGGCTTAGCAACTACGTTTGTATTAATTATGAGTAACTTAGTTATATCGCTAGTTGCTAATTTAATTCCGGACAAGGTGCGTATTCCATCGTTTATTGTAATTATTGCAGCATTTGTTACGATTGTTGATATGCTAATGGCAGCATATCTTCAAGGATTACATGCATCCTTAGGACTATTTATCCCTTTAATCGTAGTGAACTGTATTGTTCTTGGACGAGCCGAAGCTTTTGCTTCTAAAAACAGCGCTGGCTTAGCTTTATTGGACGGTATTGGTATGGGACTTGGTTTTACATTAAGTTTGACTATACTTGGTGCTATGCGCGAAATTCTTGGTAATGGAAGTATCTTCTCTTTACCGGTATTTACTGCCGATTACGGAATGCTTGTATTTGTGTTAGCTCCGGGCGCTTTCTTAGCTCTAGGCTATCTTATAGCTATTGTGAATAAGATTAGAAAAGTATAACCTTAAATTCTGGATAAGATGGAATATATATTAATATTTATAGCGGCGGTTTTTGTTAACAACATCGTATTGTCGCAATTCCTGGGAATATGTCCGTTTTTGGGTGTTTCCAAAAAAGTGTCTACCGCTATTGGTATGACAGGAGCTGTTACGTTTGTAATGATTCTAGCTACAATAGTTACTTATATTGTACAAAAAACTGTACTGGATCCACAAGGTATTCAATACATGCAAACAATTACATTCATCCTTATTATTGCCGCATTGGTGCAAATGGTTGAGATTATGTTAAAGAAAACAAGTCCGGCAATGTACCAATCTCTTGGCGTATTCTTACCCTTAATTACAACAAACTGTGCTGTATTGGGTGTTGCATTAATGGTAATACAGAAGAATTTTAATTTACTTGAATCTGTAATCTTTGCAGGCTCAACAGCCATCGGTTTTGGATTAGCGCTAGTACTTTTTGCTGGTATCCGCGAGCATTTAGAGCTAATTGAAGTTCCTAAGGGAATGAAGGGGTCTCCTATTGCATTGATTACTGCAGGACTTCTTGCTATGGCATTTATGGGATTCTCTGGAATAGTTTAAACAAAACGTGGTTAAAACATTTCTGTTTACAAGAAAAGACTGTCCGATTACGATTATTGGACAGTCTTTTTTTGTGTAATCACATCGCTGTTCTCGTCCTCCTTGCCATTTATGCCATAGACAGTGATTACAACACTAAATAAGATCGGATACGCTATACTGCCAACTGCTTCACATCCCATTTCTATACTCTATCACTTAAGTACCAATACTGCTTAATATGTAGTAATATTCCGCTTCTCTTACACTCTCTCATTCTTCTCCAAAGCGTATTTAAGACCTGTCACATAACTGACACAGCTCAGATATTTTGATATCTTGTTAATCTCACCTATTGTGCCTTTATAAGACTGTTTTGAGCTTGCATTAAAGTACAAGTTACATTAGTTAATCTCTCCTATTGTGCCTTTATAAGGCATCAATACCTGTTAGCTATAAACAACTACTCCCAGACTATATTTCATGCGTAATATTTACATATACAAGCGTTGTATATGTAACAATGATTAGCAAGAAAAAGAACCGAATTCAACAGTACAACATTTGCACATAAGCACATTAGAGAACACGATGCAGAGTATTTCGCTTGAAGATAACCACTAACTCGAATCACAAGGCCCGAGTTACTATCTACTCTAAATTATGGACAGTGTCCATTAGAGAGATTGTTTCTTTCACATCGTTGTTTCCCAATACCAAAAATTATGGACTGTACAAATTTGATAGTTAAGCATAAAGATACCGTAGTTATCGAATGCTACCATTGCCTCTTCTCTCCTGCCATCATCTATACGGCATTAAATCTAGTATCCACACCAAGACATAAAAATAGCGTATTACAAAAGCAATAAGCAATTGTAATACGCTATATTTTTACTCTTTATAAAGTAGAGTTATCGTATCATATTGTATTAGAATACAGGGATTTTATAAACAAATCCAAGCTCCATACGTTGTGGATTAATATTAGAGAAACTTGACGCTTTACTTGTATAGTCAATTGATCGTCCAATATAAGTTAAGAAGAAGTGTAAATTTGAGTTCTCAACAGGATAGTATTCAACTCCACCAATATAACCCCAAGCAGTACGATATTTACCTTTTTCAAGATATCCTTCATCAGAGATCTCTAGATCTTTACGTAAGTTTGCAGTTTCATACATTCCTTTCACAAATAAATTTAGTTCTGGAAGTACTCTAAAGTTACATTTGTATACAAGTGACATGTAACGAGTATCCAATGCAGTTGCATCTAACCCAACGTTATTCATTAATCCTGTCATAATACCTGTACGGTCAACACCTTCGTTACTCCACATAAAGTCAAAGAACATATTGAATTTACCAAAATTCACTTGGTTACCAATTGCATAGTAGAACCAGTTACGGAATTCTGTTTGGTGCATAACAGATGCAGACCAACGTGTTTGCCAAACATCATCGAAGAAATTACCATTCCAGTTTAATACATAGCCAAGAGGTACTTTAGCTCGTTTAAGATCTGCCAAAGTTAAGTTATCACCATTTCCGTAACCATATTGGTCAAGGAATGAACCATTTAAACTATTTAATACTTGAAATTTCACTTGTTGCGTTCCTAAGAAGTCATATCCAAATTCGATACCAGTCATATAATTACTCATATACTCGATAATATCGCTGTATTGATAAATCTCAATAGGATTTAAGTCAAATTCAAAACCACCAAATGCTGCGCATTGTTTACCCGCAAACATATAAAAGTCAGGAGTAAAACGGAAACCTACAGCTGCATAATCTAATGAATTCGGTACATTATCCAATGATTGAGCATTGTTAGGGCGATTTAAACGTTGACGATATCTATAAAAAATACGGTCAGTGATATTACCCATTGCCTCAATTCGTAGTTGGTTAAAACGGAAATTCATATCTTGATCCATTGCTGGGCCAAGTAAATAATCAGACATTCCGTCTTTTCCACCTTGTCCAAAATATCCATTAAAACTTGCTTGAGTATTAAGATAAAGATTGAATGCATCAGTCTTTTTCTCAATCTTCATTACTCTTTCCATTAATGAAGGTTCTCGTTTACCTCCCATTCTTTGAGCGTCTGCATAACCCCATCCACATGTGAATAGAACTACTAATGCCAAAAATTTCTTCATACTATGTCATTATTTTTATTACTACTAACATCTTTAATGTTCATACCCGCTAGTCAGTAACATGAATAACTACTTAGTAATTATTGAAATAACCTTGAATTACTTTATAATCTTGTGTTTTAGTAAGTGCAAGCATTAATAGTATTCTTGCTTTTTGTGGGTTAAGTTCTTGCGAAGCAACAAATCCATATTGTGCATCATCAACTTCATTATCTAATGATGTTGGACCTGTAGGGACGCGACTTGAGCGCACCACTAACATTCCACCTTTAGATGCAGCAACTAATTTATCAAAGATGTTTTTGTGGATATTACCATTTCCAACACCTGCATGAACAACTCCTTGGTAACCGTTTTGGATTAAAGCTTCAAGACCAACAGCTTCAACATTCGAGTAACTGTAAATAATACCTACCTTAGGCAATGATACCAATGTAGAAACATCAAATACTGATTTCGATGTATGTATTTTATCAGAACTTGCATTGTAGAAAGTTTTACTGTTTAATACATAACCTAAAGCACCTGAATTTGGCGATTGGAAAGCTTGTACATCAACAGTATTCATTTTCATTGCACCATGTGCACCTAGAATGCTACCATTCATAACAATTAATACACCGCGTCCTGTTGATTGAGGAGATGCTGCTGTTACTACTGCATTGTAAAGATTCAATGGTCCATCAGCACTTAACGCTGTAGACGGACGCATTGCTCCAACAAGTACAACTGGTTTATCACTCTTCACAGTCAAATTTAAGAAATAAGCAGTTTCTTCCATTGTGTCGGTTCCGTGAGTAATAACAATACCATCACAAGTACTTGTTTTTAATAATTGATTGATTTTGTTTGCTAAAGTAAGCCAAACATCATCTGTCATATCCTGTGAACCAATTCTTACAATCTGCTCTCCTGTTACATTAGCAATATTCTTTATCTCAGGTACCGCATCAAGTAAAGTACCAATAGCAACTTGACCTGCAGTATAATTTGTCCCTGTTGAACTACTACCTGTTCCGGCAATAGTACCTCCGGTTGCTAAGATATGAATATTAGGAAGTTTTTGTGCAGTAGCGCTCATCATGGAAACGATAAGCAATAATGCAATTAAAGTAAAATGTCTAAGTGTTTTCATAACTTTTTGTTTGGTTTAGTTGATTTAATTTTATTATCTAAAGAATTGTACTAACAATAATCCTGTCCCCACGGACACTCCTGTTGCAATTAATCCCGGTAACATAAACGAGTGATTTAGCACATATTTACCGATATGCGTAGATCCTGTTCGGTCAAAATTAATTGCAGCAACAACTGTCGGATAGTTAGGTATAAAGAAATATCCATTCACAGCAGGAAACATTGCTATCAACATAAATGGCGATATTCCAAGTGCAATACCTAAAGGCATTAAAGCTCTAACAGTAGCCGCTTGACTATATAACAATATTGACATCACGAAAAGAGCTATTCCAAATAACCATGGCATCTGCGTAACAACATTTTCAATTGCGCCTTTTAATGCCACCATATTTCCTTGTAGAAATGTATCTCCCATCCATGCAATACCAAAAATTGCTACAACAGCCTGCATTCCTGCGGAGAATACGTTTCCTTGTGCTGCTTTTGTTGCATTAGCACGCGTAATTAACAATATTAAAGCCGCTGCAGAGAGCATTAACACTTCAATAATAATAGACATTCCCAATGTAACCGTCTTGCCATCTATAACATAGCTTGGTCTTAAACTCTCAAAAGAACCAAAAACCACAATTCCCACAGTTGCTAGAACGAAGATAATGATAGAAACTAACGCCAATCGTTCGTTTTGTACCACAGCCGATTTAAACGTATCCTTTTGGATTAATCCCTCTTTCAAGCGACGTAGGTACTCTGGATCTTGCTCCAAATCCTTTCCTACCCTTAAAGAAAATAATGCCCCAACAAACACTCCTAAAAGCGTAGATGGCACAGAAATCATAAGAATATCCATTAGCGACAAGTCATACCCTGTCAATAATCCTAGTAGTGCAACTGTAGCCGCCGAGATAGGACTCGCTGTAATAGCCTGTTGCGATGCAATTACTGAAATTCCTAAAGGACGTTCCGGACGTATTTTCGTTTCCTGTGCAACCTCTGCAATAACTGGTAGTACAGAATATGCAACGTGTCCAGTTCCTGCGATAAAGGAAAAGAAATAAGTTACAAATGGACTTAGTATTGTAATCTTGTGAGGATTTTTTCGCAGTAACTTCTCTGCAACCTTTACCATCAAATCCAAACCTCCTGCCGCTTGCATACAGGCAGCAGCGGTAATAACAGCCACAATCATCAACATTACATCAATTGGAGGAGACGTTGGTTGTAATCCAAACACAAACGTTAGGATTGCCATACCTAAACCACCCATAACTCCCAATCCGATACCTCCAACGCGTGCACCGATGATAATAGCTAAAAGAACAAAAGCAAGTTGTAGTGCCATAATTTATAATTTAATCAACGTAAAAATTTTACCCTTTAGTAGTCATAAAGGTTTCAAAGACTTAATTAAATAATCCTATTTCTTGACCGTTTCGAAAAAAAAAACCACTTTTGTAATAATCTTAAAAAGACAGCTTTAATAATTAAAAACGACAAAAATGAGAACGAGAACAAACATTAGCATGCTACTCATTGTAGTTGGTCTCTTTACCACAATGAGTTCATGCTTTAAAACAGAAGATCCTGAATTTGGCCTTTATACCGGCGAATTCTATATTATTCAACAAAACAGAGCAGACGGGTCAAAAACATTTAAACCCTTCGCTTTCTTTCAACTTAATGAAGACGCTGCATCCACTCCAATCTTTGCTAGTGCAGAAAATGGTTTCGAGACTCTTACATTAAATAAGATCACCAATAGTATATATGTTACGGCCGAGTATCAGTACGTATCATTTAATACTTTGCCTATGGATAACTTTGTCATTAAAGCACAAAATCTTTCCAATGAAGCATTCACAAAGGAGATTCCTTACAGTTCTGTCACTATAGCAGATACACTGGGAACTATGAGGATTACCGATGCTAAATACAACGGTAGTAGTCTTTCTTTTAAAATGAACGATGTTGCTAAAGCTTCATCATATGCAGTTATTTGTTACAGCAATAAATCGAAATTACGCTACCGTTTCCCATTTACTTACGAAGCGAACAAAACTGTTTCCCTAAGTCAATTAGTGAGCAACGAGGTTTATGAATTAAAGATTGCTGCAGGTAATACAAAAGGAGTATATCTTGAATATGATCTTTTCCCTATAACAGCTGGGACGCCATATCAAGATATTATCGATTAATCAAATAAAAAGGAGCAATTAATTTGCTCCTTTTTTTATTTTCTCAACAGCATAGGTTATTAATAGAGCCAGGATTGTAGGAATAGTCCATGCAAATCCTTCCTCTGCCAATGGCAAATAATTTATAGCCGTGGTCAACATTGGTACATCAAAATAATTGTGGCTAACATCTATTACAGATATCGCAATAGCTACTCCACACCCTACTCTATATAACAAGTGACTCTTTACTCCAAATATATTCAAGAGTATCAGCAATATTGTAACCGGATATAATATCATTAATATAGGAACAGAAAGCTGAATAATGTAGTCTACACCATTTATTGCTATTAGCGCAGAGAAGGCCGAGCAAATAATAACCCACCATCTATATGGTACCTTTGTAAAACGAGCAAACCAATCCGATGCTAGTGCGACAAGGCCTATTGACGTTGTTAAACAAGCAACAGACACACACAAGCCAAACGCAATCTTACCCATTTCTCCTAAGGTTGCCTGTGATATATGAAGTGATATTTTTGTAGTACTATTTAGTACCTCAGGACTTACACTTGCCACTTGTGCACCAAGGAAAGTCAACACAAAATAAATTACGCCAAGCAAACAAGCTGCTATCACACTCGCACCACCCAAAAATTTTCTCTGAGCAGAAATCGTGGTAACACCTTTAGATTTTAATCCACTAACAATAATAACTCCAAACAATACAGAAGCAAGCGCATCCATCGTTTGGTATCCATTAACTAAACCAAATGCAAAATTACTCGATTCAATTCTCGAAGCCTCAGTTATGTCACCTCCAGATGTAAAACCCACAAAAGCTACAACACCAAGAATCAATAAAATTATAGGCGTTAAAAACTTTCCAATTATATCAGTAATCTTAGTTTCCTTAATTACTAAAAACACTGTAATTGCAAAAAAGATAACCGATGACCATATTGGCGACGCATCATTAAATAAAGGCTGCACCCCCATTTCGTATGTCGTCGAGGCTGTACGCGGAATAGCAAATAGTGGTCCAATTACCAATATTAATAACGTACAATAGATTGTATTAAAACGCGGAGATACTTTTGATGCAAAATCCTCTAATTTACCACATTTTGTAAATGCCAAAACACCTAACAACGGTAATCCAACCCCAGTAATCAAAAATCCTATACTAGCAACTAACCACGATGTTCCGGTATTATAACCTATCGAAGGAGGAAACATTAAATTCCCAGCTCCAAAAAACATAGCAAAAAGTGCAAGTCCAAGTACAAAAATCTCTTTCTTTGTTCTCATATGTTTCTATTATTTCTTATCAAACTATTTATAGAATCACTAGTCTATAAGCCACTCTTCATGCAAATATACTTATTATCAACTCTATCCGCTAATTATACGGTTTCTCCTTAAATTTATTTATAAAAAAAGAGGATATTCATACGAATATCCTCCTCTTTATCTGATATATAAAACCTTATTTAACAAGATTCTTTGTATCTGTTGCTATTACAAGTTCCTCATCAGTAGTAATTGTCATTACCGTTACTTTAGAGTTTTCCTTAGAAATAATCTTATCTTGGCCCAATAGTTTATCGTTTGTTTCCGCATCAAAATCAACACCCACAAAACTTAAACCATTACATACTTGTTCACGCACATAGTAGTTATTCTCACCAATACCTCCGGTAAAGATAATTAAATCAACTCCATTAAGCGCAGCGATATATGATCCGATATATTTCTTTACGTTGTAATTAAACACATCAAGAGCCAATTGAGCACGCTCATTCCCTTGTTCTGCAGCAGTTCCCAATTCTCTAAAATCCGACGACACTCCCGAAATTCCAAGAACTCCCGATTTTTTATTAGTCAAAGTTGTTGCCTCAAGAGTTGTTAACTCCTCTTTATCGCAAATATACAACAATGCACCTAAGTCTAAATCACCTGTACGCGATCCCATAACTAAACCGGCAACAGGAGTAAAGCCCATGGACGTATCAACCGACTTGCCATATTCAATTGCAGTAATTGACGAACCGTTTCCAAGGTGACATGTAATAATTTTCTTCTCCTCAATATTCCATCCAAGAATATCACATGCTTTCTCTGCTACAAACTTATGCGAAGTTCCGTGGAAACCATAACGTCTAATACCATATTTTTCATAGTATTCATAAGGTAAGCCATAGATATACGCTTTTGGTGGCAAAGTTTGGTGGAAAGATGTATCGAACACAGCAACCTGAGGTACTTCAGGCAGTAAACGTTCCATTGTATCTATCCCTTTTAAATGAGCAGGATTATGCAATGGAGCAATTTCACAACATTTCTTTATTTTCGCCTTCGCATCCGCGTCAATTATAACACTCTTCGAGAAATATTCTCCTCCATGCGCAATACGGTGTCCAACAGCATTAATCTCATTCAAAGATGTAATAACCCCGTGATTAGGATCTACTAATGCCTTTAATATTAAGTCCATCCCCACAACATGGTCCGCAATTACTTGCTCAACTTCATAATTACTCTTTCCGCTAGGCTTATGAGTAAAAATTCCCATCGGCAAACCGATTTTTTCCACTAATCCCTTTGCTAACAACACCGGCTCTTCTTTCATATCAAGAAGTTGATATTTAATTGAAGAACTACCGCAATTTAAAACTAAAATATTCATTTTATTTGATGTTATAATAACTTTAGATATTTATTGGCATGCATGGTGCTATCTTATCCAGACGCTTGCCACAATAAAGTATGTCAATAAAATGATAATATACGTAGAAGATACGATTAGGGTTTGTCTTACGCCAAATCCTAATCGTATATAAATTTTTATTTATATGCTAATTATAATCCGGCAGCCTGATTAGCAGTAATAGCTACTAGATTTACAATATCGCTTACTGAACAACCGCGAGATAAATCGTTTATCGGCGCTGCCATTCCTTGTAAAATTGGTCCTACAGCTTCAGCTCCTGCAATACGTTGCACAAGTTTATATGCAATATTACCAACTTCTAATGTAGGGAAAACCAAAACATTCGCATTTCCGGCAACAGGACTTCCTGGAGCTTTACTCTGCCCAATAGCTGGTACAATAGCAGCATCTGCTTGCATCTCACCATCTATCATCACGTCTGGAGCCATTTCTTTAGCAATCTTAGTTGCTTCAACAACTTTATCCACCATTTCGTGTTTTGCCGATCCTTTTGTTGAGAAGCTCAACATGGCAACACGTGGTTCAATCTTAGCTATCGCTTTTGCTGTCCGAGCTGTAGCAACTGCAATCTGAGCCAACTCCTCTGCTGTTGGATTTGGGTGCACGGCACAGTCAGCAAATACCAATAGTCCGTTATCGCCAAATTCAGGCTTGTCAGTAATCATTAAAAACGCTCCCGATACCACCGAGATTCCAGGTAATGTTTTCACAATCTGGAATGCAGGACGCAATACATCGCCTGTCGCATTCTGCGCTCCGGCAACTTCTCCGTCAGCATCTCCGCTCTTAATCATCAATGTAGCTAAATACAACGGATCCTCAACCAACTTCTCAGCTTGCTCAGGAGTCATTCCTTTAGATTTACGTAACTCTACTAATAGATTTACATAATCTGCTTTTTTCGCATGATTTTTTGGATCTATAACAGTAGCTTTATCTAAATTCGATAAATTAAACTTCTCTGCTAAAGCTTTAACCTCATCCGGATTACCAATTAGGATTACATCCGCCAAACCTTCAGCTATAATCTGATCTGCTGCCTGAATAGTACGTTCCTCTGTCCCTTCAGGTAAAACAATGCGTTTGCGTTGTTTCTTCGCGTTTTCTTTAATTTTTTCTAATAATTCCATTATATATGTCTATCTATATTGTAAATCAATAAGTTAGTTAAAAATCTCCCAATTGAATTACAAAAGTATAAATAATACAAAAGAGTTCCAAAGTAACTCGGAACTCTTTGTAAAAATATTTAGGTATTACCAATTTAAAATGTTTGCATACTCGTATTCTTCCGGATTAGGCAAGAATTCTTTAGCCGCTTCCCTATCTTCAGGGGTAAGGTAATATATTTCATCAGTAAGTGCCATCTTCACCTCTTCCCTATCCATATTCACCAATCGCGTTTTAATTTTTCCTTGCTCATCCTCTACGTCTTTCAAGTACACAGGGATAATATTGCTTTCCAAATCCATTGCTACCATACATCCTGAGTGTCCGTCATCGTACAATTTCTTAACACCCATACCCAATGCAGTACAATACGTTAAGTCAAATCCACATGGATCAACACAACGTAAAGAATATCCCACTTCAACAGGTCTACTAACAATATTAATTCCTAGGTCTTTTAATCTTGCACGCAACAACTTGTTCAAGATATGAGCCTTACTAATTTCACTTAACTCCGGATGTCCGTGAGCATCGTAATCAAATACAATTCCACTCGATGCAATATCCTCATCTGAAAGGAAATGAAAAATACCCTCACTCACAACTGTTACCCCCGGTTTAATGCCCATTAAACGTCTTTTCACCATTGACGATATACCCAATCGTATAATCTTATCAATTGTAATCTGCGTTTTATTAAACATCTCAGGAATAATAATCATTGATGCATGGATCCCTTTTCCTATTTCATAAGCTAAGTGTCCGGCCTCACGTCCCATTGACATCATAAAATACCAATTCTGAGTTGTCGATGCTTCAGCTTTGATTATTTTACCAATATTAATACCCATTTCTTTTGCCGATGTAAAACCAAATGTCGGTACCCCTTCAGGTAACGGAAGGTCATTATCTATCGTCTTAGGAACATGAATATTCTTAATCGCAATATTATTAGACTGTAAATATTTCGTTAATCGGTTTGCAGTAGATGCAGTATCGTCTCCGCCAACAGTAACAAGTAAATCAATCCCTTCTTTAACAAACAAACGAGTATTAAAGTCAGAATCTTTGGGTTTAAAGCGACTCATTTTAACGGCCGATCCACCGCGTGTAAAAATCTCATCTGCTTTCTCATACGTTAATGCCTCAATCTCCGCATCCTCAGAGAATAAACCTTTATACCCCTCATGCACGGCTAACACTCTATAACCGCTCTTTAAAAATACTTTTGTCACTGAAGCTACCACCGTGTTAATACCCGGTGCCGGACCTCCGCCACACAAAATTGCTACTGTCTTCATCAATGCTATAATAATATTATTTAATACGTGCTTTTATTGCCTCTGTCGCCTTCTCATAACCTGGCTTCTCTAATAAAGCAAACATGTTATTTTTGTACGCTTCAACTCCGGGTTGGTCAAATGGATTTACATCAAGCATTAAGCCCGAAATACCACATGCAAACTCAAAGAAATAAAATAACTGACCAATATATTGCTCATTCAACGCTGGCATTGTCACTTCCATATTTGGAACACCTCCATCCACATGGGCAATCTTAGTCCCTAACTCGGCCATCTTGTTAACATAATCAACATGCTTACCGGCAAGGAAGTTTAGTTGATCTAAATCCTGAGCATCCGTAGGGATTGTAACATTATATTTCGTTTTTTCCACAGATATTACTGTCTCCATAAGCATACGAGGTCCTTCTTGGATATATTGTCCCATCGAGTGTAAATCGGTCGTAAAATCAACACCGGCCGGGAAAATTCCTTTATGCTCTTTACCTTCACTTTCTCCGTAAAGCTGTTTCCACCATTCAATAATATAATGTAATTTCGGATTGTAATTCGCCAACAATTCAATGCTGTATCCTTTTCTGTATAATGCAGTACGTGCAGACGCATACTCCACCGACGCATTCATTGAATTGCCTAACGTAAGCTCGCGCATCTCAGCGGCACCTTGCACCAAAGCTGCAATATCAAATCCGGCAATAGCAATAGGAAGTAATCCCACTGGCGTAAGCACAGAGAAACGTCCTCCAACACTGTCTGGAATACTAAATGTTTTGTATCCCTCTTGTGTTGCAAGCTCACGCAATGCACCTTTCTTCTCGTCCGTAATTGCAACAATACGCTTACTAGCTTCCTCGCGTCCAACTTTCTCTTCAAGCATCGCTTTTAGTAAACGGAAACCTATTGCAGGTTCTGTCGTTGTCCCCGATTTTGAAATAACACAAATACCAAACTCCTTATCGTTTAAATATTGCATCATCTCATGGTAATAATCCTCACCTATATTGTGTCCGGCAAATATAACTTTCATATCTGCCTTGTCATACATATCAAAACTTCCGGCCATTGCATCAATAACCGCTTTAGCTCCTAAATAAGAACCTCCAATTCCTATCACCACAACAACATTGGTACGTGCGCGTAATTCTGCCGCACAAGTTTTAATTTCATCAATATGCTGTGCTGAAATCTCAGCCGGTAAATTAATCCAACCTAAAAAATCATTTCCGCGACAATCACCACTTACCAATTTTTCTTGAGCTTTTTGAGCTTCACCATACAAAGAAGTTATTTCCTCCTTGCTAACAAAATTACAAACTTTGCTGTAATCAAAATTAATTGTGTTCATACTTAATAGTTAATTTCTTTATAGTGTCTGTTCATCCCTACTCTCAAGGATAGTTTTAATTTTAGCTGCCTTCTCGTACTCTTCATTCACAACAGCCTCTTCCATTAAGCGCTTTAATTCCACCGCTGTATAATCCGTATACACATCTTCCACACTCATATCGCCTTGCAGCGGCATTTCAGTAGTTGTATTACCGTCCTTTGTCACAGCCACACCGGCCTTAGCAACAATCTCAGACGTAGTATATATCGGAGCATCACAACGCAACGCTATCGCAATAGCATCCGAGGTACGAGCATCTATATTCATTGTCTCTCCACCTCTATCAAACAGCATATCCGCATAAAAAATACCGGCATGCAACTGATAAATAAACACCTCCTTTAAGCTCGCCTCCATTTGCTCCATAAAATTTTTAAACAAATCATGAGTTAAAGGACGTTGCGTCTTTATCTTCTCCAGTTGTACAACAACTGATTGTGCCTCTGACATACCTATAACAATAGGTATCCTATGCGAATCGGTTTCATCCGCTAAAATCAATGCGTACGCGCCAACTTGCGACATACTATATGATATTCCCAGTACATTAAGCTTAACCCTTTCCATATTGCTTCTATTAATCTTGATTACTTTTGTACATAGATTAACGTTATCAATACGTATTGGTTATGCTAAAAAATTTTATATTTTATTCTTATCTCCTAATTTACGTATACATACGCTAGCCAATCCGCCCAAACTTGTTTCGCGGTATTTAGCCTGCATGTCACGGCCTGTTTCCATCATCGTTTTTACAACATCATCAAACGTAATCATATGACTTCCGTCCGAGTATAATGCGTATAACGCTGCCTCCCTCGCCTTTTGTGCTACAAAAGCATTACGTTCAATACATGGAATTTGCACATAACCACCAATCGGATCACATGTCAACCCTAAATTATGCTCAAAACCCATCTCGGCAGCATACTCCACTTGTCTAGGCGTACCACCCCATATCTGGGCTGCGGCTCCGGCAGCCATCGCACATGCCGTGCCTAACTCACCTTGGCATCCCACCTCTGCTCCGGATATCGAACCATTTGTTTTCACAATAGTCCCAATAAGCCCTGCAGTAGCCAAACCTTTTATTATTCTACTATCAGGCATCCCCTGGTCATGCTTCATAAAATACAATATCGCAGGTAAAACCCCCGATGCTCCACACGTTGGCGCCGTTGTCACAACACCACCACCGGCATTTTCTTCGCTCGTGGCCAAAGCCGCAGCAAACAACATTCCCATGGGGCGGCTTGAACCGGACGACTGCATTGCCTTTAAATTATACGAACAAGCTTTTCGTGCCAACTTCAACGTACCGGGAAGTACACCCTCTGCCTCCAAACCATGCTTTATGGTTTCTTGCATCTGTGCCCAAACCTCAGCTAAGTATTCATAAACCTCTTTACCCTCGTATTTCTCTATATAATTAACAAATGTCGAGCCTTCTTCCTTACACCAACGTAAAATATCGGTCATCGTAGATAACGGATAAATATCCGGACTGTCAAACGTTCCGTCCTCATCCCACAATGCACCACCTCCAACACTATACACCTCCCAACGGTCCACAACACTATTGTCTATAAGCGCCTCAAAAACCATCCCGTTAGGATGCTTTGGTAAAAAATCATTATCCATCCAGATGATCTCCGTCTGCTCCGGCGCATCAAAAATTCGATAAATAGCAGTATCGGTACCGTGACCACGACCCGTCAACGCTAAACTCCCGTAAAGCGTTACTCTATACTTATCTACATTTGGATGCTTATCTTTAAAAAATGAGGCTGCCCGGCTGGGACCCATCGTGTGACTTGAAGAAGGGCCATAGCCCATACTAAAGATTTCTTTAATTGACTTCATCTGTTCAATTTCGTTTTATGAATAGAATATCCATGCTCTAAGATAAAAATAAAATAGAAGATCTATAAGCCGGGTTCTGTACTTCGCTTACGCAAAGCCCCTATCATTTATCTACGCCGGCAATCACTTACCGGCTCTAGCAACCTACCCCTCGGCTTGGTCGGACCGACCTCAAACACCGATATACATGGTCTTGCAACTCGTCAGGCATACGGCTACCCCGCTCGCACGGGATACCGGTGAGCTCTTACCTCACCTTTTCACCCTTATTCCACCATAGCGGAACGGTTATTTTCTGTTATACTACTATACCCTCGCGGATATCTTCCCGTTAGGAAGCACGACGTCCTACGTTGCCCGGACTTTCCTCTGATTAAAAACCAGCGATAGAGCGATCTTCTATTTTAAATATATCCTGACTTCAATAAATACCGTAATATTCTTTGTATATTAGTCACCACAAAAGTAACAAATTATTTAGTATGTTTAGGTTTTTGCTACTCTTACTTGCCATTATTTTTACAACTTCTTATAACAGATGTTGTGCACAGCACATACAAAACCACAAACAAGACACAACATACCATCTTCGTCTCCCCGAAGTAACCATAAAAAGCACCCTAAAACCAAGTCGGAAAACCGAACGCTATCAAAGACGCATGGATCGTCTAGAGTATAATGTACGGAAAGCCTACCCCTACGCACGCTTAGCGGCACATAAGCTCAATGAAATCAATCAACGTCTCAACAACCTAGATAAAAATAAAAACAAAGAAGCGTTCCTAAAAGAACAATACAAACAATTAATGCGCGAATTTAAAGCTCCGCTCATGAAACTATCCGTTAATCAAGGCAAAATATTAGTCCGCCTAATTCATCGAGAAACACACAATTCCGCCTTCCAACATATTCGCGATTACCGCGGTGGAGCAAACGCCTACTTTTGGCAAACACTCGCCCTTATGTTTGGCAACAACCTCAAAGCAGACTACAACCCCACCGGCGATGATATGGATATTGAAATCATCGTCCAAAAAATCATTCGCGAACAGCAGTGGTAACACCAACAAATAGCATCAATATATTAAGGCAAAACATACTCTGAACAAATTTGCATGAGCAGGCCGGAAGTGTTTACACCATTATTCTCTCCTTCAAAACGAACCTTAATGCCGTTAGGCAATTCATTGTTATGGAACAACCCGAAGTTTATGACAGTGTGGACGTAAGAACTCCACATTGAGATTTTAAAATATTGACCGAAGCAAGATCACGCAAGCTTTTGCCCCCCGTTAAACCAAACCTAATTTTCCAATAATAAAAAATGGAGTCCGTATATGCCTCATTTAGACAAAAGTCTTTAATAGATAACCCACTTTCATGTTGTCGCTCCAACACCAGAAGAAACTCATCTTTAGTCATTCGTATCATAATATCTGTTTTTGATTAACGAATCTAAGATCGAAATATACTAACAGTTCTGAAACGGGTAGTTTATCGGGGGCTTACTTATAGCCGACAGAAGCAATTCAAAATACTACAGCCTGATTATATAAAGTTGACGAGACGACATTGCCGGTAATCAATAAGGAATTGAAGAAAGCTCGCACGTAACATAAGACATTAGCAGACCAAGCTTTGAGTGATACACTGCGTTTATACCGTATTGAAAAAATAGTTGACAGTAAGGAATGGTCGTATAGTGAAAGAGCTACGTTACGAGCGGTGTTATCAATACCTATTATCCAACAAATGAAAGAATGGATGGAAGAGACCTATCCGACCGTATTACCCAAAAGCCTTATCGGTAAGGCTATTGCTTACGCATATTCCATTTGGCCTAGGATGAGGGTGTATGTGGAGGAAGGGTACTTGAATATTGATAATAATAGTGCGGAAAACGCAATACGTCCAATAGCGATATCACGAAAGGACTTTTTGTTTTGCGGAAATCATGAATCAGCGGAGAATACCGCAAACATTTGTTCTCTGTTGGCATCGTGTAAACAATTAAATATTACTCCGAGAGCTTGGCTCATTAATGTTCTTAATAAACTACCGATGTATGTCGAGCAAAAAGATATCAAAGGAATCCAATCTCTACTACCCAATAGATGGATTGTGACGGACATTGTCTAAAGAACTCTAATGAAAATCTAAAGAAATTTATCATAACTCTAATAAAACTCCAAAGAACAGATACCTCTTTGGAGTTTTATTAGAGTTAGACGTAGTTTATCGGGGGCTTACTTTTATCATATAAATTGCACAAAAGAATTGCCTTCGACAAACAATTGAAGATATAGTTTTTATTCTATTTTATTATTCCTAATTGGCGTGCTATATCTTGTTGCATTTTAGTTAAAGGCTTTCTATGTATATCTTTCTCCAACTCATATAAGCCATATAGAAATCTATGGAAATTATGAACATGATTTGGGAAGAGTTTAGTAAAACTTTTTTGAAGCTGCTGAATAAAAACCTTATTATATAATCGCCAAATTAAAATGTACAATTTATTAAATCAAATTGTACATTTTTTATATTTTGTGTAATCGGCGTTTAAAATAAGTTTAAACGCCGATGTATCATATTCACACTAATCAACATCAGCTAGCATCCAGCCATCCTCGTTAATTAATTTTGTTGCGAATGGTATCTTACCATGCTGCGACTCTATAGCGATCAACTGACGTTGAATTAATAGACAAGTGCCCCACATTCGGGCTTTTTTTCCATTTCGATGAAGACGTAATTGCAAATCTACGTATTGATTTTCTTCATCACTTTTATCCTTATTTGGATTCAATGTAGGTTTAATTTCCCAATCAAGAATATCAAATGTTTCACCTTCAAGTTCTTTGGGTTCATGCTTCTTTCCAACAAATCCTCTTTTAACGGTAATCCCTAACTCCGAGAACCGTGGCAACTTCTTGTTTGACATCTTCGACAAATGTATTATAGTTAATAAATTCATTATTCTGTGGATTCATGACTCCCTTTCTAAGGAGCGCGTTTTCTTCGCCATTAGGATAATGATATGAAACAATTTGATTTACAATACTCTCGTACGACGGTACGCCATCACACAAATACCTCTTACAAGAGTATAATGACACATCACCTCGTTCATCTTGTAATGTCTGTCTGTCTATCTCTCTATTGTAATAAAATTGATCATTACCTAACTCTTCTATTGGCTGTATCTGAATATCACTATATCCTTCTATTATTTTTCTCATGATGTCTTTTTATTAGTTTCTTCATTAAATGATTACAATCAGCATAACTCATTATTCCATAGTAACTGGCTATACTTTTTATAGATTTTGCCTTTTTAAATGCATTCTTTTTAATCCTCTTTCTAATTCTTGTATGTGTAGGATAGATTATATATCCCATAAAATCCATAGGCCTTTTATGTATATCATGCACACCTGACGTAGCCTTAATGCTTTGTTTTAAATAGACTCTTACAAATCTCTTTATCTTCTCTTGCCACTCAAGGACCTGCTTTGGACAAGATCCCATGATCCTTATATCATCTGCATATCTATAATAATATTTTATCTTAAGGATGTGCTTAGCATATTTATCCAACTTATCAAGCAAAACATTTGCGGCAAACGGAGAAAAAGGATTACCTATTGGCAGATCATCAGACGAGTCCAGTATGACACAATGCAATCTATGTAATTTTTCACCTTTATATAGATCATTAAACGCTGTCTTCAATATTTCGATATTCACAGTTGGATAAAATTTACATATATCTAATTCTGAGAAATATCTTGTCCCGTTTGTATCTTTTTTCAGTGCGTTACAAACTGCCAAATAACAAGCAATCTGCCCTCGTCCAATTATACAACAATAAGAGTCGCGTATCATCCTTTTTTCCGCGTAACTTCTTGTCAACTCAAGTACAGCATGCTGCACTATCAAATCCCGGAAAGGTGCAATCTTAATTCTCCTCAATTTCCCATTGTCACACATCAACTCAATTTCTTTGTATGGCGCCGGAGTGTAACTACCTGAAACTATATCGTCACAAAGTTGTTTTAAGTTCTCATCTCTGTTTTTATCAAACGATCTGTACCTGTGGGGACCCTTATTCTTTTTTGCAAGTTCATATCCTTTATATATATCTATATTATTAAAATCAACTCTTATCCGCTTCATATTGTTTCATATCAGTGTGAGCCAAGGCGCTTTCAAGCTAGCTACTAACGCCATTATACTTACGTGATTTTTTACCTCTGCTTTCGCTTCAACAGTATGGCTACATATTTTTTATTATCACTTAGGCGAGCCCCGATGTTCGAGTTCGTAGACCGGGCACCGTTGTTCGAGTTCACATACCACGGGGCGCAATTACGACCGTTGTTCGCAGAACCACCGACCAAACAGGCTCAAAATATGTCCGCCGTTCCGCCTATCGGCGGCGAGTTTGCGGTCTTCGACCACTGAGGCGAGCCCCGAAGGACGAGTCCGTAGACCGGGCACCGTAGTACGAGTTCACATACCACGGGGCGCAACTACGACCGGAGTGCGCAGAACCACCGACCAAAAAGGCTGTCCATTTAGCTGGTTCGCCCACAGCCGGAAAAGCAGGTGCATAAAAATAACATGCATATCTTTTCCCCGTGCCACTGCCAACAGAGGCAGGCATCATGCCGTGCATTTCCTTTACATATCCCTCCCGCGATGGTAATTGATACGTTTTGGAATATCCATCACTTCCAGTATCTGCATCACCCTTTAAGATATATGCAAATCTATTCTGATCGTCTCTATGTTCAATGTTTATACCTGCAATCCACTGCCACATGGTGCCTGATAAATCATCCCAGCCACCACAAGACAGATAACTGAAAGAAATATCAAAACCTAATATCCGCCATCTATGACCTATGGTTGTAAAAATATCAGCAGACAATGACAATTGATGATTACTGTCTTTCCCTGTAATTAAAGCAGTGTCCATTGTGGTATCATTCTGAATTGTCTTTCCAATCCAGAATGACGCATCTCTATATTGGAATACCTCGTTGCAATAAATAGCCCCTGATACGATTTTATCAACCCTTCCTCTAATACCATCACGCCATGTCTTCGTGATAAAACCATCTTGAATCCCATGCTGAAGGACTCCCTCAAGCATATAATTAGGATTTGCATAAATGCCATTGAAAAACGCAATCCATTCGTATGTTTTTAAATTTGACCAATTACTACCACTTCCACCTCTATAAACCCCGCCATCACGAACCGGATCAGCCCACCAATCCGAACAACAATTGTGTACTATAACCATGTTTCTAATTATGCGATACATCTCATAATCCTCAATCTGCCATCCAGCACCTCTTAAATAGGCTGCATTTTGAGCCGATACGCGAGTTAAATTTCCTGCACATCTACCCAACAAACTAGCATCGCTATCTTCATCAAGAGTTGCGACATTTGTTCCTCCACGATAGTCTAAACTACGGTTAAAAACAGACGCAAGCTTACCTGTTGAGCGTTGTATTGTCGATAAAGATGGAGCTGATAAAATATCATCATCAACAAATGTTGCGGCCATGCCCCCAATCTCAAAGTAGGATGTGGAAAATAACTTATACTCTTCATGGTCATGTATTCCATCAAAATAATAAAAACCTCCCGGAATAACGATCATCACCTGGCCATCAGTTCCATCTAAACTAACAGGACCACCATCTAAACGCCTTCCGGCATTTTGTGGATCCAAAATATAATTATCTGTCATATCGTCGTTAACGACAGCTAAATATCTACTATTCCATACCGGATCTATTTTTAGCAAGGATTCGTTATATGGCTCCCATCGCGTCGCGTCCATATCAATTCGACGCTTAACCCCATAAACAGATAGATAGTTTGTAGGTATTTGCGATAAAGGGATTTTTCCATTCTCGTCTAAGTCTGCTTTTTTCGTAAGTTCGCTACCTACATTTTCAGGCAAATTTTCCACTTTGTTTTTTTCTAAAGTCGTGTAATTATTGTCACTTAGTACTTTACCACCATCTGCATTTTTCTTTTTTTCAATTTCAAGTGCCATATCTTCAAGTAATCCACCAATCCTATTCGCTGTGTTTGCACCAGGGATGGTTTCATTTTTGATGACCGCTGCTCTATTTTTTATTTCATTGATTGTTGCCATATTAATTGAATGTTAAGTCAAACGTAAAATCAAAATAACTGCTTATCAACGTATGACCACATAGGTCAACTGTTGCTAAATTATACACCAACATCACACTAAAGCCTTAATGGATGTCGGCTCATTTGTACACACTACACGTAGGAATTGACCTCTTATTCCTCCGGTTACACCCACTTCAGAGATTCCATCCGTAGATACTGTTAATCCCGGTATATCACAAAAATCATCACCGGTAATTGAACGCTGCACTGTAAAGGTGCTCTGTACTGATACCTTTACCTGTATCGCAGCGTTTATCCCGTCCAACTGGACCGATTCCGACACATACTTGCCATCAACAAGTGTCGCGTTTAAGGTTGTTAATTTTGCCATCTGTTTAATATTAAAAGTTATACACCTATAGGGCAACTATTCGTATTTTCTTTATATGCTTCGTATCCTGCAATCGTATCATTATCAATGTTTAATCCGGACTCTCTGGATTCCACATAAGCCTTAAAAAAATTAAGTCTATTGTTATAGTCCCAATTCATCATTGATGCTAATTCAGCGTCCGTTATTGCCGGAAAGGTTGCACCATTATGAGTAAACTCCAGTCGACCATCATATAACTTGCGATCATATCCGGGGATTATCTGCCCATTCACTTTTTTTGTAAGCTCAAGCGTTAGCGAACGCTGCTTACCTGTGTTTACATAAGCCATGTTAATTATTTTTTATTTTATAAACATAATTGCCATCTGTTTCCGGAGAGATACTTAACAATTCAACCTTGTAATCATCATACCAATCCACCCAGTAACTATCTAGTCTATTCCAATCAAATTCATAATCCGTTTGATGCAAAGATGCTGATACTGTTGCACTTTTAATACTTTGCCAATAACCGTTTCTCTTACCCATAAGCGTATAAGTAATTCTCAATACACTCGTGGAATAATTATTAATATCTGTAGACTGTGGATCAACTACAATATTCACTTTGTTTTGACTTCCTGTAGATCCACCGCTGGTCACTGGTTGAGGAACTATAAAAATAAGTGGACCTCGCTGACATAAATGGTTTACCCATTTAACTTCCGTAACATCTTCCCGGCGTTCACATACATGACTAATAAACCTATTCTCCCATGATGCATTGGCACGCTCACATACATGGCCCTTAAATTCTACACTCCACGACATATCGCTAAATAGTATCTGATAACTTTTACCGGCCAATTTGTATTTGTTTAGTAGAGCATGCAATCGCTGTTCATCCACATATTCATTAACATTTACAATGAAATCTATTGGTTTTCCATCACCTTCAACAATCAGAGCTCCAGCGCCAAGTTCATCGTAAATCATCCGCTCCAGCGACATCGATGAATAATTGCGCAACGCTACCGCTCTTGTCTTTGACATATACAACAACAAGGATGCATGACACACTTTTATCTGCCCAACCATCACCGCAAGCAGAGATATCATCTTTACGCGTCTTAATTGCCGTGGCAACAAATCACTTATTAACTTTGTCCAGTTTAAATCCATTATTGAGGAAGATAACTTAAATTAAAAACATCAATTATAAACGATCCTGAAGCACTTTCAACCGTTTGACCAACCACCTCGCTCGCCACATCAGACACAGCCGACTGGTGCGTCACCCCGGTTAAAATAACATCATCAACACCTACTGCCGACTGGATAGCATCAATGAGTTTTGTCTTATTGAAGACTCCACCGTATATAATCCCATCCAAATAAGTCTTTATAGCATGCTCTACGGGCTTTATACCGGTACTAGTGAGCAACTGTCCAGTACTATTTAACAACAAAGGGTTATAGTTTATCTGCGCAGTAACGGATAGTTTATCCGGGCTTTTAGACACAATATCATAATGTACTCCGGCGGCACCAACTTGCTTTATATAAACACCAAACCTTGACAATTGCTCAGGTGTTAATGCACCCTTATTTGTCGCAGATACAAGCAATCTTAATTTAGTTACACCATCAACATCAACTTGTCGCACAGCCGCATATTTAACAATCCTGGCGCTATCATCTATCGTGTCGTATACAAATCTATATTGACCATCCAAGCTAACATTATATCCATCCTGATACGCTAAACACATCTTATGATACCACGGAATAGAGCACATATAATTACTCTCTATTATAGACGTAATACTATCTTGATAATCTCCAATTATACACTCCAACAACCACAGCGACATAGATACTACTTGTATTAATAATGCCTCTATAGCAACCTTACTAAACTGCTCATCAAACGTCTTGCCTGCTACTAATCCATAAATTTTAGCCAATTCTACATTCGTAACAAAATCAGCCTTCATGGCATCGCTTATCTCTTTGCGTGTTCTCATTAGTCAAAAGTTAAATCAAACGTTACATCAAACATATTCACATTATCAACCATCGTCACAGGTGGATTTGATACCGGGATAATAGTTGCTTGCCTATACTCGGCAACAATCTTTTTATCAATATCGCACTCTCCAATAACAAGTTCACATCCACCAATCTCATCAGTAATTACAATCCCATTAGCAATGGCAATCAAATAAGCATTATCAAGTATACCTGTATACTGCAATGCTATATCCCAAATATTTTGTCCCGGTAAAACTTTAACCTTCATCAGCCAATATATTTAAGTTTCCGGCACGCAAACCAATTTCATTGATACGAATACAATCCATCTTAAATTGATTGCGTATCTCTCTAAACATCGCCACCGGAGAGTCATCATTAATAAATCCTATCATCCCCACACCCAGTAATGGATGCTCTTTAAAATCACCCTTGTCCGCCTCAAGCAACAGCTTCTGCCTCTGTCTAAATACATCACCGATACAAAGGCCACCTGTAATTAAACCGGCATCGTCTCTAACCACATCAATAACTAAGTCGTTATTGTCATCAATTAACAATGCTTCCATTAGTGTTTTATTTTGTCGTTATTCATAGCACCTATCTGTATGGCCTTGCCGGTCATTGAGGTTGTGTAAGCCTGCGAACCAAGCGCACCATTAGACGCCATCGCAGCACCAACAGCATTAAATGCACCCGGAAGAGCTGCATGCATCGCCTCGCAAAATTTCTTGAGGCTATCCAGGTTCTTCTTGACTTCCTCAACCATAACCATGCCGCCATTATCACCTCCATTTATCACGATACTGTCACAATCTATGGTGATACCGGACTCTTGAATCCCTATAGTCAGCTTTCCGCACTTATAATCAATCTTCTCAATGTCGCCATATTGACACACATAAAGTTCGTTGCTTAATCCCAACCGGGATACTAACACTACACTGCCTATGCGTGGCGTCAGTATCAATCCATTGTCGCCTACAACGCTCTTTAATCGCACGTCATAATAACTAACTGCGCCATCACGCTCAATCGTGCACACATCGCCTGTCACCTCCGTAACCACGCCCGGAAATACTAAATCAGGATCAAGCATATCCTTGAATTTTCGTTTTAACGCCTCAAGTTCATTCATACCTTCATCCCAATTTCAACATTCCTACGAGCACCCGATGTCCCAAAACGAACATCTACACTCTCAATAAAATATCTACCACTACGTTCCGGATAAACAGGATCCTCCAGTTCGGCAACCATACAGGGCATCGCAAAGGGCTGTAGAAACGTCTCTATCTTGCCGCGATAACCATCATACTTATAACGCTTCAGTTCCGTATCGGCAAGCATCTTTAATTCTGCTACAGAACTTACATCATAGAAATACAATGTTTTCTGTTCACCACCATCATCACCAATCTTTCCCTCAATCTTCTCCCCATCACGATTAAAACAAATTGCCTTAACATTCAACCTGATATCGTCTCCTGAGATATATTTCATATCCCCATCCTTAATGACATTATATCTAAACCGATATTTAACCGTGTCGCTAATTACATCAAATGGACGGCATACATACAAGCGTCCTTCCACATCAAAGAATACCGTTAAGCCATATGTACTTTTAAGCCATCCCAGAAGCCAATAAGCGGTCTTGCTATTCACAACTACATTCTTTAATTTTAAATCAACACAGTAGCCTATTTGAACGCCTTTTAAAAGGATGTTTAAACACTGTTTAAGCGACACCTCTTTAGCGGAATAAACCAAATTAGTCTGCCTTAACGGATAAGCAGCATCTTCGCATTCTATCTCAATGGGTACTTTATAATTTAATCGTTTAACATAGCCTCTAAACTCTTCGCGCAAATCGCCATCGTATCCCAATTTAATTACAACAGGATCACCCACCTTTATCGCCTTAGCAGTTTCAATGGTCGTTGATATTTCGCCATCCTGTTTAAGTACCGCCGTAACCGGGAGCTTTATAACGGCCGCAGCACCTATTGTGTCAATACCGTGCTTAATCCGCACATCATTAACACTCTTAATGGTATAAGCTCCAATTTTTATATTTGCTCCAAGTACATGCATTGTTAGTCAATTATTAATTCAAAACTCTTATCGCTCACTGCTGTTATCTTTATAGCCTGTAAATCCTCATACCCGGGCATACTAGGATAGTCAATGCTTTTTATTACAACTTTGTCATCACTCTCAAGTATTAAGTCAGTAAGGGCGCACTGTAGTGTAACCGGCTCATTGATATTATACAATTCATCAATTTCACTTATTGCATCTTCAGGGTATTCACCATTACCGGATATAACTCCGGCTATACTAATCTCATAATCGTCAACGGCAATTAATTCTTTAACAGAACCCCTACGACCAACCATTGCAGTCTCAACAATAGTCTTCTTCCCAACAGCTTGAATCACCGCATTGGGTATTTCATAACTCTTTCCGCGATACACAAATACAACAGGCATAAACACCCATATCCCGTTCACGTCTCGCTTGCGCAAAAGCGATCCTTTTTTTGTATACTCTTCAACCTCGTTTTCATTGGTATACTCAAAGTCATCTCCCTGAAGCTCTCCGGCGCGTTTCTTCCGGAACCATAATCCAGGATAAGGCAACCCTTTACAACCTACAAGGTTCTTCAGTATGTTCTGTATGTCAAACCTACTTCTCATGCGTCCATAAACTCTTTAAGGGTGTCTATTACATAATTCTTAATCTCATCAGCACCTTTACCGTCAGCGTGTGCAATGTTTATCACTATCTGATCGCAAAAGCGCTCCATTCGCACATTTTTATCATCGGGCCTATCAAGAGAATCAAACGTCTGAGGAGTCCCGGCAGTGGCAACACTCAAAGGCAATGCAACTGCCGCAGCAGCTCTTGCAAGAGATGGCATATATACTTTAGGATTTAACCTATTTACAATACCTGCATAGTCCGATGAATTGTGCTTATTTGCAACAACATTACCAAGGTCTATAACCTTGCCACCGGAACCGGTTCCTTTTTTACCACCCAATGACGCCATAAGAGATTCAAATGTTTTACCTCCGGCCACCGACGCAACTTTATCAATAACACTTCCCGGCACGCCATCCTCTGTTGATGTAGCTTGCGAAGCCGCCCAACTGTCACGTCCGGCTTGCTTGCCTTTTTGCCATGCAGATGAATAGTCTGTTTTTTGATGAGCGTTATATATTACGCCAACAACACTACCTTCAACCATACCATGACCAATTTCAGAAAAACCTTTCTTAGCAGCGTCTGCCGCTTCCTTAAAGTTCCCCTTAAAGAGATGACCAATAGCTGTGGCCACACCCGAAATGCCCGATATTATCTTCTTGAAAGGAGTTACAATACTATCAAACAAAGATTTCCCAAACGACTTAATGACCTCCCATGTACCCATAATAACCTCACGAAAGCCTTCAAATTTATTCCAGGCATAAACTATTGCCGTAACTACAGCTCCTATCGCTAACACAATCCAAGCTAATGGACAAGCATAAATGGCTGTATTAAAAGCCCATTGCGCTGTCGTTGCAATATGTGTCTTAACGGCAAGTACACTATCCCATAATGTCTTTGCTTTTGTAGCTATAACATCTTTGTGCTTTAACGCGGTATTTATAGCAAGAATGGCTCCAAATGCGGTAAGCGTAGTTGTAAGAGCAATCACCCACGGAGTACCCTCCTGCAAGTGCGTCCACCACGATCCAAACAAACCAATAATCCACTCAAGTGACGAACCCACACCATACAACACCATGGCAAGCGCATCAATACCAACATTAACAATGGGTAAAAACACACTCCCAAAATCCTCGGCAACATAGCCCAACAAATTCCAAGTACCATGCAGTTTGTTCATTGTGTTGTCACTGGCAAGCAACGTTCTCATCGTTTCACCGGCTGCATTACTCGTTGCACTCAAGCTATCGGCAAGCTTCATAACGTCAGCGGTTAGGATAGCAAACGCATTCTTCGCCTCCTTATCAACAAGTCCAATGCTCTGTAACACATTTGACTTCTGCTCATCATTAAGCGGTGCTAATACCTTATTCAGGTCGCCAAAAATATCCACAAAGCTCCGTATCTTACCGGTATCGTCAAACACGTCAACACCTGCCTTTTTTAACTTGTCACGTATGTCAGATTTCCCCAGAGCTCCAAACGCATTTTCCATCAATACGGCAGCACGCTCAGCACTCTGACCTTTACCCGTCATGTAGGCAAATACCCCGGCAACCTCTTTAAAAGCAATACCAAGGTTACTACCACCGGCTATCAGGTTAGGCATATACCGTGCAAAGTCAGCAAACTCACCTGCACCCACGCGCTTAGCGGCAAACAACGTGTCAAGTACTTCCTGAGCGTTGGTGTTCTCTTTGCCGATAATGGATAAAGATTGTGCAAGCGCTCCGGCTACAACATTCATGTCAGTGGATCCTGCTTTAGCACCTTTCAATGCGGCATCAAAAATGGATAACGACTGATTCACATCACCCACCTGTGATAAGATTTTTTCAAAAGCATCCGGGGCACTTCCAAGTGCCGCCTTGTTGTCCTTGACAATTGCTTTTAACTTGCCACTCAACACATCTAACTCTTTCGGATTATATTGTGCAGTAGCATTAATCTTACCCATGCCACTCTCAAAACTCATGGCGCTTTTAGCTCCTGCCGCAATACCGGCACCTGCCAAAACAAGTGGATTAGTCACCACTCCCGGCAGGGATGAAAAAGCATCGCTCATCCACATTTTAAACTTACCACCTCGTACATTCTCGAGTTTGTCAATTTCCTTTCCAAGTTTATTGATTTCCTTATTGTAGGTCTTTAGTGTATTTAAATCGTTAGGATTTATCAATTCACGCTCCGCTTGCAACAAGCGCATCTTATCACGTAGCGTTGAGATACTTCGACCAAAATCTTTAGTAGTTCTGTCAAGTTTCTCCTGTGCCGCCCTCATGTGATTAAACTTATCAGCAGTCTCAGTGGATGCCCCGGTAATCTTCTGAATCTTACCTGACACCTGGTCTGTTAAACTGATTATATATTCGTACTTTCCGGACATTACACTAATAATTTACCTATTGACATTGCCAACATATTGGCCTGATATCTCAAAAACCACTCCGCTTCAAAAATGCGCTGCACCCACTGTCCATCATCAAGGTCATCGGGATCAATACCCAAGGTACAGCGTATTAACGCATCGGCGCAAAATAGATAAGCGCGCTCTTTGCCTACTTGTGTATCGCTTATAGCTTTTTTAGCTCACCCTGCTTAATCTCAATCAAGTCACCCACCATTGACGACAGGCCTAAAAAATAGGCATCATCATCCTTGATAACATCATCACCCTCAAGCCAACAATTCTTAATCAATAGTTCGTTGTATTTTAAAGGATCATTCTTGCCAACAACGGCAGCAGCCGACAATACTTTACGGTCAGGTTTCTTCAAATAGCAACGTTTCACTTTGCCATTTTCGTCCTCTACCTCATACACAAATACCTGCCCGTGCTTCGCTTTTAGCGCGTCTATTCTTTCTTGTTCCATTGGAATTTAAATTACATTAGGTATAACATCAAGGGCGATAAATGGAAGTGTTATCTCCATGTGCGCATCGCCATCTTTAAAACTCTTTTCATACTCAGTTACCGATGCCTTCACAACACGATCAGTGGTCAGGACACCATCTTTCAGATAGGTCACGATGATATCAAAATCAATATCCGTCAAATCCTCATAACCTTTCTCCTGCGCCGCTCTGTCAAGAGCAATTACTTCACTTTGTCTAAGCGTTAAGCTTCCGTCAAATGTCTTCTTGCCCTTCTGAATGCCGTGAGATCTTTTACCGGCTCCCGGAAGCAGCGTTTTGTCTCGCTTAATCTTATAAGCCACCCCAATGGCGCCTATAACCGGACGTCCCAGAATTACAACGGTAGTATCGCTGTATTCGTATTCGCTTGTATCAAGATAATTTCTTGCCATTAGTCGCTAATCGTATTAAATGATAAATCAACATTAATCTCACTCAATGTGCCTTGAGGCAAAAGCTTACACTTCACATTAAGCACACCGGTACTTAACACATTCTGATTTGGATCAATATAAGCCTCAAACTTGCTTATCTCACCGGACATACCTGCATTAACCGCACTCTCAACCATGCCCTCAAAGTTTTTCACTACGCCCGTCTCCATCTTGCCGGCGTCATCCACATAGACAGTATCCATAATCTCATTTACATACGTGTCGTAAACAATGCGCATAGCCTTATCGATAACACGTCCTAAATTCAAATTACTATAGTCGTCAGTTAGTGGTGCAGACATAGGATCACCATTCAGACAACAACCGGACCTACCCGGATACGTACGGAAAAAGATATATCCGGCATCATGCAATACTTCCCAGTTGTTAAACTCTTCGTCAGCACTCTTTCCGTTTGTAAAATATCCTTCACCAAGCAAAGTGCCGTCCTTTACTCTGCCAAGCGATTGATGTACACTAATTCGTGCGGCACGACCTAAGATTCTACCCATGGCAGCATTCTGTTTTACACCAATCTTACCATCACTGGCCATCACCATCGCAACACGGTTTGCGTTACCTTCTCTCGGCTTATGGATACCTGTTGTCTGTCCATTCCAAGCGGCTGGCACAAAACCTCTGAATGGCGATATATAACCGGCATACTCCTCAGCAACGGTCTGCATTGCTGTCACTGCACTTATCGCCTCTCCGTCAATACACTTAGTCATCGTAGGCGTATATCCGGCATCGGGTACGTGGTTAATGGCAACAAGTCGCACTCTACGTCCGGAACCATTAAGCAATACGCGCAATGGCGAATTATCGCCTGTCCCTACCATAGCCGACAATAAACTAGCACCTGCCACCACTACAAGATAAAACTCACTTCCCTCCCCGGCTTCTGCGTAAAAAGCGCGCACCTCTTTATCAATAAGTGCGTTGTTTGCAGCTGTCACGCCAAGTGTCGCAAGGTTTTTTGTTCCCGTAAGTTTGTAACACTTGTTAAGTTCCAACGTTCCGACAACCGCCGTTCCGGTCAAGATCATTCCGGCAATACCATCTTCAGGAGCAGCTACACCGCGTCCCAAATTTCCATTACCCAGCGTTACTTTTACATTTGGTAAACTCATCTTTCTTATTTTTTAGCGTTCAACATCTATCAAACAAAGTTTCCCTTCACTCAGTCCGGATTGGTGATATTGCGCCATGTTCTTATCACGCTCAAAGAAGACCTGACCATCGGAACTCACATAAAAACGTTTCTCCTTGGGGTAAGCCTTGGCATAATCATCAACCAATACCTCAAACTTGCTTCGCTTTTTAACATCTTTCTTCTCCGACTCATCAATCTTCTCATTTTGCTCAATCCCGGCACCATTCTCTACCTCTTTAACTTCGGAGTTCTCAACTGTGTCCATCCCGGCAACATCTATAATTTCTTCAACCTTATCTTTCATCTTAATCGTATTATTTTGATTACAAAACCTAAAGCCATTCCTATTGCCATCCATATTATAGCGGTACTTGCACGCTCCCATATCGAAGGAGGCTTTTCTATTATTACATCACGCTCACTTATTGTTTTTTGGAGACGTTCAATTTCTCTGTATTGTTCTTGTATAATTAGCTCCAAGCTGTCACACGTAGATGTTATATACACTAAGCTATCTCTATACTCAACTCTCACCCCGGCTTGCCCTGCTTTTGCCGTATAACTTGAGCCGGGTGGTAAGTTCTTAATATCCTCCGGATAAAGGAGGAGGGAGACCTGCGATGGTGGCACCTTCACCAACCCCATCTTCGTCACTTCCCTCACCGTTGTCGAGTCGCTCTCTACGATGCTCTCTCGAAACATCTCTTTTTGCACCGTGCAGGACGTGATCAACAGGACAGCGAAGCAAATACTTGCAATTATTGCGACTTTGGATAGCACGCCTAAGCACCGCAAGCTCTTTATAAACTTTGTTAATATCATTGCTCTGATTTTTAATTATCTCCATCAAGTTCTCATAAGTGGTCTTTGTGGATTCCGTTTGCAACTTGCGTCTGTTTACAAGCCATGTCACCACTGCTCCCAAAAAACCCGATGGCAGAGCAAACTGCAAAAACTCCATCCACATAAGCCTACTTATTAGGGTTTAGCCGAATAAATGGCACCCATATACTTACCACGCATTGACAATGCGGTAAAGCGTTGCTGGAAACCAATAACATCACCACGCTGATCAGGATCCTTATACTTGGCAAACACCTCTGTGTCTCCAACGGCGCGACACACCTCGTCTTTCAAGTAGAACAGCGATGCCTGTGTATCATTAGCCCCTACAACTGATCCCATTGCTTTTTTCTTCTTAGTAGTTGTGTCAAAGAATGGCAAGCTATTGTAACTGTACAACTTAAAGCTAAACACTTTATTGTCGCTCAGAATCTGCTTATACATCTTAATGTCTTGAGCTCTCAAGTCAGCAAGATGCTGCGCATTCAGTACAGCCACAAGGGAGTTCATGTCAACATCCAAAGCTCTATACTTCGCCTCAATATCAAGCAAATCCTCAAAGGTCAGAGCTTTGACACCTGCCTTGTTTGTGCCTCCGCCTGTTGCCAAAACAGGAGTGTAAATTCCATCCTCTCCGGGACACCAATTGTAAGCTGCATAGGCACTCTCTTTTTTCAACAATGCAGCTTTGTGGCTACGCACCACGCTCTCCATCTTGTTGTATGCACTCTCTTTTTCTTCAACATTGCGAACCACAGTGTTTTTCGTATCGAAAGTGTGCAACACCAACTCCTTGGGAATATCCTCACGTTGCGCTGTTGGAACAGGAAACACAGTATTGTCAATCAACACTTCCGGATCAACACCCGCTTCCGCCAAATGGAGCTTGTTATACTCTACAAATTCACTCAAATCTCTTGATTCACTCAAAAACGATGTATCCGGGATTAATCCCTCAAGTATCATCGCCGTCCATAATTCTTTTGCAATAGCCATTTTAAATGCTGTTTAAACTGTTTTTACTTCTTGTTGCAAATCTCTTTGTATGCCTCCGGATTGCTTACCTTCAACTGTTGTAATCCTGCCATGTCGTTTTTCATCCACGCCGATAACGTCCATGCTTTACGCTCAGCAGGTATGTCACTTGATCCTCCTACCGGAGTAACAACAGCACTCAGCGACTGGCGCTCCTGAATACCTCCAAGCATTGTCTTTAATGCAGTCAAATTGGTTGCTCCAAAGTCAACATAACTTTGCTTATCCTCAGCCTTAATCTTACCTTCTTTAATGGCCAATTCAACAACATCGCTTACCTCCTTGGCATTTTTTGCATCAACATCGCTCTTCAGGTTCAGATACTTTTTGTTGATATCCTCATACTTGGCATGCAATGCAGTAATTGCCTCACTAATTACTGTTGTGTCTGCCGTATCATTGACACCTAGACACACACGCGCTTGTGCGCTTAATTCAATTCTCACTGGTTGTGTAGACATAATGTTTTGATTTGTTTTATCTGCCGATAATTGTGCAATCCCCTTAACGTGTAACTCTATGCGGTCCTCACTAATCATGTTTTGCTCACCATCGTAAATGCGGAGCGATAGCGCACCGGCATTACTTGGAACAGAACAAACAGACACCTCCAGCAATTCCCAACGCGTAACATATAATTCATATTCTTTTGTGGTAGGATTCTCGCGCCATTCTGCATCATGTATAAAAATGCCGGGACTTGCGCCTTTTACATACTCTCTCTCTACCTTTCCGGCTATGCGTGCCGATGCTGGGTCCTCCATATCAAAGTCTGTATCGGCCGATAATATTACACCCTCAATCTCCATGTTGTTCCAACGTCCGATAATATCACCTAGATCGTGATTAAATAACATAACAGGATTATTATTAAACCGGGTAAAATCACCCCCGGCATTAACCAGGTAAAAACCGTGTGAGTTCTTTTTTGATTCGTTGTTGATTACAAATTTTGGCATATGATTCTCATTTTCTTAAGCCAAAATTACTGTACAATAAATATTACAACAAAAACAGTGTCAAGGTATTACACTATTTTTTAATACTTACATAAAGTGTATCACTTTTGCTAAAAATTAATATCATGGCAAAGAAAAAAGAGACAACAAAAAAGGCATTGTCAAGTGAAAAAGGAGGTGTAAAAACACCCAAGCATAAGTTATACACTGTCGCAGAATCACTATTTATTGATCAAGGAATGACATGCAACGAAATAGCTGAACAACTTGATATCACAGAAGCAACCTTATCCAAGTGGCGCAACACCATGGAATGGGATCAAAGACGTGAGGATGTTTTATCATCTCCGGATAAGATACGCACATTATTACGTGAGGAGCTAAAATCTATTGCGGCAGGAAACAAGGCAAAAATGGATACAGATGCCTTATCTAAAGTTTCCAAAGCACTCCAATATTTTGACGGTAAAGTTGGATTGGCAATTGTCATATCTGTATTCAAAGAATTCGACACATGGATGACAGGCGTTGATCCTGCCATGGCTATAAAGTTCACCGAATACCACCGCATATTTATTCACGAACGTGCACAACAAGACTCATTAAAATAACATGGATATAGATAAGAAATTTCAAAGGCTCGTCTCAAATTACGATGAGCACTGTCGTAGGATTGCAAAATCGACGTCGATTGATTTAAACGAACGCCCAAGCGATAAGATAAAGCGTATTCGAACACTTGAGTCAGATTACATTAAGTGGTTCGAATATTACTTCCCAAACTATGCAAAGAGTAAGTGTGCCTGGTTCCATCAGGAGTTTGCCAAAACAATCATTGATAATGACATTATCAACTACCTGCTTGAAATCTACAGATCGGGGGCAAAATCGGTTCATGCAGATATGGGAGTACCCTTGTACTTAATGTTTACAAATAAGTTGTTTTATATGCTTCTTATTGGAGAAACAGAGAAAAAGGCTCAAAAACTTTTGTCAGCTCTACAGGCACAATTAGAATATAACAAGCGTCTTATCAATGATTATGGAAGTCGTTATAAACATGGCGATTGGAGCGCTGGTGAGTTTATTACAACAGATGGTATTCGCTTCATGGCTCTTGGCTTCGGACAAAATCCAAGGGGAGTGCGGGAAGAAGATAAACGTCCTGATTATATCGTAGTGGACGATGTTGACAATAAGCGACATGTAAACAATGACCGCCTTATGCGTGAAGGGGTTGAATGGACATTTGAAGACCTTATGGGCTGTTTTGATGAGACTGACGGCTCGGTGAAGCGCTTTGTATATGCAAATAACAACTTCCATAAGAACAGTATTACCAATCGACTAAAGCAACAATTCAAAGTCCAGATCAATAAAGCCAGGGAAAACGGTGTAAAGCCTGTGTATAAAGTCTTAACCGTTACAGCAGTTAAAGACCTTAACACCTTCGAACCTAATTGGCCGGACAAGACATCTGCAACTTATTGGCGCAATAAGTTCGCTTCCATGCCATATCGCTCTTTCATGCGCGAGTATATGCACAAACACATCGAAGATGGTGCAGTTTTCCGAATGGAAGATATGCAATGGAAAAAGATGCTTCCACTTAAGGATTACGATGTACTGGTATTTTATGGTGACCTTTCTTATAAGGCTAACGCTTGTTTTAAAGGGATGATCCTAATCGGTAGAACAGGACGTGAGTTCCACATTATACACACCTTTTTGCGCCAAGCATCAAGAATTGTTTTAGCCAAATGGCTCTATGACTTATACGAAAGCACTGATCTTCAACGCGTCAAAAAAGTTCGCTATTGGATTGAAGGTCTTTTTTCTATGGATGAGTTTGTGAACGATTTTGATACAGAAGGAGATGAGCGAGGATACTACATTCCTGTACGTGCCGACAAGCGACCTAAAACCGATAAATATGACCGTATCGAAGCATCACAATCATTCTTTGAGCGTCGCAATGTATGGTTTAATATCGACGAAAAGGAAACTTCAGACCAGGTCGAATTAGTCGACCAATATATGGCATTTGAAAAAGGAAGCGATGCGCCTGTTGATGGACCGGACGCAGCTGAAGGTGCGTTTTCAAAACTCAACGTTTCTCATCGCAAAACTAGCTCTACACATCGAATCGGGAAAAGAACAAGTTTCAGACATTAAATAACAACAACATGAGAACAATCAAATTTATCGCAGTGCACTGCACTGCAACAGCACAAAATGCAACCATTGATAGTATTAAAAAATACTGGAGAGAACAACTTGGCTGGAAGAGCCCCGGCTACCACTACATTGTCAAACCCAATGGCGATATCGTTAACCTCCATCCGGAAGACAAAGTAAGTAACGGTGTGTCCGGACACAATAGCTATACTATCAACGTATGTTACATCGGAGGTATTGACAGCAAAGGAAAAGCTGTCGACAATCGGACACAACAACAAAAAGCATCTCTCTATTATTTACTTGAGCGCATCAAAGAGAGGTACCCAAAAGCCATCATTCAAGGGCATCGTGACTTTCCCAAAGTAGCAAAAGCATGTCCGTGTTTTGATGCAAAAAAAGAGTATGCAAACATTAAATAACATCACTATGTTTATCACCAACGAAGAGCTTAACACAGCTATCTATGACTATACTCTTGGACGTATCACCACAGACGATGTGGTGATACGCACCGCTATCCTTGCAGCCATTCAGGAAGCCACGAGCTACCTCAATGCAAAGTATGACTGTAATGCTATCTTCACCGCTGTAGGCGACAATCGCAATATCTTGCTCGTGGAACATATCAAAAGTATGGCAGTGTGGTACATCATACGCATATCCAATGCAGGACTTGTTTTTGATAAAGCAAAGATCTATTACGATAATGCTATTGACTGGCTCAAACAGGTCGCAGGGGTAGGCACATCTGGCAAGACAATCACACCGGATTTGCCAATAAAACGAGAAAACGGAATTGTAAAAACCAAAATGAGGTATGGAAGCAACCGTAAATTTCGTCATGATTATTAATTATACTGTTTAAATACTATTTAAATAGCTCTGTAATGGAAAATAAAAGCAAAAACAATAGAATACTCGTCAAGAATAAAAAAAGGGCTTATTTGGGCGCAAATACAACTAAGCATAATCAAAAACGAGAAGGATTAGTTCCTAAACTAAAACTTAAATCACTTAGTCAAACCAAAGCCGATATACAAACGTGGCAAAACGCATTGCGATCTGCCGGCAATATCGATGAACCAAGACGCGCAAAGCTATACAACTTATATCGCAACGTATTACTTGATGCTCATCTATCGTCACAAATTGAACTACGCACGCAACACCTGTTGTCTACGCCATTTTTATTGACAGTAAACGATAATACGGATGATGAACTCACCAAGCAATTCTCCAACTCTATGCTTATCACATCAGTTATTAGGCAGATACTTGACTCCATTTATTGGGGACACCGTATGATTGAATTTAGCTATAAAGATAACAACTTAACGTGCGACAGAATCCATCCCAACAATGTAGTACCGGAAAAAGGTATAGTATTGATAGACGAAACAGGAAACGAATGTATTAAATACCGTGAACTCCCAGATTACAATACATGGATACTAGAGTTTGGAGATAATGATAATCTCGGTTTGCTAAATCAAGCGGTAGCGCACGTACTAATGAAGCGATTTGCGCAAAGCTGTTGGAGTGAGTTGTGCGAAATCTATGGTATCCCTCCACGTTTTATTAAAACCGAAACAAGTGATCCAGAGATGCTGGATCGTGCGGAGGAGATGCTACGTGATATGGGATCAGCTGCTTACTTTATCATTGATAATAGCGAAGAGTTCCAATTTGCCAAAGGTGCAGACACCAACGGTGACGTATACAGTAATCTAATCAGGTTATGTAAGGAGGAATTGTCACTACTCATTTGCGGAGCGACTATAGGACAAGACACAAAAAATGGTAATAGAAGTAAAGAGGAATCATCCATTGAGCTACTCAAGAAAATAGTACTTTCAGACAAAGCACTCGTGGAAGGTTATATGAATACGAAAGTGATCCCGGCACTAAAGTCAATTGGATGGATGGCAAATCTCGATGCTACGTTCCAATTTCAACAAGAGCAGGACCTAGATAAGCTATGGACATGGACGTCCGGAGTAATCCAACACATGGATGTGGATCCCGATTGGATAAACGAAACCTTCGGCATCAAGGTATCTAAACGCACGCAACAAGATGCAAAGCTTAAAATTGACACATCAGGTTTTTTCGACTAAGCCCTGCCGGCTATGGTAGGGCAGTAGTCGGAATGTATGCGCTCGCAGATTGTGAACTTGTCACCGATGGCAACTCACTAGATAAACTAATTGAGCAATACATTACAAACATATACAATGGAACTGCGAACATGGAGCAGCTTAACCCATCCGTATACTGGCACAACGTAAAAGCGTTGACAAAAGCCATAATAGAAGGGTATGAAAAGGATTACTATTCCGTTAACTGGTCTATAAAGGACACGGAGTTAATGAATCGCCTTCAAAACAATATTTACGCTTTCTCCGGGGCAAAGACCTATGCAGAAATGGTAGAGCTTCGCGATGCCGTCTATGAAAATGGTAAACAATTGTCGTTATCTGACTTTCGCCGTCGTGCACGCAAAATAAATAATACATATAATGAAACTTACCTTGAGGTGGAGCGTCAACAGGTCATTGCATCTGCTACACAGGGAAGCAGGTGGGTTGAGTTTGAAAATACAAAAGACACTCACCCATATCTTGAGTACTGTACAGCTCGCGACTCTCACGTCCGGGAGGAACACAAGCTACTGGATGGATTAATCTATCCTATTGACGATGCCTTTTGGCAACGTTACAATCCTCCCAACGGATGGAAATGTCGATGTTTTACTCGTAAACTCACAGAACGCGAAGCAGAGCATCGAACAAAAGCATACAATACACGCACTAGCGAACCAATGCCGGACAGCGATCAAGCGCAGCGCATTGCAGGCAAAGTTGTACCAAAGCAATTCCGCCATAACGTAGGGACAACAGAAGTATTTACCACGGATAGCCATCCGTATTTTAAAGCCAATGCCGATGCAAAAACACACCAGCTCTCAGCCGTCAAAAATTACGGTATGAAGTCAGGCAAAGCTATCTACAACAGCGACAAGAAACTAGCAAAATACAAACATGAAATTAATAGTAAAGACGATTTTAATCAATATTGGGATATCATGGAAACTCACCATGGAACTCCGGGACAGGGCTTCACTCTTCTTGATAAAAGGCGTAAAATATCGGCATCGTTCGACAATGCCTTTAAAGAAAAAATGATTTCAAAAGGAAGATACAACTATTTCGATGAAGTAATTGACACATTCAACACCCCAGACGAAATATGGGGAACATTTAAGGGAGGAAAGAATAAAGCTTTCAAAGAAGAATACTTTAATGTATACATCAAATACTATGAGGATCGTCCTCTGGTTATGCTCATCAATCCTGAGGGACGCGTAGATAGCTTCTATAAACTGGATACCATTGAACAGGTGGAGCAATTCCGTAACGGGTTATTAAAAAAGAAACGATAGAACTTATGTACCGCGTCACATCTGTTCAGGATGTTGATGTTTCCGTTCTACCGTCTCCTTCAAAGGATACCTCCTTTCGTACTTCAAAGTTACTCATTTATACGTAAAAAACAAAATGAAAGATTTCAATGACATCTCTGCCGATATAAAATCCAAAATGCGCGCCGTAAAGCGTATACAACGCCAAGTACCGATATTTGTTGCCGGTGCGGCCGAAGCCATGAAGGATGCTAACTTCTCTGCGCAAGGCTTCGTCACAAATGGACGCGCCAGTCGTTGGCAAAAACGACGCAAGGAAACACAGCGCACAGAAGGCAAGCGCATACTTCACAGCACAGGGACACTTCAAAACAGCGTACAGGTCGAAGCTATTAAAAACCGCATCCACGTAGGTGTTGACCTCAACACTGTACCGTATGCGCAAGTTCATAACGAAGGCGGACGCATCACCCAAAACGTACGCCCACACCATCGCAAGCACTACAAGTCGGGCAAACGCTTCCAAGTGCGCAGCTTTACGCGCCATATCACCATGCCACAACGCAAGTACCTAGGACACTCTCCGGATATCATGAAAAAGGTAAGCCGTGAACTGGACTATCAACTAAACAAACTATTTAAATAACATTTAATCATGGAAAAGGAACTCTTAAAAACAGTTTTAGCAAACCTATCTACATTGCCCGGAATATACGTTGGCGAAGATTGGGGACAGTTAAACTTCGACAAACCACCGGTTAGCTTTCCGTGTGCTTTAATTGATATTGACAGTGTCGACTACTCCAACCTCGCGCAAGGTAAACAACACGCAAACGCCGTGTTTAATGTAACAGTCGCCGATATGTTCGCGCATCACATAGCTCATGGTATGCAGGATAAACATCTAAACAATGAGCTCAAGATATACGACACCCTTAAAGCTGTTAACAAAATCCTGCACAACAAATCAATCCCCGGTTACGGCACCATCATTCGTGTACGCATGGATAAAACAAAACGCGAAGACGATATCAGAGAATTCGTCATCTCATATCGCATATACTATGACGATAGTTCATGTGTCAATAATCGTACATACACAAAACCACAAGCACAAATTGATATAATATAAAAAAGCCTCCCGGATTGGGAGGCTTTTTTTATATTACTGATACCATTTGGCTCGAATATCTTTTAGTTTGTCATTTAAAACATCTTCGGAGTCACACAAGCGGTGAGAATTCAATTCATTTATAACGTACTCTCTCATCTCTGCCAGTTTTTCTACTCGTCTGTTTCGTGCTTTTTGTGTTTTTAATGCTTCAATTTGTTCAACTTGTTTATCAAAATATCTTATGCAGCTATTGAGAATACATTCTTTAAAATACAGTTTAAGACTATGTTCACCCTTCATTAATGATAAATGGGATTGTTTAGGTACTCTATGCCATAGTATCTTATAATCATCAATCGCAATTTGTAAGGCAACCGAAAACGATGGATTGTTAGTATAGTCATTCAAATCAAGTAAACGTTGTGATGAAAACAGAAATCTCCCTGATACGGTGTCAGGATTTGGAGAGTATTCCATTATATCAAATGACTCTAGTAACTGTTGTATAATCCCACTCATTTGAGTTAAATCCATTCTTAACGAATAATCATTTATTGGACTTGATAGAATCTCAACATCTGTCTTAGGATTTAATATTTCCTGTATTTCATCTAAGCTGTATTTTCTTATTTTATATTGAAAATCATTTATCTCCGCTGATACTTTATTTAAACACGTATAGCAAAGTGTCTCGCCTGTTTTAAGCTTTAACAATGCTGGATGGTTTATATAGTTAAATTTACATCCACAAATAGGGCAGTGTGTCATTGATTTCTTGCGTAAGGTTTTTATCAAGAAATAAACAAGAACCCCGAAAATTATAGTACCAGGAAGCCACTCTGTTGTCCTTTCTACAAACATTAGAATACTGCATACAATCAACATCAACATGCATATTGTAATGAGAATATAATGTATAACAATCATAATTTTAACGCGTTTAAGTTATACAACAAAACTAAAATTATATATTTAAAAAAACAACACCTCATAATTAAATGAAGTGTTGTTTTTAAAACTCAAATTGTAATTGCTTATGTGGTGATTCCGGTTCATTTGCCTTTAGGTATTTTAAATAACTCCTGTAACAAATTCCAAAACGGGGATAAATATGTTTCTGCCACACCATTTTATAACACCGGGAATGGTTCTCCGGCTCATAGTGTTCCGCAGTAATCTCTTTTATTAATTTAGCTCTTAAAAAATATCCCCTTTTGTTGTATGCCATAACAGAAAAAACCATATATTTGCAATTACCACATCGCACTGTTTAGGGGTTTTCTCTGAATGGTGCTCTTTTTTTATCTGGACATTCTATTTTGCAACATATTCTCCATCGCCAAAATTAATGTGCCAAGCTCTTCCTCACTGTGTTTCATAATCGGCTTCTTACACTTGCTGTACTCTCTAATCCAACGCCCAAGCCGTTCATTATCTACCACCATACGTCCAAGCTGATCATTCATCTTCGTCCATCCCATCTGATAACAAAGTGATAAGATGTAACGGTGTCTGGGACGCTTAAAATCCACACGTCCAAAAGTTGCGTCACTGGCCATAATATCCTGTTTTATCCGTTAGCTTCTGTCATACCAAGTGGTACGCTTTTCCATTCGCCTTTATCGTCCTTCAATTCGGCACGTACAAAGGTCTTTGATGGTACTGGTTTGTAAGCGGATTCTATAATCTTGACACCATCAATAAAACGCTCGGAACCGCTCTTCTCCGCCATTTGACGTAATTGTAGTACACGGCTTGGTTTTAGAGTTCCTTTCTGGTCACGAGATAATAACTTCATGATAGTACTTACCAACATACTACTATTATCATCTTTCGCTAATCCGGCAATATACTCTTTAACAATAGCTACACCCTCATTCACAGTATCATCATAGAAATCCACCATGTTATTACCTATAACAATGCGGCGATTTGCACCTTTATTGGTGAATGTATGACTATTCTGACCATCTTTTACATCATACAAGTCACGCTTCAACTCAAGTGCACCCGCAAAATTGGAATACACCTGTTGTTTCATTTCAGCAAGACCTTCACTCATGCTCAAGAGTGCCGGGAATAAGTCATCAACAATGTTGCTAACTAAATCTTTGTAAGCACCACGTTCTTCCTCTTTCTTGCGCTGATCATTACGCTCTGCTTCCAATGCTTCCATCGCTAACGCCTTGCGTTGCTCAGGGGTTAATGCGTTTAAATTCATAGTATAAAGTTTAAAATTAAATTTGTTCCCGGTGGCGGAGTCGAACCGCCACTTACGACCTTCCGGGTTAGATTACTTTATGCGGGCGAATAGTCACCTCAAGGTGTTTTTCTATCATTCCGCTTCCTTCGCATATTTCACACGTTACATACTCGTATTCACGCGATGGATAAATGGTTGTACATACACTTACTTTACCTTTACCTTCACATCGTTTACAGATGTCCAATTTTCTGTAATTCGTTTTTGATGTTACTTTTACTTCCATGTTTATCAGTTTAAAAGTCCATATTTGTAAAAAAAACTCTTTGCTAAATTTCCTTTCATTTCCCACTCAAGCTTACCGTTACGTGTCATCTTTGATTTCTTGGCTTTACGGTTCCATACCACTATAATTTCATCAATACCATTCTCACCAATCTCAAATCTGTGGGCAGTTACTATATGTTTTAATCTGGTAGGCATACTGTTATCGGTTTATCTAGTTCATTCCTGAGGCGTTTGCCAAAATCAAGGCTTTCAAATTTGTATTCTAGGCTGTCTTCGTACATTTTGACTATCTCCCTAGTGTTCCACATTGTCTTCATTTCTTTACATTGTTCCATAAAGTCATTATCAACAATATCTCTCTGATTTTTGAGCCAATTCCAAAATAGAGCATGATGCAGTATCCGCTCCGGATTACAATATTTACTCTCAATCACACGGCAACCTACTTCAAAGAATATTTCATGATAGTACGGTTCCGTTATCCCCAACATGTTCAAAATTTCCATATTTAAACAGCGTTTAAATAGTGTTTAAATAGCACCTACTCCTGTAAAATCAAACATTGGAGCTCTATCCATATCGCGCATCATCTGTACGCAATTCATAATGCCTCTGTAGGTAGGTTTATTCATCCATGAATAACGTTCGCCGTCTGTAACACGCCCTAATGCAATATCAATCTGAGTATCGTTTAGTCCGTACAGTTTAAAAATTGCTTCTGCATCTTTTGCAGTGGGTGCAGTTAAAACAGTGGGAAGTGAAAAGAAGCGATCTTCCAATTCGGAGAATAAGTGCCTGTTTCGTGCTTTTCCTCTTAGTACATTATCCATAAAGTAGGGAGTTCCTGCCAATACAACACCACAATATCCGCGTGCAGCTGTTAATATATCCTTAAGCACCGTCACATCTTTACTTTCCAATGCACTGACTTCATCAATTACAAGTAAACAGTCATGGGATTTAAAATAATTGGCTATATCAAGAAGCTGTGTCGACATCTTTCCAGCTTTGTAACAACCCAATGTTTCCATTATTGTTGCTATAAGTTTTTTGGGCTTAGGAGATAATGAAGCATCTATATAATGGACACTTATTTTTCCTGCCGATTTCTTCTCTAAAGCCTTTTTAAATTTACTCAAAGCGTAGCTTTTGCCATATCCGCCTTTACCTATTATTACCTGTGCGCTTTTGTTGAAATAAGCGCTCTCACAAGCGGCAAATACACTTTTAAAATTATCGGTAGGTACGCCATCAACAACGCCAATACTATCTATGTGCTTTTTCACAGTCTCCCAAACACCTGCACCTACCTTGCCTTCTACATTCCAATATTGTAGTATATTGGTAATCGTACCACCGGAAACTTTCAATCTTTCGGCATATTTATTCCGGCTTATTCCACTGCTTTCTATCAGCCTTTCTAAGGCATCCCGCAGTGTCTTTTTTTCATTGTCTGTTAATGTTGCCATATTCATTATGGTTAATTGAGTTAATTATATTTTGCATTTAATTTGTCTAACAAATCATTATGGGCTTGCATGCCATTTATCTTATCGGTTTCCTGATTTTCCCATTGGTTATAATCATCTTTACTTTGGGCCTGGAAGTTTCCCTCAAAACCACTCCCTGTAGGGCGTATCATGTCCAATGTTTCACTAATCTCAACAGCCCGTTTAAACGCATTCTCATTCTCTTTTTCCCACTCCTGCAATGCATCTAAATAACCCTTTGGAGATGCTCCGTTGCCATCTTGGTAGTCCTTAACGGTTGGAGCGAGTTTAGTTCTCTCATAAGCTGTGGCGATATACTTATCACCATCATACAATTTGATAAATGTGTCAAAACCGGATAGCGACACAACGCCTGTAAACTCCTTGTTTTGCCATTTGCTTTGAAACATAAAATCGGTTTCTCCATTTGCCTTGTCAGGCACAATGAAAAAGCGTTTCTTACCGTCAATAACACGGGCTATACCATTTGTTTTGTATTGTACTTTCTTACTCAACTTGATAGTGAATAGTGTAGATATCTCCTGACGTGTAAGCTCCTCTTTTCCGGGATAGTCAATATTATATTTATCACTCCGTGTATCACCATAACGTACACCGTGCTTATCTCTTTGAAGGCCTGTAGTATTAAAGTGTTCAATACTTGCTTCAAGGTCTTTAATAAGCTCTTCTCGTGTCATTAGCTTCTCTTTTTTTCCACGGTAAGTGTCAGGGTTCATTTTGGCATCCAAACTGCGTGCGGTTATATTAGCACCCTTATAGTCCTGTTTAGTTTGTTGTTCCTGTTCTTGAAACTCTCCAAGTATGCGCTCAACCCACTTAGGACGTGCTTTTAATCCGGTACAAGGAAAATGCACATGGCTCATATTGTCCATCAATCCACTTATCGCGTCACTCATATGTACACTGCCTTGGTCATATTGCACCTGATAGGGTTTGCGCTTATTTTTATACAACGCATCACCTAATGCCTGTGCCACCAATTTGGAATTTTCAGTTACCCCAAACGCATGTCCTACAATAGCTCCGGAACAAGCATCAGCTACTATATACATGTATATATCGCTCTTTACCTTGCCATCTTCATCTATATAATATCGCTGTATAGGAGTTCCGTCAATAGACCATAAATTATCCGGGTATTTAGGCTTTTCTCGTACCGTCTGAGGCATAATTGTGTTAATGGCAGCTGTACGTCCATTCCTGTTTTTAAACCAAATCTTTTTAATGGACGGCTTCATAAGGAAGATTTCAATGCAGCTTACAGTTACCTTCTTCCAATCATATTTCTCAACCATAACGGTATTGTACTTTTCAGCCAAATCCACAACGGATATCTTAGGTTCAGGACAACCATATTCACTAATCAACCATGATTTTGCCTGCTCTGTTAATTTTACGGCATTCTGTTTGTTAGCAAACTTGCGACGGTCTATTAGGCAATCAGCGCCTACATTCATAAAGTCCGCTATTTTACGTGTCAATACACGTTCATTACAGGTTGTTATACCAATAACTAAATTCTCATTCGTTTCACGATCAATTTCCTTTATAGCGGCTTGTCGCAATGCGCTAACACTCTTGTATCCTTTTGCATGGGCAGATTTAGCGGTAAGTAAACTTAACATCTTTAACCATCCGCATGCACGTGCCAGTTGCGCACATTCTGTTACACTAAACAGATTTAAACCTTTAAAATACTCCTCTGTCTCACGGTCAATGACAATACTCAAGGACAAGGACGATGCAAATCTACGCGCTTCACGCTCATGGCGTCGTGTCTCTTCATTTTCAAGCCACACTACCACCTCAACGCCTGCACATATTACATCACGAACTAAATTCTTATATTTATCCTTTAAACCATCATAGTGTATCCACACATTACGACCTTCTTTATGATGTGGCCAACAGTTTACTTTGGAAATCCTGTGTTTGTATAATCCATCTTTTAGAGAACACATCGAAATTCCACACGCTACCATCTCCTCGTAGCTCACGCATATCGCGCGCTCTCCGGGCTGTGCTACATCACTGTAGCACTCTTTGGTTAATGGTATCGTTTTATACTGTGGCATTTTATTAAATTTTGTCGTTTAAACGGCTATTTTTCTTCTTTCTCAAGGTAAACATCGCAAGAGGGGCACATAGGCACTCCATAACTTATCCATTTGTTTGCTATCCGCACTGTATATCCGCACATCGGACACTCACATTTAAACATTCTGCACTTGTCAGGCTTCTGTGCCTTAGCAAGTCCCTGCGGAGTCAAACAGGCATGTGGAAACGTTCCTAGTTTGTTTACAATTTTGATAAAGTAGTTTTGCAAGGTTGCCGATGCGATACTACAGGACATCATTCCTTCTAAACCTATATATAAACCCAATTCCCTAAACTGCTTTCCGTGTCCATTCACTCCACAGGCATGCACAAGTTCATGAGTTAGTACACTCAAAATCCCCTGATCACCCAAAAGTTCCTCGATTGTTGGATTTATATATATCTGATATTTATTATCAGTGGCTATCTCGTTTGAATAACAAATCCCAAGCACCTTACGCTTGGCTACCCCCCCTTATGTGGAAATCCAATAGATACATGTACCTGCGGAACTTCTGCTTTCGGACGGAATAGCGGTCTCAATTCATCAACCGCCTTTTCTAACCATTGCTCTCTTGTTATCATAATTTTGTCGTTTAAACGGCTATTTCTACTAGTTCCCGATGGCGGAGTCGAACCGCCACTTACGACCTTCCGGGATAAATTTTATCTCTTAACCAATACAACCTTCGGTACTTTATTCCAATAGTCTCGTACCGCACTGATTATGGCAATAATCCCATTTCTCACTCGCCATCTTATGGATGTGTTTCTGTGTACAAAGGCGTCAAGCTCCTTTGCGCTCACCCATTTCTCAAACTCTCTTACTGCCGATTTATCCGCCACGTACATACAGTGAGACATCACTTCTCTATACAGCTCTGTTCCATTCAATTTCACTACACGCTCTACCGCATTGCTGTGATGTATAAATTCTAATTCTATTACATGCAATTGTTTCATAATCTTATAATTTACTAGTTGGTATTATGAGTTAATTATTAATCAATAAACTGTTTTCAAACTCCTCTATTCGTACTATAAACTGTTCTGCCTTTTCCTGCATTTTTAATCTACGCCCGGACCGCCTGCCGGCAAGAAAAGCCTCCACACTTCTTATAGATAAACCGTAACTTTGTGCAAACAGAATGCGGTAACGACCTGTTAACATTTCTGTGTATTTTTTATTTTCAGGGTGCTGTATGTTGTTTTTCTTTTTATTCATACCTTTGTCGTATTATTTCAAGACAAATATAATCTAAGAAACTTAGATAACAAAGAAAAAGTACAAGAAATTTAGACATGATGAATTATTTTTCTAAAAATATTAGATATTTGCGCAAAAAGAAAGGCTTAGGTCTTGATGAATTCGAATCATTAGGGATAAAGAAAGGCACTATGTCTAATTATGAACTAGGTAAAACAGAACCAAAGTTTTCCACACTTCAAGATCTTTCTAAGTTTTTTAGAATGACAATTGACGACTTACTCAATATAGATATAGAAGTAACATTTAATGGCGTAGATTTCGAAGACTTACACGATCCTAAATACATGCCTAATTGGGAAAATATAGCAGAAGAGAAATGCACACCTAAATGCACACCTAAATGCACACCTAATTGGGAAAATATAACAGAAGAAAAATGTCCACCTAATTGTCCACCTAATCTCGAAAATATAGCCGAAGAAAAATGCATACCTAAATGCATACCTAAATGCATACCTAATTTGGAAAATATAGCAGAAGAAAAATGTATACCTAAATGTATACCTAAATGTATACCTAATTTGGAAAGCATAGCAGAAGGAGAAACACAACCTATACAACTATCACTTACAAGCAATAGTACACCTATTTATAAAGATATCCCAATTGTTGACGTCACAGCGGCGGCAGGATGTGGTGCTTTTAACAGCGACCATCTGGACGTTGTGGATACAATACAACTACCGGAGTCAATGATTAAACGGTCATCTTTATATATATGTATTCGTGTAAAAGGGGAAAGTATGGCACCAACATTATTAGATAGTGCCTACCTTATAATTCGCCAATTAAACCCTGACGAGTGGGCATATATGCCCGATCAGCATATTTACGTAGTATGTGATAATGAGGGGCGTGCATACGTTAAACGCCTTAAAAACCGCCTATCCAAAGGCTTCGTTGTTTGTATGTCCGACAACCCGGATAAAGCCTATTTTCCGAACTTCAATCTGCAACTAAACGAACTTCATACAGTGTGGTATGCCGAGTGGTACATTAGTGCAAAGATGCCTAACATTCATCAAACGTATTATCATAAACTTTCTGATCTTGAAGATCGCTTTGATGAAATCAACAATAACTTCCAACTACTGCTCAAAAGCATCAATATTCCGAAGTAAAATTATACTTCAAGCATTTAAACAGTCGTTTAACTAACAAAAATATTATAGCAAAATTATACTTAATTGTACTAATTGTTTTTTCAAACAAGCAAGCAAAAAAACGTGTAACTCCTAGTAAAACAAGGCGGTTACACGTTTTTCTCTCTCAATAAATATTTGTACTATTTGTTTTATGCCCTATAATTATTCGTTTTTTGCTTCCAGAGCAATTCTTCTGCTTCATCTTTGAAATTTTCATAGAGTCTACTAACATGGAACAGCTTTTCATGATTAGTAAGGAGTGTCAAGTCAGAACTTTCAAAATTAATACTCAAATCATGTGCATCTTGTGAAAGCATGTAACGTACAATTGAAGCAGCTGATAAGGAAAATTTAAATGGATTAATTTTATCATTTATGGGATCGTCAGTATAGAGATTGAACAGTCCTGGTTGTTCGTTTTTCCAGTTATTACAACATCCACAAGTTGGTTGCAGATTAAAAAAGGAAATGCATAAGAATGGGTAACGAGATTTGGGATAAAAATGATCTAATTGATATCCTCCCTTTACCTTTGTAGATGAAATATGAATAGTTGCTGTATATTGAGAATTACAATATATACAGGTTTTTATATCTAATTTCTTTATATATGATATCATTTCAGAGGAACGTACATCCTTATAGTGCATGATATTAACTAACTTTTCGTAGAACGAAAATTTACTTTTAGGAGTCTGCCAATCTTTTGATTTAATTTCATCTGCTGTGAGTCCATTAAAATATAAATTTTGATAATTTTCAAATTCAGATGGTTTGAGAATTAGGATATCAGAATAATGCCTTATGATCTCGGCTACATAGTCTGCATAACGATTCCATATAGGACTCCATGTAGTTCCTTCGTGCCTTAAATCCTGCTCAAAAGCAACTAATCCGTCCAGTGGCTGAATAAATTTATTTGTTTTCTTAGAAAAAAGATATTGCCTGTACTCTTTTGCCATTTGCATTATAGCATCAGTTATAAAAATTCGCCTCATTGTTCATTTAGATTGATTGCTTTCTTTTTATACATCTGAAGGAGGCTATCTTTAATAAGTCCATCTCCTATTATATTATTGATGAAATACCATGCATGAGGCATAGTCCAATTTCTCCATTTGTTTTTAGGTTTTAAAAGGAAGTCCACCAAGCTGTTAATTACATCTTTAGCATAATCTCCTATAAAGCCGTTGTCTCGTAGAAAGAAGCTTTGATGAAGTACATCATTAATGTTCGCGCCAAAAGGGTTTACTTGAATTTGATCAGAAACATCAATACCATCTTGGAGGTACAGAATTCTGTTCTGTGGTACATCGGAAATAATAAATGGAGAGTGTGTAATTAGTAGAATATTGAATGTACAGTATGTGTTAAGGTGCAGCCGTTTTAAGGTCTGAATAAGCCTATTTACGAACTGCCGTTGAAATTCAGGATGAAAGCATAATTCTAGTTCATCCATTATGATATTCAGTCTTCGATAATGAATTCTAGTAGAAGGCACAGACTTTATATTTAGAATATGATATGTTAATGTACTAATAGTGTTTATAAATAATTTTTCTCCAGCACTTAAATCTGTGAATTTGGTATATACTTTACCCATATGGTGTTTATCCTTTCCTTCGTTTCGTAAAGTTATTGTTGGACGGAAAATTGTTGGTGGAAAACTATTCATAATTTTTTCAACATTGCCAGGAATACTATCTAAGTCTAATAAGTCTTTTATATAATCTTCATAACTAAAATCTCCGGAAACAATGTCTGTCGTTTGATTATGCTTTTTCACCTGTTTCAGAAATTGTAAGGCCAAATGCAACTTATAAGCAATATGAGAGGTGTCTTTCTCTAAGGATTTTTGTAAGCTTATAAGATCTTCTGGCTCTTGGAAAGGATGATTAACTGCACCAATGATTGCAAAGCAATTATTTATATCACCATAGTCTGAGTATTCTTTATAAGCAGTATAACTACCAGCTATAGATAATATTTTATATACTACATAACAGCATATTGTAAATTGAATATTGTCATTACGATTAGGTTCTATTCCATAATAATCCATAATCATATTTGCCCATGAATAAGAATCTGTAAATGCTTGTGCAAATTTGTCAAGTATAATGTTTTCATACAATTTAACTTGGGATTCAACTGTCTTTTTGCTGTTCTCTTTTAATTTTTGCTGATCCTCAAGGGTAAGAGCTTTTTTAAATTTTGCAAGAAAATAATGAGGATCATAGGTAAAACGTAAACTACTCAATGAGTATCCTTCTATAAATTGCCATTGTTTTAGTTCAAAATACTTTAAGATAGAAGCAATTCGGCTAATTGCAAAATTTGTCTCACGTTGTACATCCAATTGCCCATTGTTACGGTAGGGATTAAATACTAAAGGAGTTCGATATCCATCATTTTTATGGAAGAGACTATCTATCCAAGAGCTACCTTGAAGGTTGTATACTGGGTCATTTGAATAATCTGATGTTAAAAATGCATTAAATGAATAATTGGTTACTATTGTATAAAAGAACCAACGCATTACCTCTCTAACTTGTCGCTCGTTAGCATTAGTGTAATCCTTACAGTTTTTGAACATGAAAGCTCCATCACCCACCTTGTATCGATTTTCTGGAGTAAACAGTGCGAGGTTATGTCCTCGACTTATCAGATAGCATTTAGCACCATCAATCTCATATTCTAATTCTGCGTAAACATTTTCAACAAAAGCCAATGGAGTTGTTGTATTGGAAATGTGTAATCCCCCCATCAAAAAGTAACTAAAATTATTGATTATGCGATATATAATATCAAGCATAGAAGATTTACCTGATCCATTCCGACCTACTATAGCTTGAATAGAAATTCCCTTTCCATAGAAATTATTTTCAAATATAGTTGGTGGAAAATTGCTGCATTGTATAGCGTCTTCTAAGCGATATAATGTATACTTTCCTGGTTTAAGAATTTTAAGGAAAGTAGGATTGCCATCTGGCAGTATTGTTAATGAAAGTAACTTGAATGAAGACATAAGTATTATAAATAATGTTATTCTGTTATATTAGGTGGATTGACTATTTTGTTGATATCTACAATAAGTGATTCTATTTGCTGGCGTTCATTTTCTAATATTTCTTCTGTAAATTCAGACTTCACCTCTTCTTTGTCTAAAAGAGATTTAATTAATGCAGTATATGAGAAAGGAAGATTTTCTGCTCCTTTAAGTATAACTACCTCAACATCGTGATTTGCATTCTTTGAAAATTTCAGTATCATATTAATTGAATTTTTTAAGATTATACTTCTTAACTCTTTTTTTGATAGAAGCTTTACCTCCATCTGTTTGATCTGCTATGATATCAAGGATTTTACATTCACCAATGTATCCTTCCAATGAAGAAGAACGAATAGTTATTTTTCCTCCTTCGTTCTTGCAGAGAATAATATTCTGAGCATCAGCCATCATTGGAATGGTTGCATTATGTGAGACTAAAATTATTTGTTTTCTATCCTTGACTGCTTTTATTGTTTCTACTAAGTCATTGTTTATATATTTAACAGCTAGATTATCTTCCGGCTGGTCGATAATAATTGGAGCATTATCATCCTTATATCCAAGAATTAGATCCAATATTATTGCTGTTTTCCAACCAGGACTTAGATCCAAGAAATTGTCACTTTTGCGGGATACAATAGAATAAGATTTATTATTTGAGGTCACGAGAAAACTATGAATTTTATTGGATAAATCTAAGAAAGATTCCACTAATGGACGTTGCTTAAATTTAGAGCTAAACAAATTTTCTGGTACAACATCCTTCATATCCTGAAATTTATAGTTTAAATATTTATTTAAGCAACTTAGAAGAATATCTTTATCAAATTTGAAATTATTCTGAATAGATAATTTATGTCCCATGGATTCAACTACATTTGTAACATAAGTATGTTTTGTTTTCACAATTTTATTTTTCAGTTCTATAAATCGCTTTAAAGAAACGATATAACTTGAGACTAATCCTAGGAGGCGTTCTCTATTTTCTACGTGCTCTTGATTTAAACCTTGTATTTTCAGTAATTCTTCATCATAAGTTTTTTTCTTATCAGCAATAAAGTTGTTTACTTTATCGTGCAAAATGTATACATTCTTTGCCTTTCCTAGAAGACTGATAATTTTCTTTATTTCAATCTCTGCATCATCGACAAATGGATTATTTTTGAGAATAGTCATAATGCGCTCCAATGACTTTATATCTTTTTTGTACTCATCCTCTGGATATTCAATGAGAGCACTTTCTACTTTTGACGGTAAAATTGGTATAAATATATTCTTTTGAACATCACCATATGTCATCATTTTGCCTGGATGTGGCAGAGCATTCAATGATTTCATTGATTTTTCAATAGTATCAACACATTGAAACATGTCATTTATATCTGTATTAAGACTATTCAGAGCCTCTGTAATTTGACGATTTATCTTATCATCACCAGGGAATATATTCTTTAATATTTCTATTTTGTCTATAGACTTTTCTTCATTATTATTGATGTTTTCAGCAATAAAATTTTGAGATACATAATATGGTCGCATTTCAGAAGGATTTGTTACTTTTAGTTGATCAATTCCAAAACGTTCATACTTCGTTCCTACGAAATCTTTTTGTATTGCTCTTACCACAGAATCAACAAATAAAGTCTTTCCTGAAGAAGATCCTCCGATTACAACATTTAATCCTTCCGTTAAAATAACATCAATATCTATTCTTTCATTTAACAATTGAACATGCGTTATGTGGTCTGATTTTTTCTCTGGTTTTTCATCTTGATAAGCTAATCTTGAGGATTCGGATAAAGAAAGACGAATACCCTCAAAAGTCGGTTCAGCAAACATCCATGTAGGGACAAATTGTCCCGCATCCTTTGAATGTGGTTCTGGATATTTTGCGGGACTATAGTTGTCAGAGCATGTTAATAGGTTTACAAACTCTCCTATACCGAGCATTTGAAAATAGTTTTTCGTTGCCTCCAACCCTGTATTAGAGCGAGCAGTAAATCCATCGAATTGGTTATAATATATACTCCTATTTATCGCAGTGTCTACACGTTCACTATCATGTAAAGAATAATTAAATGCTCCATGTCGTTGCGATCCATGTGGTAGAAGCATAAACTCATATTCATCAAAGCTATTTATTACTTTCTGAATATCGGGTATGGTATCTGCACCTCTATTGGGTAGTTTATTAGGATACAAGTTATCTAATATTATATTCAAATTATCAATATTTTCCTCCGTGACATCTATATTGAAATAAATATGACAATGATACGATTTTACGTCCTCATGACGTTTTATGTGTAACTCTGCTCCTAATAGCAAATTAACTCCCAACGCTTTTGCTTTAATGTATGCAGACTTATTGATCATATTATGATCCGTTAACGATATTAAAAACCTTGAATCGTTATTAAACTTCTTTATTTGACGAACCAATTCTGCTACGTCATACTCTATATTAGGATTATTGGCATCTAGAGATGTATGTATATGTAAATCAATATATATTGCCTCCATCTTTTATATTAAAAAAATTAGTACTCTAGTATGTTAGGATATTAGGGAAAAATACTTCCTATGGCTTTATAGGAAGCTTTACTCATTTGTTTTTTCATATGTAAAATCCTTCATACATCCATCACTTATATTTAATATTGTAAATATACAATATTAAGCTAATTTTGAGAAATAAAAATAGTTTCTTTGTTACTTTCTTTGTAAGCATCTCCGCGATTAGGCATTGTTTTGCTTCTACGACAGGAATACCTTTGAACGGTACATTAAAAACAATATACCATGAGCAGAGATCATTTGTCTATAGAGTATACCTCAATACTTGCTGATTACCGTAATTATATCAAACAATCAGGTATCGTTCCTTTTATCCAATACTGTCACAATAATGCTATCAATTATCGTTCGGTTAAGAACTGGATGTATCATCGTAACCTTAAAATTAAATCTATTCAAGATGAAGTTTCCGAAATGCACTCTAAATCGGATGTACCATCTAAATCATTTATCCCCGTAGCAATTCCCGCTATTTTACCACAACCTGAGGAATCCTATTCTCTCGTTACAATTACCCGTCCTGACGGAATCCGTCTTGAAGTGGTAGGAATGTCGCTTTCTGCATTAAAACAAATTCTTTCGTAGTTATGTTTGCTCTTACTGAATCCTTGCGTTATTATCTTTGTGCTCATCCGGTCTATATGCACAAGGGTATCCTCTCCCTTTATCATTTAGTAAAAACCGGCATGAATCGGAATCCGGTGAGTGGAGAGGGATTTCTGTTTTTAGGTAAGCAAAGAGATTGTATCAAAATTCTACATTGGGAGGAAGGAGGATTCGTGCTCTATCAAAAGCGTCTTGAGCGTGGGCGATTTGAATTTCCGACGGATGCCTTCAATGCTAAAACAGGTGCTCTTTCTTGGAAATATTTTATATTGATGATGGAAGGTGTACGCTTAAAGAGTGTGAAGTTCAATCGTCGATATTCATTACGATAACCTGCATTACAGATGGCTTTGTCAAAGGAAATAAATCACTTTTTTTCTTTGTTTTATTAGGGATGAGTACTTATCTTTTCAGTATAAAAATGACTATACAGGAGGATTTTATCGCATTTTTACAACAACAAAATGAAGAATATCGAAAGCAAATCACTCAACTCACAGCGCAAGTAAGTGAGTTGAGTACACGTATTGAATCACTTCTTATAGCCATTGAAAAGGAGAACGAGGATGTTGATGGTCTTCAGTGTAAAAGTAAAGCGCTGGCAAAACTCAATGGGAATGTTTCTGAAAAAGTGCCCATGGAGCATTTAATGCCTGCTGCTTCCAAACCATCGCCCAAAGATCGAGGTAACAAAAACTGTAAACGCAAAAAGTACCATCCGACGAAAGTGGAGATTGTTGACGTCTACCCCAATGATCCGGCATTCGATATTAAGCAGGCTCGTGAGATTGGAATCGTAGAATCTTGTCGTTATGTATATCGTCCTGGGGAACTCGTTAAAATTATCTTCCGACAACATAACTACTCCCAAGACGATACGGTATATCGGAGTTCGGCGCCTGCGGCTCCTTTACTTAATTCCAATTATGACGGTTCGTTTATTGCTTGGATGATCTATCTTCACTATATTCATTCCATGCCGATAGAGCGTGTTATCAAGATGCTTCGAGAACAAGGAGTGGAACTCAGTAAATCTACCGCACATGGATTGATTAGAAAATCGTTCGATTTATTGGACAGATTGTCGCCATCTCTCCGTGAAGCTATTCTTTCCGATCCATACATTA
>JBOGCH010000041.1:0-51489 GCA_051656645.1 Marinifilaceae bacterium
GGGTACCAAACCTGAATGAAACCTGAATGAAAGCTGAATGAAACCTGAATGAAACCCCTAGAGGGTATAACCAAGGGCTCGATATGCTATCACACTCCAATGCAGAGGAAAGAATGCTTGATATTTTAATAAATTTATCAAACACATGTATATATTACATGTTCTTAGTATTGAGTTTCATTATAGGCAACCGAGTGATAGGAAAGTATACTTCTATTTGTTATTTTTGTAGCTTTAAGCACATCAGAAAAAAGAATAAAATAGTGGATTTTAAGGCGGAATTAAATGGAAACCAGCTTGCAGCTGTAGAACAAACCGAGGGAGCGGCTCTAATTATTGCCGGTGCCGGATCGGGTAAAACTCGTGTACTAACCTATCGTATTGCCAATTTACTGAGTAAAGGAGTCCCGGCATATAGGATATTAGCACTGACTTTTACTAATAAGGCTGCAAGCGAAATGAAAAAACGTATTGCAGATTTAGTGGGCTTTGATAATGCCAAAAGTCTGTGGATGGGAACTTTTCACTCCATTTTTTCTAAAATTCTACGTATAGAGGCTGAGCATCTGGGCTACAGTTCGGATTTTACAATTTACGACACACAGGACTCTAAGAACCTTATTCGCAGTATTGTTAAGGACATGAAGTTGGACGATAAACTGTATAAGCCTAACGTAGTGTTGGGACGTATATCAATGGCCAAAAATAACCTTATTCTGCCCGAAAATTACGCAGCATCCGCTCAAATCATGTCGGCCGATGCAGCTGCTAAACGTCCACGTATTTGCGATATATATAAGCAGTATCAGCAACGTTGTAAACAAAGTGACACGATGGACTTTGATGATTTGCTTTTACAAACAAATATATTATTCCGCGATTTTCCAGAAATTCTGAAAAAATATCAGGAGAAATTCACTCATATTTTGGTAGATGAGTATCAGGATACCAATTATTCCCAATACTTGATTATACGTAAATTATCGGCCTTACACAAAAACATTTGTGTAGTTGGCGACGATGCACAAAGTATATACTCGTTTCGAGGAGCACGTATTGAAAATATTTTAAATTTCAGGAAGGATTATCCGGAATTTAAGCTGTTTAAATTGGAACAGAATTACCGTTCCACAACAAATATTGTAGATGCGGCTAACAGTGTAATTAGTAAAAACAAGGAGCAAATTCCTAAACGTACTTTCTCGGAGAACGAGGAGGGTGAACTTATTCGTGTTTTAAGAGCTTTGACCGACAAGGAAGAGGGATCGCAAGTTGCCAATGAAATTTTTAAGTTAGCTCACTTTGAGCAACAATCCTACAGTGATTTTGCTATTCTTTACAGAACTAACGCACAATCCCGTATTATGGAGGAAGCGTTACGCAAACGCAATATCCCCTACCGTATTTACGGTGGTCAGTCCTTTTATCAACGTAAAGAGATAAAGGATATTTTAGCCTATTTCAGACTTACGGTAAACCCGAACGATGAAGAGGCCCTTAAACGCATTATAAACTATCCGAAACGTGGAATTGGCGAAACGACAGTTGATAAAATTGGCGAAATAGCACTACATAACAGTGTTTCAATGTGGCAAGTGGTTTGCAGTGCAGATAAATTGCCTATGGCTTTTAACAGTGGCACTCAAAGCAAGTTGAACAAGTTTGCAGAATTGATTGTAAATTTCCAAGAAAGAGTATTGCAACAAAATGCTTTTGAGAGTGCGGATTATATTATGCGCGCAAGCGGCATACGGAGCGATTTAGACAACGATACCACTCCTGAGGGTGTATCGCGCCAAGAGAATATAAACGAGCTTCTAAACGCGTTAAAAGAGTTTAGTGAGAGTACCTATCAAGATGGAGCAGATTCTTCCTTAAGTTCGTTCCTTGAGGGTGTAGCACTCCTAACAGACCAAGATAGCGACAAGGAGGCTGATACAAATCAGGTAACATTAATGACTATCCATGCTTCAAAGGGCTTGGAGTTTACCAATGTGTTTATTAGCGGAATGGAGGAGGAACTGTTCCCTGGCCAACAAAGTAGTTCAACTCCCGCACAACTGGAGGAGGAACGCAGACTATTTTACGTGGCGTTGACGCGTGCCGAAAAACGTGCCTATTTAACATATGCAGCCTCTCGATACAAAAACGGGCAAATAATTACTTCTCGTCCATCACGTTTTATATCGGAGATTGATGCACATTTTCTTGATGGCAATGTCCCATTAATGGACAGACCTACCGGTTTTTTAATGAATAAGGAGATAAATGCCGCTTCTCGTCAACAGCGACCTGTCCGCCCGCAAACCTCTACCCCATCAATAGATTTGCCGGAATTAGACAGAAATAAATTGGAACTTATCCCGGGAAAGGATTTACAACCGGAAATGATTGTTTTTCATCCAACATTTGGTACAGGCAAGGTTATAAGCGTTGAAGGAGTCGGTATTCAGAAAAAAGCAAAAGTGCATTTTAAAGAGGGCGGACAACGCGTTTTAATGTTAAATTTTGCAAAACTATATCACGAAGCAAAGAAATAGCTATATCAACCGAAAGATTTTATACTATATTTGTAACGATTGAAATTTATTATACGTTATTTTACAACTATATAGCGTGTTTAGGATATTATCTGTACAACTTCGTTTTTTACAAACATACAAGTCGGCAATTCGACATAATTTAGATTAAAATATTAGCATCCATAAGTTATGGAATATAACACCCAGAAAACAAAATTACTCCTTCCGGAATATGGTAGAAACGTGCAAAAGATGGTTGACCATATTATGACTATTGAAGATAGAGAACAGCGCACCAAGGCAGCGAAAGCGGTTATTGACGTGATGGGAAATATTTACCCCCATTTACGTGATATTCCTGACTTTAGACATAAACTTTGGGATCATCTTGCAATTATGTCTGAGTTTAAATTGGACATTGAAACTCCTTATCCATTACCTTCGGTTGAGAAGCTTAATGAAAAGCCGGCGCGTATTCCATATAAAAATAACAGAATCAGATACAGACACTACGGTTCGTCGGTAGAGTTGCTAGCAAAAAAGATAAAAGAGCTAGATAATATCGAAGAGAAAAAAGCGTTAATTGTTTTGACTGCAAACCACATGAAGAAGTCCTTCATCACATGGAATAAAGATGGTGTTGAGGACGACGAAATTCTTGCAGATATGAAGTTGTATCTAGGTGATGATTTTGAATTTCCGGAGGGATTAACACTTTCTGCCGAGAAATATTTGCTTCAAAAGAAGAGTAAAATTTACAACTCTAGCCGTTCTATTCCCGTTAATAATGGCATGAACCGCAAAAACAATAAGCCGGGAATGAAGAGTATGAAACGGGATAACAATCGACCTTTCCAAAAGAAAACGAAATAACCTTGTTTGCGCGTTCGCGATATAATAATGAAATAAGGCTATATGAAAACAGTTTTAATATTGGGAAGTAACCAAGGTAATAAAAAGGCAGTATTATCCAATGCCATAAAAATGATTAAGCTACGTATTGGCAAAGTGATACAGAAATCATCACTCTATTCTACCGAACCATGGGGCTTTCTTAGCGAGGATAATTTCTTAAATCAGGTAGTTGCTGTTGAAACACAACTAAATCCAAGCGATGTGTTGGCGCAAGCATTACAAATAGAGCTGGAATTGGGACGCGTACGAGTGCAAACAGATCAGAGATACGCATCGAGAGCAATAGATATTGACGTTTTGTTTTATGACAATTTGATTATTGATACACCCAATTTACAAGTGCCTCACCCACGACTTACCGAAAGACGTTTTGTGCTAGAGCCACTCAATGAGATTATGCCTCAATTTAAACATCCCATACTTCAAATAAGCATTGCCGAATGCTTAGAAATATGTCCTGATAAATGTAAAGTGTCGCTATTATAAATAGCGACACTTTACATTTATCAGGACATATTTATTTAAGCTTGTCCTTTTGTATTTAATCCCAATGGGAAAACAGGTCCTGAAACTTCCTCAGCCTCTGCAATCTTGATTGTACCGTTATCCTGTTCGAATTTATGAACGTTGTCCTGCAGCGCATACATTAAACGTTTAGCATTCTCGGGTGTTAGTATAATTCTGCTCTTTACCTCGCCTTTTGGCACACCCGGCATGATACGAATAAAGTCTACAATAAACTCAGATGTTGAGTGTGATATGATTGCCAAATTAGAATAAGTACCCTGAGCTACTTCGTGGCTAAGCTCTATATCAAGTTGCTTTTTCTCTTCCATAATTCTATATATTATTAATTATTTGCTTTTTACTAATATACGTTTTTAAATTCTATTTGATACTGCAAATAAAATAAAAAAGAGGAGATGTTTAACACATCCCCTCTTCAATATGGTAAATAGTACTACTATTTTGTTAGTTTTTCCATGTCTGCTTTTGAAGCAACAATGATATCCTGAACGTCCTTCATACCTGTACCAACAGGGATTAAGTGTCCACAAATAACATTTTCTTTCAAACCTTCTAATGGGTCAACTTTACCAAAGATTGCAGCCTCATTAAGTACCTTAGTTGTTTCCTGGAAGGAAGCAGCCGAGATAAAGCTTGATGTTTGAAGAGCTGCACGAGTAATACCCTGTAGGATTTGCGAAGATGTTGCAGGAACAGCATCACGAGCATCAACAACGCTAAGGTCGCGACGTTTAAGCTGTGAGTTGATATCACGCAACTGACGTGCTGTGATAATTTGTCCCGCTTTAACTTCGGTAGAGTCACCACTGTCAACAACTACTTTTTTACCGTAAATTTCGTCGTTTTCAGCCATAAAGTCACTCTTATCAACTACTTGGTTCTCTAGGAACTTAGTATCACCAGAATCCTTGATTAACACTTTACGCATCATTTGGTGAACGATGATTTCAAAGTGTTTGTCATTGATTTTTACCCCCTGCATACGGTATACATCCTGAACTTCGTTCACGATATATTCCTGTACTTTGATAGGACCTTCAATGTTAAGAATATCTGTAGGTGTGATAGCACCATCTGAAAGTGGAGTACCTGCACGTACATAGTCATTCTCCTGAACAAGGATCTGTTTAGAAAGAGAAACCAAATATTTCTTCACCTCACCAGTTTTTGATGTGATGATAACTTCGCGGTTACCACGTTTGATTTTTCCGTACGAAACTTCTCCGTCAATCTCAGAAACCACAGCCGGATTGGATGGGTTACGAGCCTCGAATAACTCTGTTACACGTGGAAGACCTCCGGTGATATCGCCTGCTTTACCAACGGCACGAGGGATTTTCACGATAGTACTACCAATTGTTACAGCTTCGCCTTCTTTAACTACGATATGGGCACCTACCGGAAGGTTGTAGCTTTTTACAACTTCACCTTTAGCATCCAAGATAGTTAAAGCAGGAGCTTTAGTTTTATCTCTAAATTCAGTGATTACTTTTTCACGGAAACCGGTTGTTTCATCCGACTCCTCTTTGAAAGTTTCACCTTCAATTAAGTTTTCACTTCCTACAGTTCCACCAAACTCAGTGATGATAACGGCATTAAATGGATCCCACTCACATAGGATTTCGCCTTTTTTCACCTCTTGTCCGTCTTTCACAAACAATTTAGCTCCATAAGGAATGTTGCTTGCAAGAAGAGTGATACCTGTATTTTTATCTACAATTCGGAACTCAGTTAAACGACCAACAACAACATCGCAAGTAGATCCGTTTTCCATAACGTGCTCAACAGAACGTAATTCATCAAATTCGATGATACCGTCATATTTAGCTTTCATAGAGTTCTGGCTAGAGATGTTACCTGCGGTACCCCCTACGTGGAAGGTACGAAGTGTAAGCTGTGTACCTGGCTCTCCAATTGACTGTGCTGCAATTGTACCAACTGCCTCACCACGCTGAACTAAGCGGCCTGTAGATAGGTTACGTCCGTAACACTTAGCACAAACCCCTTTCTTAGCCTCACATGTAAGTACTGAACGTACTTCCACGCGCTCAATAGGAGAATCCTCAATTGTTTGAGCTGCTCTTTCGTCAATCTCTTCACCCGCCTTAACAACAAGATCACCTGTAGTTGGATGTACAACATCATGTACAGAAACACGTCCAAGGATACGCTCAAATAGAGACGATACAACCTCTTCGTTATTCTTGATTGCTGCAATAGATACACCGCGAAGTGTTCCACAATCCTCCTCAGTAATAGTGATGTCATTGGCAACGTCAACAAGACGACGAGTTAAGTAACCCGCATCGGCCGTTTTCAACGCCGTATCCGCAAGACCTTTACGCGCACCGTGGGTAGAGATAAAGTACTCAAGTACCGACAGACCCTCTTTAAAGTTAGCAAGGATCGGGTTCTCGATAATCTGACCACCTGTAGCACCAGACTTTTGCGGCTTAGCCATCAATCCACGCATACCTCCAAGCTGACGAATCTGCTCACGCGATCCACGGGCTCCGGAGTCAAGCATCATATAGATTGAGTTGAAACCTTGTTTGTCGTTAATAAGCTGCTTCATCAACGTATTGGTTAAGCTAGCATTAACGTGCGTCCAAATATCAATAATCTGGTTGTAACGCTCGTTGTTGGTAATGAATCCCATGTTATAGTTAGCCATTACCTCTTCTACTTGCGAATACCCGTCTTTTAACAATTCATCTTTCTCAGCAGGGATGATTACATCCTCAAGGTTGAATGACAAACCACCTTCAAACGCCATACGGTAACCAAGGTCTTTGATATCGTCAAGGAACTTCGCAGTTACATCGACACCGCAACGTTTAAAGATATCCCCAATAATATCACGTAATGCTTTCTTAGTCATCAACGTGTTAATGAATGGGAAGTTTTTAGGAGTAAACTGGTTCAATATTACACGACCCACAGTTGTATCAATATTGTGACGAATTGGGTTACCATCTTCATCAACAGAATCAACTTTAACTGTAATCATCGCATGCATATCTACAGCTTTCTCATTCAACGCAATAATAACTTCTTGCGGAGAGTAGAAACGTAAACCTTCACCTCTAGCACCTTTACGTTGTTTTGTAATATAATACAAACCAAGTACCATGTCCTGAGAAGGAACGGTAATAGGAGCACCATTGGCAGGGTTAAGAATATTGTGCGCACAAAGCATTAAGATTTGTGCCTCAAGTACAGCTTCGTTACCAAGTGGTAAGTGTACCGCCATCTGGTCACCGTCAAAGTCGGCATTGAAACCCGTACAAGCAAGTGGATGCAAACGGATAGCTTTACCTTCAATTAAACGAGGCTGGAATGACTGGATACCCAAACGGTGAAGTGTAGGAGCACGGTTAAGTAATACCGGATGTCCTTTAAGTACATTTTCAAGAATATCCCAAACCACCGGATCACGACGGTCTACAATTTTCTTAGCACTCTTCACAGTTTTAACAATACCACGTTCAATAAGTTTACGGATAATGAATGGCATGTAAAGCTCAGCTGCCATATCTTTTGGCAAACCACACTCATGCATTTTCAAATCCGGTCCAACAACAATTACCGAACGAGCTGAATAGTCAACACGCTTACCTAATAAGTTTTGACGGAAACGTCCTTGCTTACCTTTCAATGAGTCAGAAAGAGATTTCAATGGACGGTTATTTTCAATCTTAACCGCATTAGCTTTACGTGAGTTATCGAATAATGAATCGACAGCCTCCTGTAACATACGTTTTTCATTACGTAAGATTACATCTGGAGCTTTGATTTCAATAAGACGTTTTAAACGGTTGTTACGGATGATAACACGACGGTATAAATCATTTAAGTCAGACGTTGCAAAACGTCCTCCGTCTAGAGGTACAAGCGGACGTAATTCTGGTGGAATTACAGCAAGTACTTTGATAATCATCCATTCAGGTTTGTTAACCTCTTTACTTGCACGGAACGCTTCAACAACTTGTAGACGTTTTAACGCCTCGTTTTTACGTTGTTGCGAAGTTTCTGTATCCGCTTTGTGACGTAGCTCATACGATAAATCGTCTAAGTCAATACGCTCAAGTAACATCTGGATTGCCTCAGCACCCATTTTAGCTACAAACTTATTTGGATCTGTATCGTCAAGATAGTAATTATCCTCCGGTAAAGTATCTAAGAAATCCAAATATTCTTCCTCAGTAAGGAAGTCTAATCTGGCAATACCTTTCTCTGCAAGAGGTCCCGGATTGATTACAACATAACGCTCATAGTAAATAACAGCGTCAAGTTTCTTAGATGGTAATCCTAAAAGATAACCAATCTTGTTTGGTAATGATTTGAAGTACCAAATGTGCGCTACAGGAACCACCAATTGAATGTGTCCCATACGCTCACGACGTACTTTTTTCTCTGTTACCTCAACCCCACAACGGTCACATACGATACCTTTGTAACGTATTCTTTTATATTTACCGCAATGACACTCATAATCCTTAACGGGACCAAAGATTCGTTCACAGAACAAACCGTCACGCTCAGGTTTATAAGTACGATAGTTAATCGTCTCAGGCTTTAACACCACACCGCTGGAGCGTTCTAGAATCTCCTCAGGTGATGCAAGTCCGATTGCTATTTTTGTAAAGCCTTTTGGCTTATTACTATTATCTTTTCTGAATGCCATATTAATGCTTTGTATTAAAGTCTTTGTTGTCGAAGATTCAAATATCGGCGAGTTTGCACTTTGCAAACTCAACCGTTATTTGTTGACTTTTATATCAAGTTTACACTTAAACCTAAACCGCGTAGCTCATGCAACAATACGTTGAATGACTCTGGTAATCCCGGTGTAGGCATTGGCTCACCTTTAACAATGTGTTCGTAAGTTTTAGTTCTACCAACAACATCATCCGATTTTACAGTCAGAATCTCTTGAAGAATGTGAGCAGCACCGAATGCCTCAAGTGCCCAAACCTCCATCTCTCCAAAACGCTGACCACCAAATTGTGCCTTACCTCCAAGTGGCTGCTGTGTGATTAATGAGTATGGACCGATAGAACGCGCGTGCATTTTATCATCAACCATGTGACCTAACTTAAGCATATATGTCACACCCACTGTTGCAGGCTGGTCAAAACGCTCGCCGGTACCACCGTCGTACAAGTAAGTTGTTCCACAACGCGGAACCCCTGCTTTGTCCGTATAATCATTAACTTCATCCAATGACGCACCATCAAAGATTGGTGTAGCGAACTTATGTCCAAGCTCTTTACCGGCCCATCCTAGAACGGCCTCAAATACCTGTCCAAGGTTCATACGCGAAGGTACACCCAGTGGGTTCAAACAGATATCAACCGGAGTTCCATCTGCAAGGAATGGCATATCTTCCACTCTTACCACGCGGCTCACGATACCTTTGTTACCGTGGCGTCCCGCCATTTTATCACCAATTTGAAGCTTTCTTTTCTTCGCAACGTACACTTTCGCCATTTTAATGATTCCCGAAGGAAGCTCATCTCCAACTGTCGCATTGTACTTTTTACGCTTAATCTGACCTTCAATTTCTTTATATTTAATGATATAGTTGTGGAATAAATCCCTAATCATATCATTTTTCTGCTTGTCAGTGGTCCATTTAGTAGGGTTTACTTCCAAGAAATTCAATGTCTGAATATTCTTCAATGTAAACTTAACTCCTTTTTGGATAACATCTTCATTTAAGCTATTCTTAACTCCTTGCGAAGTTTTTCCGTTAACAAGTTCAAACAATTTCTCTACTAAGATATCATTCAAATCACCAATTTGACGGTGGAATTGCTCATCAATCTCAGCCAAAATAGCTTTACTTGCAGCTTTACTCTTTCTGTCTCCAATAGTACGTTGGAATAATTTTTTATCAATAATTACACCACGTAATGAAGGAGAAGCTTTAAGAGACGCATCCTTAACATCTCCGGCTTTATCACCAAAGATTGCACGAAGAAGTTTCTCTTCCGGACTTGGGTCACTTTCACCTTTTGGAGTAATCTTACCAATAAGAATATCTCCTGGCTCAACACGAGCACCAATACGGATAATACCGTTTTCGTCCAAGTTACGAGTCGCTTCCTCACTAACGTTAGGAATATCCGATGTAAACTCCTCTAAACCACGTTTAGTTTCACGTACCTCAAGTGAGTACTCATCAACATGCACAGACGTAAATACGTCATTACGTACAATGTTTTCAGAAATCACAATCGCATCCTCATAGTTATAACCCTTCCAAGGCATATATGCCACTTTAAGGTTACGTCCAAGAGCAAGCTCTCCATCTTGCGATGAATATCCTTGTGTTAAAATCTCACCTTCTTCAACGCGCTGTCCTTTCTTAACAATTGGACGCAACGTCATAGTTGTACTTTGGTTAGTTCTGCGATACTTAGGAAGGATATACTCCTTACTATCACCATCAAAACTTACAAAACGCTCTTCCTCTGTCTGATCATATTTAACAATGACTCTCTCACCGTCAACATAATCAATAACCCCAGCACCTTCAGCAACAACTTGCGTACGTGAGTCTTTAATCAAGAATGCTTCCAAACCAGTTCCTACAATCGGAGCCTGAGGCTGAATAATAGGTACCGCCTGGCGCATCATGTTAGATCCCATCAGCGCACGGTTGGCATCATCATGCTCAAGGAAAGGAATCAACGACGCAGCAATCGAAGCAATTTGGTTAGGAGCAACGTCAATCAAATCAATCTCAGCTGCTTCAGCAACAGGGAAATCACCATCTTGACGAGATTTAGCTCTTTTATTTACAAAATTACCATTTTCGTCAACTTTAGCATTTGCCTGAGCAATAACTAATCCTTCTTCTTCCTCTGCAGATAAATATTCAACTCCATCAATAGACAAGTCAACAATACCATCGTTAACCTTACGATAAGGAGTCTCAATAAATCCTAAGTCATTAATCTTTGCATACACACAAAGAGAAGAGATCAAACCGATATTCGGTCCCTCTGGCGTCTCAATAGGACACAAACGTCCGTAGTGTGTATAGTGAACGTCTCGAACCTCAAACCCTGCTCTATCACGAGAAAGTCCACCAGGTCCAAGGGCAGACATACGTCTCTTGTGAGTAATCTCAGCCAAAGGATTCGTTTGGTCCATGAACTGAGATAAAGCATTCGTTCCAAAGAATGAGTTAATTACAGACGATAGGATTTTTGAATTAATCAAATCCACCGGCGTAAACACCTCATTATCGCGCACGTTCATACGCTCACGGATAGTTCTTGCCATACGTGCAAGACCAACACCGAATTGATTATATAATTGTTCGCCTACAGTACGTACGCGTCTATTACTTAAGTGGTCAATATCATCAACATCTGTTTTAGCATTTAACAGCTTAATCAAATACTTAATGATCTCAATTATATCCTCCTTAGTTAATACCTTGGTTGTAGGATCCGTAGTAAGACCAAGTTTCTTATTTAACTTGTAACGTCCCACTTCACCTAAATCATAACGCTTATCAGAGAAGAATAACTTATCAATAACGTCGCGCGCAGTAGCTTCATCAGGCGGCTCCGAACTACGTAATTGTCTATAAATGTGAAGTACCGCTTCCTTCTCCGAGTTACATGGGTCCTTCTGAAGCGTATTATATATAATAGCGTAGTCAGCTAAGTTTTGCTTCTCCTTATGTAAAAGGATAGTCTTAGTACCGCTATCAACAATCGCATCAATATGTTCGTTTTCAAGTACCGTTTCACGATCAACGATAACCTCGTTACGCTCAATCGATACTACCTCACCAGTATCCTCGTCTACGAAATCCTCCACCCACGTCTTCAAAACACGAGCAGCTAAACGTCTTCCAACGACTTTTTTCAAGCCCGATTTAGAAACATTAATCTCATCTGCAAGACCAAATATTTCAAGGATTTCCTTATCTGTTTCAAATCCAATTGCTCTTAACAACGTTGTAACCGGTAATTTCTTCTTACGGTCAATGTACGCATACATTACGTTGTTAATATCAGTAGCAAACTCTATCCAAGAACCTTTAAAAGGAATAATTCTTGCTGAATAGAGCTTGGTTCCATTTGCATGTACACTTTGTCCAAAGAATACCCCTGGCGAACGGTGCAACTGCGATACAATTACACGCTCAGCACCATTAATAACAAAGGTTCCTTTAGGTGTCATGTATGGAACATTTCCTAAATACACCTCTTCAATAACTGTATCAAAATCTTCATGTTCAGGATCTGTACAATAAAGTTTTAATTTAGCTTTTAGAGGAGCGCCATATGTCAACCCTTGTTCTAAACACTCAGGGATAGTATAGCGTGGCGGATCAATAAAATAGTCCAAAAACTCGAGAACGAAATTATTGCGCGTGTCAGTAATAGGAAAGTTCTCCTTAAAAACAGTGTAAAGGCCTTCGTTTTTTCTGTTTTCAGGCATCGTACCCAATTGAAAAAAGTCCTTGAATGACTTTAGTTGCACCTCTAGAAAATCAGGATATCTCAACTGATTCTGTATGGTTGCAAAGCTTATTCTTTTGTTTGAATTATTTGAAGACATCTATATTTAATTTTGAACCTAAACAATAATAACGACAAAATGGTTTAGAGTCTGAAACAGACTCTAAACCGTTAAAATCCTAGGATTTTATAACTTATTTAAGTTCAACTTCAGCTCCAGCTTCTTCTAGTTGAGTTTTAAGTGCGTTAGCTTCTTCTTTAGAAACTTTCTCTTTTAAAGGAGCAGGTGTTTTATCACAAACTTCTTTTGCTTCTTTTAGTCCAAGACCAGTAAGTTCTTTAACTAATTTCACAACTGCTAATTTAGATGCACCAGCTGACTTAAGGATTACGTCAAACTCAGTTTGCTCAGCAGCTTCAGCAGCAGCAGCAGGAGCTGCAACAGCTACAGCAGCAGCTGCAGGTTCAATTCCGTACTCTTCTTTTAAGATATCAGCTAACTCTTTTACGTCTTTTACTGTCAAGTTTACTAACTCTTCTGCAAGTTTTTTCAAATCTGCCATCTCGATAATATTTAAAATTGTTTTCTACTCTAATATAATTGTAATTAAGCTCTATCTTCAAGAGTTTTAAGCACTCCGTGGATAGTATTCTTCCCTGAATCCAAAGAAGAAATAATGTTTTGCATTGGTGACTGAAGCATTCCGATGATATCTCCAATAAGTTCTTCCTTAGATTTGATATTAACAAGAGCCTCAAGACTGTTCTCACCAACATAGACACATTCCTCAACGAATGCACCTTTCAATACAGGTTTTCCCGTTTTTTTGCTAAACTCTTTGATAAGTTTCGCAGGAGCATTTCCTGTTTCAGAAAGCATAACGGCACTTGAACCAGCAAGTACACCGTAAAGTTCTTCATAGTTATTTTCTAAGCCATCAAGAGCAACTCTTAACAACGTATTTTTTACTTGAATTAACTTTATATCTGCCTTGAAACACTCTCTACGCAAATTTTGAGTTGCTGCAGCATCTAAACCAGAAATATCACTGATATATAGGTGCTTAAACGACTGTATTTCATTCGCTAAGTTGTCTATAATAAGTTGTTTCTCTTCCCTTTTCATTATACAAAGGTCATTTTAAAGTTAATAATTAATCAAGTAATGATTTTAGATCTATTTCTAGACCCGGACTCATTGTGCTTGATAGGAACACACTCTTCACATAAGTTCCTTTAGCTGAAGATGGTTTTAAACGTTGAATAACGCTAATAAACTCAGCAGCATTTTCCTTGATTTTCTCAGGGTCAAAACTTACTTTTCCGATTGACGAGTGTACGATTCCGTATTTGTCAACTTTAAAATCGATTTTTCCTGCTTTAACCTCAGTAACGGCCTTACCAACTTCTGTTGTTACGGTTCCGCTCTTAGGGTTTGGCATCAATCCACGTGGACCTAAAATTCGTCCAAGAGCACCTACTTTACCCATTATTGAAGGCATTGTAATGATGATATCTACATCTGTCCAACCATTTTTGATTTTATCGATATATTCATCCAATCCTACATAATCAGCTCCGGCAGCTCTAGCCTCTTCTTCCTTATCAGGAGTACAAAGAACTAAAACTTTTACGTCTTTACCGGTTCCGTGAGGTAAGGTACAAACACCACGCACCATTTGATCGGCTTTACGTGGGTCTACTCCTAAGCGAACGTCCATGTCTACTGACGCATCAAACTTTGTAAAAGTAATTTCCTTCACAAGCTTAGCAGCTTCGTCGATGGTATAGATTTTACCGTTCTCGATTTTTTCTAAAGCTAACTTTTTATTTTTTGTCAGTCTACTCATTACGTTTGAAGTATTACAAATTCATTAAAAAGGTTTGTCACCATCAACAGTGATACCCATACTTCTGGCAGTTCCAGCTACCATGCTCATAGCTTTCTCAACTTCAAAAGCATTCATATCGTTCATTTTGTTTTGAGCGATATCCTTAACTTGATCCCAGCTAATTTTCGCAACTTTGTTACGGTTAGGCTGTGCTGATCCAGATTTAAGTTTTGCTGCTTCTAAAAGTTGAATAGCAACAGGAGGTTGTTTAGTAATAAAGTCAAACGATTTATCACCATAAACCTGAATAACTACCGGAATGATCTTTCCTGCCTGATCCTGAGTTCTTGCATTGAACTGCTTACAGAAGTCCATAATATTGACCCCTTTAGATCCTAATGCTGGTCCTACAGGAGGAGAAGGATTAGCGGCACCGGCCTTAATCTGTAGCTTAATAAGTGCTTCAACTTCTTTTGCCATAATTTTTTCTTCTCAAAAATTAATTATTCTTTTTCTACCTGCATGAAACTTAACTCAAGTGGTGTTTTACGACCAAAGATCTTAACAATTACTTTTAAGCGTCTCTTGTCATTATTCACCTCTTCTATCACACCGGTAAAACCATTAAACGGTCCGTCAGTTACTTTTACTGACTCGCCAACGAAATAAGGTACACTTATTTCTTCTGGTTGTTCCGCAAGTTCATCAACCTTACCGAGAATTCGGTTTATCTCCGATTGTCTCATCGGAACCGGATCGCCACCTTTGGTTTCCCCCAGGAAGCCTATTACATTCGTGATATCACGAAGTATGTGGGGAACTTCTCCTACAAGCGCTGCCTCCACCATTACATAACCTGGAAAAAAGTTTCGTTCAATACTTACTTTCTTGCCGTTACGTACTTGGTAAACCTTCTCTGTAGGTATCAATACCTGCGACACATAATCCTGAAGTCCCAAACTGGCAATTTCGCTCTCGATGTACTCCTTCACCTTCTTCTCTTTTCCTCCAATCACGCGAAGTACATACCATCTTTTTTTAACTTCTGCCATGTCCTTTATTCAAGATTATTAATACAACATATTATATATAAAACTCATAATGTGTCTGAACGAAAAGTCCATCGCAAAAATTCCTAACGAGATAATGATGGAAGCTATCATTACTATCGTAGCACTGCTTTGGAGTTCAGACCATGTTGGCCAACTTACTTTGTTGACCATTTCATTATAAACTTCCGAAAGATATACTTTTACATTCATCAGCTTTATTTTTTTAGATTAAGTCGTCAGACTCACTTTTTCACTTTAGCACGGGAGGAGGGGCTCGAACCCCCGACACCTGGTTTTGGAGACCAGTGCTCTACCAACTGAGCTACTCCCGTAGATTGGAACTGACAAAGTCAGTCCCAAAGTATATCGATAATTAGTCGATCATTTCAGTAATCTGTCCAGCACCTACTGTTCTACCACCTTCACGGATAGCGAAACGTAGACCGATTGAACATGCTACAGGAGTAATTAACTCAACAGTGATTGTTAAGTTATCACCTGGCATTACCATCTCAGTTCCTTCTGGTAAAGTAATCTCTCCAGTTACGTCAAGAGTACGTAAGTAGAATTGAGGTCTGTAACGGTTGTGGAATGGAGTGTGACGTCCACCTTCTTCTTTCTTAAGGATATAAACCTCTGCTTTGAAACGAGAGTGAGGTTTTACTGAACCTGGTTTAGCTAATACCATACCACGTTTGATTTCGTTTTTGTCTACACCACGAAGTAATAGACCTACGTTATCACCAGCTTGTCCGTCATCAAGAATTTTACGGAACATCTCAACCCCTGTACAAACAGTTTTCTTACCATCTGCACCAAGACCAATGATTTCAATTTCATCACCAGTGTGGATTTTACCAGTTTCGATACGTCCAGTTGCAACAGTACCACGACCAGTAATAGAGAATACGTCCTCAACAGGCATCAAGAATGGTTTATCAACGTCACGAGCTGGAAGTGGAATCCAAGCATCAACAGCGTTCATTAATTCCATAATTTTGTCTTCCCATTTCTCATCACCATTAAGACCACCTAATGCAGATCCTAAGATAACTGGAGTGTTGTCACCGTCGAAATCGTAGAAGCTTAATAATTCACGAACTTCCATTTCAACTAATTCTAACATCTCAGCATCGTCAACCATGTCAACTTTATTCAAGAAAACAACGATTTTAGGAACGTTTACCTGACGACAAAGTAGGATGTGCTCACGTGTTTGAGGCATAGGACCGTCAGTCGCAGCACAAACAAGGATAGCACCGTCCATCTGAGCAGCACCAGTAACCATGTTCTTTACGTAATCGGCGTGACCTGGACAGTCAACGTGAGCGTAGTGACGGTTTTCTGTTTGATATTCTACGTGAGATGTATTGATAGTGATACCTCTTTCTTTTTCTTCTGGAGCGTTGTCAATCTGATCGAATGATCTTAACTCAGATAGACCTTTTTTCGCTAAAACAGTTGTGATAGCAGCTGTTAAAGTTGTTTTTCCGTGGTCTACGTGACCAATCGTACCAATATTTACGTGTGGTTTCGATCTGTCAAAATGTTCTTTAGCCATAACTCTTAAAACAATTTTTATTATTAAACAATTTATCTATAAAATAACTTATATCTTTTATCTGCAAGTTTCGCTCTCAACAGACACAAATATATTGCCCCCTGTTAAGTGGGGGCAAATATAGTTATAAATTTTGGATAACAAAAATTTTCTGTTTAAAGTTTATTACTTTGTAACAGAATAGCATACAGAAATTTAATCTCTCAAGCCTTCTTCTTGTCTTTCCTTCTCTTTAATTTTAACTAACTGTATCTTCATAACATCGTAGATATTATCTACAGCTTCTTCAAAAGTCCGCGCATTCTTTTTCACAAATGCATCATTACCTTTAACTATGGCTCTCACCTCTGCAACTTTGTTCTCAAGGTGATCATCCTTTTCCAGCTTCAATGTTACCTCTATTGCCAGAAGACCATCATTATATTTCTCTAATTTGGAACATTTTTTAGTTACAAAATCTTCCAACTGTGCACTTGCAGAAAAACCTACTGAATTAATTCTAACTTCCATTGTTCTTCCTCCTTTTAGTTTACGCTCGTGGGTGAGCTTGATTAAAAACTTTTTTCAAATTCTCGAAAGAGTTATGTGTATAGACTTGCGTTGCTGCCAAACTAGAATGCCCCAAAAGCTCTTTGATTGCCTCTATAGGCGCTCCGTTATTCAACATACAAGTCGCAAACGAGTGTCTTAACGTATGCGGACTACATTTTGTTTGTGTTGTCACGCGCGATAAGTAATTTACAACTATACGATATACGCGATAAGAGGTTAGTAACATTCCCTGTTCATCTACAAAAACATACTTTTCATCAATCCCGTTCAATCTCAACTGCGACATAAAAGTGCTAAGCAAATCTATCAAAACATCCAATAATGGAATTTCGCGTTGCTTATTACCCTTACCAAGCACTCTCAACACACGTCGCGACATGTCTATATCATCCCACTTTAAACCTGTAACCTCACTGCGCCGTAAACCGGTACAATAAATTAGCGTTAACAACAGTCTATCACGGATCCCCACAAAGTCATTCGCAAAATAACGCTCACTCAACAACTCCTCCATCTTATCTTCGGCTATAAACACCGGCAAGCGTTTACCGCTTTTAGGGCCCTTTATCACCTCCGTCGGATTTTTTGTTATTAAACCTTCGCGCTCCTGGTAACGAAAAAATGTTTTTAAAGAACTAACTTTACGCTTAACAGATGTTGCGGAATACCCTCCATCCATCAATTGCATCTCCCACCGTCTTATCATTTTTGATGTTATACTTTTCACATCATCAACAAGCTCTTCTTCCCTACAATAAGTAAAAAACTGATTTAAGTCTTCACTATACGCGGATATCGTATGTGGCGAATATCGCTTAACACTTTCCAAATAGCTCAGAAATAAATCAATTTCCATAACTTAAACTCTTCTAATTGGAACCCAATTTAAAGTTTTATTTCATTAAAAGCAAGTGCTCTATTAGAAAATGAAGAAATTAATCTTCCATAATTTGCATTGACTGCTTGTAAGCAGCTTTAATGCGTTGCGCTCTGTTACGTACAGATGGTTTTGTAAACGCTTGACGATCACGTAATTCTTTTACAACACCAGTCTTTTCGAATTTTCTTTTGAATTTTTTAAGCGCTCTTTCAATGTTTTCGCCTTCTTTTAAAGGTACAATAATCATAACTTTATGTATTAAAAATTAAACAATAAACCGCTATTCGCGGGATCTTAATATTATTCCGGCACTAATTCCCGATCAAAGAATTAGGTCATATATTATATGTATATCTCTTATATGTATATCAAATCACTTTCCCCGGAATAAAATCACCTCCCTTCGGTTGTACTCTTTATTTTAAATTACGATTAATTTTTTTGCGGCACAAATATAGACAAAGTAATTGAAAACTAAGTCATCCTCATAGAAAAAATATTGCCAATAACAGCCATTTATGCATCAAAATTGCACTATTAACCTATTTATGGCCGCAATAGTATATTTTCTGTCTATTAATTTGCTCCATTTCCACACAAAATTGCTTTTCATCTCTCCCCTACACCACATGCAAATAGCGTATTCCTCCTCCCATTTGCTCTTCCCCCAACCATTTTACAACTATACCCCACGTATATGCCTTAAGTGATATACATGGGGTATAGATGGGATATAGATAGGATATAGATACCCTAGAGCGGGTGTGGTGAAAATGTATCCAATTTCTATATAAAATTGCTAAGGAATTCTGATTATCCCTTTACATTTCCCTTTACTATTATTTTAATCTCGGATTGAATCGGATCGTTAGTTATTACCGTAATAGATTTTTGTTGTAACCCACTACGTCCGCCAGATTTAAATAAAACGTCTAACGCAATAGTCTCATTAGGAACAATAACCTTTTTGGGCAAATCAAGAGTTGTACACCCACACGATGTTATAATTTTTTTTACAATCAGCGGTGAATGGCCTATATTTGTTAAATTCAAGCTTCGCGTTATCTCTTTACCAGCTTGTATTGTGCCAAAATCAAACTCGTACGATTCTAATTTAAGCCTTGGAGCTTTTTGCCTCTCCTGCTCTGTCATTTTAGAAAAATTCTGCTTTATGTGTGCATCAATAACAAAAGGTTGTGTTGGATTGTCTTTCTCATCGTCCATCATAAAACGTACCACATCTACTTTTCTTCCTAGATTTTCAGCATCTGTAGTTTGATACTCTAAATAAAAATGCGATGCTTTTCCAGCCATTAATTGCAGAAATGGTACTGTACACGTTACATTGTCAGAGGAGTAAGCTTTAACTTTAATAGCTTGCGATGTAGGATTAAAAATTCTTATTGTGTCCCGGTATATTTCTCCAATTAAAGCCTCATCTATGTGCCATGTGCTTTTATCAAGCATTAATGGTCCAAATGGACTAGTACAAATATCAACGATATCTTTAGGCGTAGGCGATAACGTTCCTTTAACTACTAAATTCAATACACTGTTTTCACCCTTAAAATACACCTCTGTTAAACCAGCAAAATCACCTTCAATCTCCGGTGTATTTAGTTGAATTATTAGTTCAGCACTATCTAAAGCTTTTATTCGCAAAGGCTTTTGCATAAGTCTTAAATAGGATACGGAATGACTTATTTTTTCAATCTCAATGTCCTCTGTTGAACTATTAAATAATTTGAATATAACTTTAGGCGATTCATTATCGGAAATTTCGCCTAAGTTTTGCTCTTCAACATTTGCTGTGATCACACTTTTGCTATGCTGACAAGAACATAGCATATAACACACAAATAATATGGATATAATATAACGCATCTGTAAAAATTAAGTGTTGAAATTTATGACAAAAAAAGTCATAAATTCCAACACTACAAAATTATTTAGCTATTTGCTAGTTATTAGCGCTGAATATAGGTTATACGTTTTAACATATTGACCGATACGTCATAGCCAGAATCCTCTACAATAAATTTTCCTTCTGCATCTGCTTCCACAAATGCCAAGAATGCATTACGTTGTCCTTCTCCTTCGGGTACAGCAGGCATAGTAACTTCGAATGTATAAGTTATATATCCTTTACTATCTGGCGCAGACTGAGACTTCATTGCTACAGCGTACAAACTATTATTTGTAATGCCGCAATTTGTTTCAGAAAGTTCATCACTATTTGGCTCACCAAAAGCATATCCCAAGTAGCATAATGATTTTACAATAATTTCATGGCGAACTGGTTGTGTTTTATCAAACGAGTACATTGGACGTGAATTTTCTTCCCCAACTAATTCAAATAGTTTATTCTTATCTTGTTGGTTTTGAGTAAAACGTAATACACCACCAGTAACAGTGTTTGGGTTGAAATTATTATTGCTAGTAGGAACAGCAAAAACTCCTATAACTCTTGGTTGTTCACCAATCATATCCCAATCATTATCAGACTCATATATATAGTTTGGAACTTTCACTATATATTGTTTTGATGTAAATGCTGCATTAGTCGATGCCACAGGTTCTATAATGATATTACTCATTGCCGATCCCATATAAGCATCCCAATCAGGTACATACTCATAACACTTAAGTTCAAATTCCTCAGCGTTTGGCGATACAGCAACCTGTACGTTGAATGCCACATATCCGTCTTTACCATACCCACCAATCTCAGCAGGTCCGCTGATTACGTAATTATGTTTTGTTTTTAAAGATGTCATATCGTATGATACAGAAAAGTCTGTTCCCTTTTCCTTTAATACAATATTCCCAACTCTGTCAGCAGTGTCATAATTACCATCTTCAAGCTCTAACGTTGCTGAGTAAGCTCCATCTACAACTTTGGTTAAAGTTACTGACGATATCCATTCTGGATATTCACTTATCTCAATATCTGCTAAATTGGTTATAATACGTTCAAGTACCATAACTTTTTTATCGGTAGAGACGGAGATATTATCTACATAAATAACTATAGATTTTGCCGTCGCTTCCTGTGTAACAGTCATTGTCTGCGTGGTAGTACCAGTTGTAAAAGTTAATTGAGCGTCTCGACCAATAAAATCTACGTTTTCATTTGCAGTGAATTTTAGCGTAGTATTATTAATGTCGCCACTCATTGGTTCAACTTTTAACCATGTTACCTCATCTGGAATAGACAATGTCCATTTTCCCGAAGGTGAAATAGTTATCATTTTTTCTCCTGCGAGCGCACTGATAGGAATATTAACTTTTCCTGTGATGATTGACTCAACATTCTCCTTTGTCTCAGGACACGTGTGAGTGTCATTTTCAGAGCAACTTGATAGCGTTAATACTCCTCCCATAACGGAGAACAAAACGATTCGATTTCTTAAGTTTGTTTTCATGTGTTAAGATTTAGGTTTATAAATAAAATTATAGTGGATTTTGATCTTTTTCTATGGTTAAACTTTGGTTCCCTTGGAATTCTACTCTTGGAATTAGCATTACGTAACGTTTAGAATTTGCTTCCACACTAACCGGAAACTTATGATTAGATACCGGAGTTGTATAGTTTCTCTTCATGCCGCTTTTTAAACGGATAATATCGAACATACGGAAACCTTCTCCCCATAACTCTATACGACGTTGAAGTAAAACCTCATCCATAAGCGTAATTACGGAAAGTGACTCTGTTGACTTGAGTGTTTGCTCACTACTTTCAACTCTCGATTTGAGCAATGCATCATACACGGTAGGTACGACATACTTGTATTGTACCAGCTCTAATAGCAGTTCACGCACACGACTAAAATTACCTAAATGACATTGAGCTTCGGCCTCATTTAAAATCATCTCTGCTTTTCTCATGTACAAATAATCTCCTTCAAGAGTTGATTTACGCGGTGCTCTGAATTTATTTTGATGATAGCGGACATCAGGACCTGCAGAGTTATTTGCTTCTTGCTCATCAGTATAATTGTATGGATCGTTAAACAATTCTCTACGAACATCATATGGATGAATCATTTGATACAACCAACTGCTAATTAGTTTTCTTGATGTCTCTGCGTGTACTTTTAAAGAAGCATCCATGTGCGACCATAGTGAACAATACCCTCCCGATTGTACATCTGATTTTTCGACACCCCACATCCACTCTTGGTTAGAGATATTGTTAAATCCGGCTTTCATCTCGTTTAAATCCATAAGATTAAGCGCAGGTTTTTGAGTTGCCATATTTGCATATTTCGCAACATCTTCCCATTTTTCTTGCACTTGTGCTACTCGAGATTTAATTCCAAATAAAACATATTTGTCAATATGTGACTTGTGTATTTGTTCTCCAGAGGCATCAAATAACATTTGTGCCGAATCCAAATCACTGTTTATTTGTTTATACACATCCTCAACAGTGCCTCGCGGATTACCTTGTTTCTCCTTATTAGCAGGCGTTAAGTAAATTGGCACTCCAGGCGCCGTCTCATTACCCACATATGTTTTTTGAAACCAACGTATCAAATTAAAATAGGCAAAACCTCGCATAGAGTAAGCTTGCGCCATTACGTTATTTTTAGACCTCTCATCGCCACTTGTGTTTGGAGTATAAGCAATTATTTCATTCATTTGATTAATTATGGAATACCACATATTCCATAATTCGTAACAAGTCCATGAAGTACCATAATCAATTTCACGAACAGCCAATGTATAGTGGTAGTAGTACCATCCATTGCCTGACTCGCGTTGAACCATGTCCTCTCCCATTAAATCCATTGCTAATTGGTTTGAAGCTAAACCCCAGGCCTGCTCCCTATTGGAAGTTGTCCATCCCGGGCTAGACAATGCCCTATAAGCACCATTCATGGCAGCGAATGCTCCATCCACATTTTCATATAATTTATCTGTAGCTAATTCATTCGTTGAGTCCAAGTTAAGCATATCACTGCAACCAACAGAACTTAATAAAAGAATAAGACTATATAGTAAGTTTTTTCTCATCTCTACTCATTTAGAAGTTAATATCTACACCAAAACTTATATTTCTAACCGACGCATACCCAAATCCTTGATTCCCTACAAAACTGTACTGTGGATCAATACCTTTTCTTGCAGTTAATGTATATAGATTATCGCCTGTAAGAGATAAGCGCATTGAAGTTATTCCTTGCCCCTTAAAAGGTAACGTATACCCTAATGAGATATTTTTTATTCCTAAATAGGATGCATCAACTAGATACCTGTCGGTAGCTTGTACCATATATCCATCCTCTAGCCTTGGGATATCAGTTTTGTCGCCGTTTTGTCGCCACCTTTTACTCATATCCTTATGGAAATTATATCCCATTCTACCGGAAGACATTAAAGTTGCATAATTGTTATCTAGAATCTTTCCTCCTACAGAGTAAGTTATAAGAAATCCAAAATCAATTTTTTTCCAATTGATTTGGTTGCTAAAGCTTCCATAAAATTTTGGGATGCGTGAACCGTGGATATATTCTTTAGCTAAACTAGCATTATCCGTCTCAATGGCATTACCATTTTCATCCTCTGTCCAATACAACTGAGAACCATCGCTTTCACGAACTCCAGCAAATTTCGGTAAATAATAAGCATAAGCAGTTTCTCCCTCCTTTACTATCTGGCCGCCCATATTAATCATACCTCCATCTTTATCTAAAGACAGTACCTTATTTTTATACTTACTTACAATTAACGTTGGAGTCCATGTAAAATTAGGACGTTGCAATGCCACATACGAAAGAGTCATATCAAAACCTACATTGCGCATACTGCCAACATTTTCATATACTCCGCTATGACCTATTGATTGAGGCAATGTGCGGTATAAAAGCATATCAGTAGTTTTTTTTGTATAACCTTCAAATGAAAGAGATAGACGCTGATTAAACATACGCATTTCAGCACCTGCGTTGAAATTATTATTTTTCTCCCATTTTAAGTCTTTATTTCCCAATTGCGATACATATAATCCAGGATAGTATCCATTTTCATATCCATATCGATATGTTCGTTGCCATGCGTAGAATGTCCCGATATCATCATTTCCCTGACACCCGTAACTTACTTTTAGTGTCAAGTTATCCAACCACTGCTGAGAACGTAAAAAACTTTCCTCACTTACACGCCATGAAAAACCTAATGACCAAAAATCGCCCCATCTATTACTTGAGTCAAAGCGAGAGGAACCATCCTTTCGATAACTACCTGATAAATAATAACGATCTAAATAATTGTAATTAACACTTGACAATAATGCCTGAATTCTGTGCATGTCTGTCGATGAGTTTGCAGTTACAATATTTGTTCCTTGTATTAACTCATTTGCGTCGCCATACATAAACCCTGTACGTCCTGCAGAAAGATTATTAACTTGCAATTCATAAAATTCATGTCCCGCAAGAATATTTAGAGTATGACCTTTCCATTTTCTATCAAATTTTAGAAGCTGATTGGTGGTATAACTCATAGTTCTTACATTCTCCTTCGTCATGCTACCATTAACATGAGCAGAATTTCCCGTAAATGGATTATAAAATGTATGTCTTGACCTAAGTTGATAATCAACTCCTAGATTTACTGATAACGAAAAATGACGCAAAAATCCAAGCTGCATGTTTTCCTTATCTGAAAAATCCATATATGTGCGCAAGTTCAGATTATCATTTCTATTTGACAATTTATCATCAAACAGTAATGCTACCGTATTAAAATCTTTTTGTACTGGACGAGTTTTTCCATAGTCAAATTTCTTTTTACCATTTTCAACTATAACTTCGCCTGTTTCATCACGTTCATAAACAGGATAAATAGGTCCCATTGTTACACCCGCAAACCAAATATTATCGGCATTATTCCCAGAAGAGGTTATGTTATTTGTTTCAGTAAGTGACACTCCTATGGCCATACCAGCTTTCCACCAACTTTTTAGTTTTGTATCAACTTTACCACGAAGAGATAGTCTGTTAAAATCTGAATTGTCCACTACTCCTTTTTCATCTAAATACGCTCCAGATATAAGATATTGTGTAGTTTTATTACCTCCATTGATGCTTAATGAATACTCCTGTCTAACTGGTGTTTTACGCATTGCCTCATCTAGCCAATTATCATTCCATTTCAGAACAGCTCCATCAACAACTTTGCCAGTAGTTACATCTATTAACTCTGAGGAGTGTACTGAGAATGGATTATACATTTCACCGCCCAAGCGTCCCATAAACTCTTGGGAAGCTTTCTCAGCCGCCAATTTTTCATTTAGTCCTTCATAGGAAAATCTAATCATATCCCACGTAGCTTCCATAAATTCAGATGCATTTAATACATCATGTTGGGGAGTGGCACGTTGCAAAACACCAATATTAGCTTTAAAGTTTATGTTTGTTTTTCCTTCTGACCCTTTTTTCGTAGTAATAATAACCACCCCATTAGCACCTCTAGATCCATATAATGCCGATGATGACGCATCTTTTAGGATAGACATAGACTCTATATCTTGTGGATTAATTGAATTTATACTTCCTTCAAATGGAACTCCATCAACAACATATAATGGCATTGACGATGCATTCAACGATCCTATTCCGCGAATAATTATCTGAGGTCCCGCACCTGGTTGTCCACCACCACTCGAGGATTGGACTCCCGCTACTGTACCATCTATAGCACGTGTTAAATTTGAAATAGGACGACGTTCTAGTTCTTTTTTTCCAATTACCTCAGCTGAACCTGTAAAGGATTCTTTTTTAGCCGTACCATAAGCTACAACCATAACTTCATCCATTTGTTCACTTTCAGCTTTCATGTAAATCTTAAGATCACCAGATTTAAGAGCATCTATCTCTTGCGTTTTATAACCAACAAAAGTGAACTGCAGATGCGTACTACCTGAAAGATTAATTTCAAATTTGCCATTAATATCCGTAGCACATCCAACCTTATATTTAGGAGAATAAACAGAAACGCCAGGTAGTGTTAATCCACTATCTTTGTCATAAACAATCCCCTGAATCTTTATTCCTTGTGCCCATAAAATTTGGGTTATCAAGAAAAAAGATAGCGTTAGAGAAAGTTTTAAAATATGTTTAATCATAATCTATTAATATTTTAAAATTTGAGTTTTTGCTGTTTTAGTTTCAGATCTTAGCTGAAGAGTATATTGGCCTGGAGCTAAGAAACTAAGATCTACAGTACAACTAAAACTCTCTGATTGAACCTCCTTTTGATAAACGCGTTTCCCCGAAACAGAGAACACTTCAATGTACGTTTTACCACTGTGATCACTTCCCCAACTCACTGTTGTTGCTTTTTTTACATTGGAAGGGATTGCCGTTAATTGTGTGTTTATTGGTTTTAATTTAAATGAAACCTGATTTGATAGTTTGGATTCATTACCAGCACGATCAACGCCAGTCACCACAACAAAACAAGAATCCAGTTGAGATACATTATTTAAAATGTACTCAATCTTTTGGCCAACAACTGGGGAATATAGTATAACATCTTCTGACGGAATTTTTTCTGTCACGCTAATTGGAGCATTATTGTAGTACACTTTGTATTTAGATGGAGTACCATGATCCTCATCACTTGTAACTGACCACTTCAGTTTCACTTGATTATCCTTGTTTATTTCGTACTCTAGATCCGATACTGGATTTGGTGCTATGTGTTGTTCGTTGTTACTACCAATTTTCATTGCTTGTTCAGCATTTACTAAACCCTGTCCTAAATACAAGGAGTAGGTTGGTTCCGTTTTAGATAAATCCAAACAACTTTCTATTAATAGACTCTTTAAATCATCACTAGTGAAATTATTTCCACCAAAACGTGATATCAATAATGCAGCAATTCCTGATACATGCGGACATGCCATAGACGTACCTGCCATATAACCATACTCATTATCAGGTAATGTACTAAGAATGTTATGCGGATTAGTTGACTGTGTATCGCTACCACCTGGCGCACATAAATCTACATACTCGCCAAAATTTGAGAATGATGATTTTTTATTCCTATAATCCGTAGAAGAAACTGTAAAACAAGGTTTATATGCTCCCGGATAATAATTTGCTCCGGAACCCATATTACCTGATGAAGTAATTACAATTCCACCCTTCATCAAACTACCCGGAAAACTACCAGCTTCGGCAATAAAGTAATCAATTGCATCCAATAGTACCTGTTCTTTAATATCCGGAGCTCCATATCCCCAACTATTTTGACTTATTACAGCTCCCATTTCGGCACTGTATTTTAAAGCTTTTGCTGCATTTCCACCAACGGCAGAAGCTCCCTGCGCTGACATAATTTGACAACTCATCAATCGTACACCATCCTTTTTACCAGAACCTCCGGCAATACCACAAACACCTTTGCCATTGTTATTGGATGCAGCAATTGTGCCGGCAACATGCGTTCCATGTTCCCCTTTGTCACATCTGCCCGTACCCGTCATGAAATTATAACCATATATATCATCAATGTAACCATTATCATCGTCGTCTGAAAATGATTCACCATTAAGCTCTGCATAGTTTATCCATATATTGTCAACAAGGTCCTCGTGCTCAACATCTATTCCACTGTCATTTACTGCCACAATTACACTAGGGTCCCCTTTAGTATATTCCCATGCTTTAAACAAAGATATATTAGCTTCGGGCATGATATCCAATTGTCCCATATCATAATGCCACTGTTTTCCCAAAAGAGGATCACTCATTATAGCATTTGAAGCCATTGCATAAGATGTAGTAATAGTAGATGCAGCTGCTCCATACGAAACAGTTGCATATGCACCTTCTGCAATATCAACAATTGATGCAAGGCGACATTTTGACAATAACGACACCGTTTCATCCTGCAACTGTCCACTTTTTGTTTCTAACAACTCAATCTCAAACCAACGATCTAAGCCGTGACGTTGCTCAGCTTCTTTATAATTGGCATTACTTGGAAAGAATGGTTTAATACTTTTTATGTTGTATGCATTTAACGTTTCATCCAATTGCGCTATTCCCGTGCGAGAAATTGTTCTAGAATTTTGTACAATTGAATTAATATCAACATTTTTGTTGAACTTTACTCGGATTATTCCAGGAACTACCATTAAATCCTGGTTTTGTCCCTGAATAGTTATTTCTTTATTCTCTGAATAGTTAAGACTTTCAGAACAACTGACTCCTAATCCCAAAAACGGTAAAAGGAAAATGTATTTAGAGAGATTATTCATTTATTACATTTTAATTATTTGACATGCACCCGTGTATTGTCCATTTGAAATTTCAATACGATATCTACCTGGAGCCAAAAAGGAAAGATTAGCATCAAGTACATTGGATAGCTCACTAACATCCTTAGTATAAACTTTTTGGCCATTCATAGAAAAAACATTTAGTACAACCACTCCTTGAAAATCATTGCCCCAAGTAATTTTAGTTGTAGTGGTAACCTTTTGTGGGAAGGCCAAGATGCCGTTTGAAGAAATTGGTAAGTAGGAAATTTCCTCCGATAATTCGGACTTGTTACCATAACCATCTTCAGCTACTATCTTAAAATAATATTCTGTAGATGATTCCAAGTTTGCAAATGTATAAGCAAGAGACATTGCATTCTTATCAGACACAACATAAACTATCGGATCTAATTTGTTCAATACATTTTCTGTTAATGTTTGCGATGCATGATAGATATAGTATTTTACAGCTGGATGTCCTCCATCAGTTACTACCCTATCCCATGAAATTGTTATCCCCTCATTGTTTCGTACTACATTCTTGATTTTAGGAGCAGGTAAGATGTTGTCATAATCTCTTAATGCCATGCCTGCATCAATTAGTCCACCTCCTAAATATCGAGCATGATTTGGCTCTGTATCATATAATGAATTTACAGCGTTTAGTACTCGATAGGTACACAATTCATTTGTAAAACCGGCACCACCAAATTTAGAAACCACCAATGCAACGATACCGGAAACATGAGGACATGCCATAGATGTACCCGCCATATAACCGTATTGATTATTAGGCAATGTACTTAGTATATTTCCTGTAGTTGCAGTTGTTGTAAATATTGTTCCACCCGGTGCACATAAATCTACCGACACATCAAAATTCGAGAACGATGATTTTTTCCTTTCTATATCAGTTGAACCAACTGATATACATGGCTCATATGCACTTGGATAGTGTGATCCATATGTATTTTCATTTCCCGCAGAACAGACTATAATTCCACCTTTCATAGGCCCTGTTTGGTTGCCATTCTCATCGCATCCAGCATTTGCAATAAAATAATCCATAGCACGGATTAGGGCTGGATCACAGTATCCCATTTGTTTATATCCCCAGCTATTTTGGCTTATCACCGCTCCATGATCGGCAGCATAAATAAAAGCGTTACACATAGCTGTAGCCGTTAAGCCACCTGAAGCCTCTAAACACATTAAGCGAATTCCATCTCCATTTCCACTTCCACCAGCTACACCAGCAACACCTTTTCCATTATTTGTTGTTGCTGCTACAGTCCCGGCAACGTGTGTACCATGTCTCCCAGGAACTATATCGCCAAACGTAACAGTGTTTACACCATGTATATCATCTACATAACCATTCCCATCATCGTCAATACCATTATTTGGTATTTCGGCCGTATTCACCCATAAATTATCAACTAAATCTTCATGCGCTAAATCTACACCAGTATCATTAATTGCAACTATTACCTCTGGGCTACCAAACGTATGCTTCCAAGCCTCACTAATATTAATATGGGCATTTGGAGCAGTGACCTCATCACCGTCGCATAGACTCCACTGTTTAGAAAAGAACGGATCGTTTATTTTATTAAGAATATTTGTTTGACTATCATTATAGTATGTATACGTAGCATTATCTCCATAAAATTCAATTTTTGGAATTATATATGCTTTCGTAATATCTTGTTCACTAATCAAAAATTGCTGTACAGAACGTGTATGTTGTTCATCAGCACTACACAAAATAACATCGTACCACTTATCTAATCCATAATCACGTTGCCGTTTCTCAAAACGACCACCAATTTGAAAAACTGGTTTGATGTCTTTAACTACAATCTCTTTTTTACTAGCACAGCGCGTAGCTACTTCTGAGAATCGCGTTAGATTGGGTTGCTCCTTAAATTGTATTCGCACAACGCCTGGAACAAAATAATTTGTATCAAATTGGTTTGTCAAACTATTATTTGAGGCGATATTCCATTCACTTTCCTTTGCACATGACAATGTTAGAAAAGTAAATAGGGATAATATGATTATTCTCATGTTCAACGCATTTAAGTTAGGTAATAATGGATAAAGTCCTTAGCATGAACAATGGCCAGCTAAGGACTTTATTCATAACTAAAATTATAGTTTTACAATAGTTTTTGTTACTTGCTGAGTATTATCACCTATTACAATTTGGTAATTACCCGCAGACAAGAAACTTAAATCGACTTTTATAGTCTGCAACTTTGAGTCAAACTCTTTGGTATAGACTGTACGTCCAGAAGTACTTATTACTTTAAGAGACATTGTCCCTTTATAGCCATTTCCCCATGCTAATTCTAGTTCCTTCTTAACCTTATAAGTTGAAAATTGAATCTCAAAATCGAGAATTGGACTATAAGCAACTTGATTAGATAGAACAGAACGATTACCTGCTAAATCAACTGCTACAATACCAAACCACATTTTTTTAGACATATCAAGTTCTTCAAACAACGAAGTAAATTGTTCCTCAGAACCATCGGCTTTTATTTCTTTTATTGCAGTTGCTGGCAGAAATTGATTATCCAATTCATAGTAATCCATATAAATTAAATATTTCACCGCTTGTCCATCTTCAATGTCCTTAGCCTTGCTCCATTTTAATCTCACACCCTCTTTACCATGTACAAGAGTCAAATCAGTGATAGCTTCCGGTGCATTATAATCCTCAACATCAAGTGCTTTTGACGCATTTAACAATCCCTTACCCATTAAATAATATTTTTTGGGCTCCCAGGTTTGTAGATCATCACTAGCAGCAAGAAGTTTATCTGTTAACATGTCGCATGTGTAGCCATTTCTACCATACTTAGATACTATTAGGGCAGCAACTCCCGATACATGCGGACATGCCATAGATGTTCCATTCATATAGCCATATGAATTGTTTGTTACTGTACTATAGACGTCATAACCACGAGTACCATCACCACCAGGAGCAGCTATATCAACATATCTACCTATATTGGCATAATAAGGTGATGTATTTTTGTGTGACGTAGCTGTTACTGCTATCACATTAGCATATGCTGCTGGATAATAGTTTTGTTCACTACGTTCATTACCTGAGGCAAAGATTACAACTCCACCTTTCATTGGACCAGTTTGATTACCATTTTCATCGCAACCAGCATGTTTTATAAAATAGTTAATCGCGTCTTCAACAGCTTTTTCTGTATAATTCGCTGCATTATATCCCCAGCTATTTTGACTGATGACTGCACCATTATCAGCGGCATAAACCATTGCTCGTTCTACACCTCTCCATATTTCTGTAGTAAGTCCATCAAGTATTTGGCAAGCCATAATTCGCACGCCATTTCCACTACCATCGCCTCCTGCAATACCACATACTCCTATTCCGTTATTATTTGTTGCAGCAACTGTACCTGCTACGTGAGTTCCATGATCAGCCGCTTTGATTTCAGGAATATTTTTTAGGAAATTATATCCGTGAATGTCATCAATGTATCCATTTTGATCGTCATCAATTCCATTTCCTGCAACTTCAGCCTTGTTTACCCACAAGTTAGCTTTTAAGTCCTCATGCGTAATATCAACACCAGAGTCATTAATCGCTACAATAACATTAGGAGTACCTGTGTTTTCTTTCCATGCTCTAAATAGAGAAATGTTTGCCTCAGGTATGGCTGCACTATAGTCACCATTTACAGCATTATCATAATGCCATTGCTTGCTTAAGTAGGGATCATTAAAATCATTTGCAGCAGCTTTGGTAAGAACACCATAGTCGCCTATAGCTATTGGGTTACCAATAAGTCGTTTTTGCAATACAGGCTCAGCTACATCAACAAAATCAGATAAAGACATGTCATTTATCATACTCTTAGTTTTTGACTTCTCATCAAATTCTACTTCATACCATAAATGTAAGCCCGCTTCCTTTTGTCTTTTTTCAAAACGTTTTGAAATAATAAATACAGGTGCTATGCTTTTTACACCATATTGACTCAAGATATCGTCAATTGTCTGTTCGCCAGTACGAGTGACATTAGCAGTTGCTTTTAATTGTACTAACCTGTCTACCACCGACTCATTTTTAAAACGAATACGAATAATTCCCGGTACAATTACGTTATTCTCATCTATACTTTGTTCTATGATTTCCTCTTTCTCATGATGCACAACATCTGTTGAACATCCTCCTACACCTAAAAGAGCTATAAGAGCTATTGAACTGTAATATCTTGTAATCATATTTTAGAAATTATAAGATAATGACAAATGCAAAGTATTTTTCAAAACACTTTCACTATTAGTAGTTATCCAATATGAAGCATTTGCTCCAATACCTAAGATATTTACTCCAGCACCTACTGACACAAATGAATTATCACCCATCTCTTTATTTTGATAGTGATAACCTGCACGCAATGATGCCATTTTGTTGTAGCAATATTCAGCTCCTAAAGACCAATTAATTTCCTTAAATAGATCATCATTCTTGAACGATTTTAGTATCTCCTTTACTGCTGATCCAGATGGAACAGTCCAGCTACCATCTTTTTCCATTGCAGATTGAGAAACCATCATTCTATTTAGTTCAACACCTAGACGAAAGGTTTGTTTATCGCAAAAATCATAAAGAGCAGAAGTTCCTAAACGCATCATTGCAGGTTGGTAACCTTTACTGTCAGTACCATAGTCTACTTTTGTCCCAATATTTGCCAATGCCAAACCTGCATTCCATACTAAATCACGCCCACAAAGCGTGTAATTTTTGTTAAAATACACACCTAAATCAACACCAAATGCTGAAGCTTTCTTTGCCTCTTCAACTCCAGCTAGAGCATCAGAAGATATATAACGAAGAACGGCCCCAATAGAAACATGATTTCCTAAAAGGCGACTGTAACCTAATTCTAAAGCGTACTCTTTAGGAGAAACAGATTTTACAACATCTCCATTATCATTGTACATATCCATATCTCCGTTTGTAAAATAACGCATCCCAATTGAGAGTACATTTTTACTATTTAACTTATGGTATCCGGTTATATTATATAGATTTTGCCCTTTATGAAAATCGGGCATCCAACGTGTATATGAAGCTGCGACACCACTATTCTTCTCAGCAAAAGCATATTTCGCATTATTCCAATATATAGAATACGCATCAGCCTGTGTAGCAACACCCGAATTACCCATTGACGCACCAACTGCGTCTGGGGTAATTGTTAAGAATGGTAATGACGAAGACACTACCTTGGTTTGCTCATTAGATTGTGCATAAGCCAAAGATCCTGATACTAATAAAAAAGCCGTTATTATATTTTTTTTCATCTGATAATTAATTTAAGATTTGATATTCCTTACTTTCACCTGCAACTACTTCAATACTATTTTGAACTAAGCGTCCATTACTGGAATCAACATTTTTTCCATCATTAGTATAAATATAAGCTATAACCTTTGTGTTCTCTAACTTATAATTTGCAACATTCACTGTATATGAATAGCTCACCTCATTTCCCTTTACACATTCGGCAGTAGGAATAACTTCACCAAGTGTTTGTCCATCTGCAGGAGTAACGCGAAGGCGAACAACATCATGATGAATATAGTTTGTGTTAACTTCTGCACTTGGCGTTAATTGATTAGCTTTAAGATTAGTTTCTGTAATCCACACTGCTAATGCTACCTCTTTATATTGCGCTAAACTTTCAGCAAACTTACCGTAAGCTGTTATCGTCATTTGTCCATCTTCTATTTTTGTGCTCAATTTTAGACCTACTTTCGCTGTTTGCGTCAAATGGTTTGTTACTAAGGATACTGGTGCTCCCTCACTATAAGGGATATCACAATCTACAACTCCCTTAGGATAACCTCCAATTGCATTTGACCACCACTCATAGTGACCACAATCCGCTAGTGCGAAAGGATCCCATAAATCATATTTATCTAACCATTCTTGGTCTGTAACATAATTTGTATGGAAAGCTAATACAGAGACTCTGTTGCCATGTTTTTCCTTTAACTTTTCAGCTGTTGGTTCCATATTTGGACAATATCTACAACTTACTGAAGTAAATCTAAACCAAACTGCATTTTTAACAAATAATAGGCTCTCACCAACCACTTTTACTTTTACTTCGTTACTGAATTCACCTTTATATTGTGCTGTAAAAGTATAAACGCCTTCTTTACTAGGCACATATTTATTGCTAGTCAACTTTTCTTTTCCTACATAAAACACAGCGTCTGAAGTTACATCGGCATCCTCATAGAATAAAGAAAGAACAATTTCTTGATCTACACTAGCTTGTTCTACGCTAGCTGATAATTTTAAAAACGTTGTTTCATCACCTGAGCATGAAGCAAAAAAGATTACTGAAAGTAATGCGATTAATTTTATTGATATCTTTTTCATAATATAGGTTTTTAATTAAAATGAACTAGTTAATGCTAGATTGAAGCCTGTAAAAGCAGGCATCATGCGACACACTCCACCAGAGCATTGGTATCCTGCTCTATTACGTGCATAACTCAATGCAACTCTTGTTCGGCTTTTAGTGTAACTGAATCCAGTATTGTAATAATGGATTTTAGTTTTTCCGTAGTTATACATATCATTTACATAGAAACTCCATGATGGGGCAACATTATACTCAACTTGTCCATAAACCCAATTCTTATCGTTCTTATCACTCCATTGATGCTGTCCCTCAATACGGATAGAGTTAGTTTGGTTAAGTTTGAATGTTAAATCCACAATTCCAGTAAAAGTTTCATACGTTATTAATGGCTTGCCCAGAATTTCACCGTCAAGTTTTTGATATGTACCTGCCAATACCATTTTTACATTGCGTCCAAAATGTTTTTGAATATCAAAGTTTAGATCTTGGAATAATTGAGTTTTCCCCATTGCTAAAAACTCATAGCTATCTATGTCCTTTCTTTTAAGATTATTATAAGTTGAATAATTTAAATGTATCATCATCCCAGGACTCTTTCTTTGTGAAGAAGAAAACGTATAATACAAATCTATTTGTCCACCTATTTCACCATTAGCCTGTGTGGCATAAGGATAAAGATTAGCTAATGCATACTCATGTTGACGAGTCAGTGCTGGTAAGTAGTTGATTGTTGAAGCCAATTCTGCAACCGAACGTTCTGAACGAAAATCCATATTCTCAAGTCGGCGCCCCATTAGCTGCATTCCAAAACCTCCTGCATGAATACCCAAATCCACAAGTAAAGCATTACCTCTGGATGTTGCATAATTATTTAGGAAGATAGGATCCTTACTTTTTTCAACATACTCCGCCTTCAATGAAAATATACCTTTTCCTAACGAAACGCGAGCTGAATAAGCATCTACATTTGATGGAATTGCCTCATCTGTTGACAACTCGTGTTTTTCAACCCAACTACCTTCTATAGTAAAATAGTCTAATGGTAATGTTAATACTTCATTAAGCCAAATAACTGCATCAAATCCGCGTAAATTACCACTAACATAATCCATATACTTTCTTTGTCTTCCCCACATACCCTTCAATGAAAGGAAACCATTAGTATAACATCCATTAACTCCTTCTAAAGAATTATTAAAGCCTAGGGCTCTATCTTCATACGTCCTGAAAATTAAACCATTTCCAAATTGCTCATAGAAGTCACCTACTACTACTTCAAATCCTTTATCTGCAAATCGAAGATATTTATTAGCGATTTTCCCTTCCTTAAGTTGTAAGGAATAACCTTGTAATACAGGATAATAACCTTCAAATTGAACACCTACGCTAAAGTTTTTGTAGAAATAATCAAACTTTAAATAGTTGTTGGATGCAAACTTATCCTTAGGGATTACGACTCCACTCTTATCATCTTTAAAATAATAAGCACTACTCGTTTCAAAACTACCTGATAGTTGTCCTCTATCTTGAGCTTGTAAAATACAGGGACTCAAACAAGATAGAATGAGTCCACACAATAACCTTTTCATATTTTACTTTCTTAATAATTCAAGCATCTTCTTAAACACAATATCCTCTCCCATCGGAACATATCCAGAGTGAGAATAGATAATCTTTCCTGTTTTATCAAGAATAAACAACTGAGGTTGAACATTTACATTCATTAGTCTTTTAAGATCTTGATTCTGATCTCTATATACTTCAAAAGGCCATCTACGCCCTTTGACCATTGGCATGACTTTAGAACTTGTGCGTTGATCATCAGTTGCAATTGCAACTATTTTAAAATTCATTTGTTCCTGCATTTCTTTATATTTAGAAGCAAAAGCATCTAATTCTGTAATGCAAGGTTTACACGTTGTTGACCAAAATGTAATGATTACAGGTACTGAATCCGCAAGGATATCAGTACTCTGTATATTTTTACCTACAAGCGTTTTTAATTCCGTTTTAGGTAAGATATTTTGAGCTTTCACCTTATTTGAATAAGGCAAAAATATAGTCAAACAAAAAGCTATAAATACTAATTTTATTCTTGTCATGGCACTTTGTTTTATTCTACAATAGCATTAATTTCCACATTTTCAGATGCGACATAAGTGTTACTCAACGTGTATGGAGAAACGTCTTTAGTTAACGTCTCATAGGATGGACTACCCACTAAGAAACCTTCTTTTTGCGTCCCATCTCCATTATCCATAAATACACCGAATGTGATGTAGAAATTGAATTCGCCAGAGCACGTAAATAATTTAGACTGATTAGCACTTTTTGGTAATCCAGGGTAACTATATTGATCTGTTGTATGTACCCAGAATTCCAAAACACCCGTTTGTGTTGATACTTTTCCGCCACGTTGCGGTTTCACTACTGGAGTTACTTTTTTGGGATCATCATAATTCATGGTCATTGCAACGTCATAACCAACATTGTATAAGTCCTTAATTAATACGCCATGCTGATTTAAGGATCCATCATCATTACGAAGATACTCCACCTTACGCATTATAGACGGTCTACCAAAAAGTGTAGATTCAAATACATAATCTCCAAGATACAAACTAGGCACAAAATCACAACGCTCCGAGACGTTTAGTTTTAGTTTATTGTCAAATGAAGCAATTGCCCCATGTGAAGGTTTTAGGCCTAAGATTAAAACATCAACATTGGAAGAGAGAGCTTCTGGATTAAATTCAACACGCCCATCTGCCCAATAATTTCCAGCCTTAATAACCACTTTTCTATCTAATAGATTATATTGACTCTCCGTTATAGTACTCCCCATATCGCGAGTTATGGTGTATTCTCTATCATATTTAGTAGCAATTGGGGAAACTACTCTGTAGACAACTACGCGATTGTTATCAGAGATTTCATCCCGAATTATCCCTTTTTTATCAAAATAAGCAATTACGGGACCGTCATAATACGATTCATCCTTTTGGCACGAACAAAATGTCCCAGCTATTACTGTTAATATTAATAATAATTTCAGTTTCATGGATTCAATTTTTAAATTGCATTACTAGCATTTCCAACCATTTGCGAATTAGCGACGTCCAACTCTTGTTTTGGAATTGGCCACGTAAAGCGTACATTATCTGCATCTACAGCTAATGTACTAGAGCTTGGAACTGTTTGAGACATTGGAGAGCGTTTAAAACCTTGCTTGTAACGCTTTAAATCATATAAACGATGACCTTCCATACATAACTCCTTTATTCTCTCTTTTTTGATTTCGGCATATAGTGATTCGCCTGAAATGCTTGATACAGTTACATTACGTTTGTTTTGAAAAGCATGTAATGTAGATAATGCTTCACCTTCCTCACCTAAATGGTAATGTGCTTCTGCTTTCCATAAATAGATTTCTGATAAACGGAAAATCTTTGGCATATTAACATATCGCGGATTTGATGCATTTTGATTTAAAGAGCTATTACCTGGATACTTCGTGAAAATAGTTGCAACCAATCCATGCGAGTAGTCTGTTTGTTGATCAGCCAAGAAGAATGTTGAAATTCGAATATCAGCACCTTGATACAAATCATAAAAATCTTTAGCTGGAATATAATCGGGTAACAATTGTTTAGACTTTAATGCGCAAAAAACACCACCCAGTGCTACTAACGTTTCATCTGCAGATGTATATCCTAATTTCCATATAATTTCATTTCCTTTGTCGTTTATCCACATGTCTTGATAAGCTGTACCTTCAAGAAGAGAATAAACACCAGTATTAATAATGGCAGAAGAATAATTTTTAACAGCCTTCCAATCTTGCATATATGCAGCAACACGTACTTTAAGTGCTAAAACTGCTCCAGCTGTAAAACGTGTTTGATCTGCAATAATTGTAGTAATTTTTGAAGCAACTTCAAGGTCACTCAATACACTGTTATAATACTCCTTCATAGTTACGCGTTTAGGCGTTCCAACATTGGTATTATTCCATATTGCAAGCCCTAATTGTTTGTCTGCAGTATCAGGGTTATAGGCATCAGCAAAAAGTTTAACAAGCTCTACACGACAAAAAGCTCGCGCCATGTGGCATTCTGCATTTATCTGTTCTAAACGCTTTAATTGAGACGCAATTTCAGCTTTATCAGCATCAAGGATCAATGACGATTCCAAACGCTTTTCTAATTTCTCCACTAACATCGGGATTTCTTGTATTAAGAAATTAGCCCTGAATATTGTTGAATAATAAGCTTGCCAAATGGAAATTCCTTGTCCCATTTGGGATGTGAATGTCCAGTTATGTTCATATACAAAATTTTGTTGATTCCCAAGAACCAATAACATCATGTCCGTTTGTAATTCTGGTGCAAGAATTCCTGCACCTGCAATCGAATTAGACTGCTTAAACGAAGAATATACGCCAGTAAGAAATTTTTCACAATCGTCCACGCTTTCAATAGCATCTTCCATCGGAAGTACTCCTTCTGGTTTTTCCTCTAAAAAATCACTACATGCACCAAAAGAAAGAGCAAGTAGTAATAAAAATATATTATTAATTTTTCTCATATTTCAAATTTTAGAATGTGATATCAACACCCACTGTAAAATGTCTTGCAGTAGGATAACGACCAAAAGTAAGATTGTGCTCACCCTCTGGATCGAAACCTTGATATTTAGTAAACGTCAATAAATTTTCTCCTTGCACATAGGCTCTTAAACCACTAATTGCTTTGGTTTTTTGTAATAAATGTGTAGGTAGACTCCAACTTAACGTTACATTTTTAAGACGTAAATAGGATGCATCTTCTATCAAGTGATCATCAAACTGCGTAGCTACATCAATTCTTGGAATTTCTGTAATTTGTCCCTCACGAGTCCACATGTCAAGCATCTTTACAGACTGATTATATTGCATTATATAATCTACTCCTGTATTTTCAGTGAAATAGCGATTATTGTTTACAACATAACGTTTCGCAACCCAATTGAAAAATGCCGAAAGTGATAATCCTTTATAACTAAATGTTGATGTAAATCCTCCCGACAATGGAGCTATGTATGTCTTATCTAATAATACTGCGTTCTCATTAGAGAAATAATTAATAACATTACCATCCTTATCGTACCATAAACCATCACCATTTGCAGGGTTGACACCAGCAAAACGAGGCATAAAGAATGAACTATACGGTTGACCTTCTAACATAATTGTTCCCGTACTACTCTCAATATATTCAGATGATCCGTCATATAATTCGACAATGGTATTTTTATTGTAAGACACATTGGCATTCAAATTCCAATTAAAAGCACCACATCTTAGTACATCTCCCTGTAATTCGAATTCAACGCCTCGATTTCGCATTTTACCAACGTTTTGCATCATTGATGAATAGCCGGTAATCATAGACGTTGGTACTGACATTAACATATCTGACGTTAATTTGTCATAAAAATCAACTGTCAAATTCATTCTATTCCAAAAACCTAGCTTCACTCCAATATTCATTGAGCGTAATTTCTCCCAAGTAAGATCAGAATTTCCTGGTTTTGGATCGGGAGCCATACCATTGGCTCCATCATAAATTGGTCCTGTGGAGACTGTTGACATATAATCATAAAAACCAATATCTGAGTTTCCTGACGTTCCGATACTACCTGAAAGCTGTCCCATGGTCAAAAAAGAGAATTGATCCATGACATACTCTTTCTTGAAATCCCACATAGCACCTATAGACCAGAAATTTGCCCATCTGTTACCTTTGGCAAAGCGTGATGATCCATCTGTACGCAATGAAATATCTAGATAGTATTTATAATTATAGTTATACTCTGCTCGTCCAAAATAACTCATGTAGCTATATGCAGAAGCGGCTCCACCCGACGCTCTTCGAGGTAATGTACCAGCTCCGATAAATGATAAGCGATCATCTTCAATCATATCATTACGCGCTGAAAACCCATTCGAAGTATAACGTATTGATTCTTGTCCTAGCATAGCCATTAGGTTGTGGCTTCCTAGGATTGAAGTATTATAAGTTAAAGTATTTGTCCAAGTATATCTATACGCACGAGAGCTGCCCATTGTAGTACTTCCTCCAGAAACACCATTGTCTATAAAACTTGGTAAAGATTTTCTTGTAGACTCTGAATCAGAACCATCTAATCCAAGTAATGATTTTAACGCAACGTTTTTCCACGGCTTAACTTCCACAAACATCGAAGCGATAACTTTCACATCTTCTGCCCATGAGGGATGTTTGGCTATAGATGGAAGAGGATTTAGTATGTTATCCCACTTCTCAATATAATTGCCCTCTTCGTCACGAACAGCGTAATAAGGCTTTGTAATTTGTGCCGCAATGGCTGGGTTTTGAGTTGAAGCACCACTTTCAGTTGTTTCTACTTTAGTATAACCTAACGATACGTTTGCACCTGCTTTTGCCCATCCATTTAAACGGGACTCTACATTTGTTCTTAAAGTAAAACGTTCAATCCCTGATCTAGGAGCAATTCCATCCTGACGAAAATAACCTCCTGAAGCGTAATAACTAAAACTTTCACTACCACCTAAGAAAGATAGTTCATAGTTTTGGGTATTACCACGTCTAAACATTTCATCTGCCCAGTTTGTATTAATTTTAGACAATTTTTTGATAGCAGGATCTTGATCATCTCTAATACCTACCTTTACTTCTAAATCGAGCAATTGCTGACTATTCATCATTTTATAGTCCTTATTTGCTAATTCAGATACACCATAATATGCTCTAAAATTTAAACGACCCTTTTCTCCAAATTTCCCTTTCTTGGTAGTAATTACAATTACACCGTTCGCTGCTCGGGATCCATAAATTGAAGTTGAGGATGCATCTTTCAACACTGACACGTTTTCAATATCACTTGGATTTAATGAAGCAAAATCTCCTCCTGATATTGCGACTCCATCCATAATATATAGAGGTTCAGTCCCCGCATTAATCGAATTTATACCACGTATTCTAATACTTGATGATGCAGATGGCTCACCAGAAGATGTTGTAACTTGCACACCAGCAATTTGTCCCTGTAACGCCTGATCAAAACTAGCCATTGGTTTTGATGCCAATTTATCGGCACCTACGGTAGATACAGATCCTGCAATTGTTCCCTTTCTACGTTCACCATAGCCAATAATAACCACCTCATTCATCAATTCTGAATCATTTTTAAGCTCAACATTTAATTGAGGTTGGCCATCATATTTAAGTTCTTGCGTTTTCATCCCTATGAATGAAAAAACAATTATATCTCCTTTTTTAGCTTTTATTGAATACTTTCCATCAAGATCTGTCGCTACACCACTACCATCACTTTTATTTAATACAGAAACTCCTGGCAAAGAGGCTTTATCTTCAGCCGATGTCACCACTCCTTTTAGGAGTGTTTGTGCTACAACTGGAAGTTGTAGCACAATAAAGTATAATGACAATAATATTATTCTTTTCATAAGTATTTTTTAGTTGTTAACCTATCACACCGAAGGTGTTGGTAAAGATCCATCTTCAGGCTCTGTTACAGAACCACCTGGATCAAGAACTGCACCTTCTGGTACATCTAAAGTCCCATTTTTTTGAGGACAGATTAATGACTCCCACTGCCAATTCTTAGAATATGAATGTCCCTCACATATTCCCTTTGCTATGGATGTCAGATAATTATTAGCAATAGCTAGACTTTGCAAATTCGTTGCACTCTTCAACTCTATTGGTAGTTCGCCAGTAATATCATTATTTGACAAATTCACCATGGTTAGAATAGGTAAATTACATATTTCCATAGGGAAAGTTGTTAACTTATTAGCATCAACATCTAAAACTGCAAGTCGTGAGCAAAGGCGTATACCCGTTCCTAATGAAGTAAAGTTATTTTCTCTTATATAAATTGCCTCTAACGAAGAACAATTCTCAAGAGATGCTGGCAAAGCTCCACTTAAAGCATTTTTGCTCAAGTTTACTTCTATTAATCCTTTACCTTGTAAACATCCGTTTGGCAACTCTCCTGTCAATCCACATTCAGAAATATCCAACATTGTAAGGAAATTTAATTGACCTAACTCAACTGGTAACGTTCCTCCCAAATTTTTATTTCCTCTCAGATATAAGTTCATTAAATAGTAGTTCGCTCCAAATGATGCTGGAATTCCACCTGTGAAATTATTATCAGACAAGTTGATTGAAACTAAATTTGTACATTTAGTAAACTCTGGAATAGTTCCTGAAAATTTATTACCATAAGCCGTAAAAATCTCTAGTGTACTAATATCGCTTATATTTGCAGGTAGTGAACCTGTAAAGCTAGCCTCATGCATTCGTAACTCTCGTAATTTTTTTAGATATAGAAGTGTTTTAGGAAACTCCTTATTATCGGTAGGAGATGTAATTATATCATCACTATTAATTTCCTTAAACTGTTTAAACATTCCTAATACCTCAAGATTAGCTAAACGAGTAAACATATCAGGTATTGCATCAAAACAGTTATGTCCTAACTGCAGTTCTATTAGGCCTGTTAAATTGCCTATTGTTGCAGGTAATGTTCCTGAAAGAAGATTTTGTTCTAAATGCAGATATTGCAATTTTGTTAAATCTCCAATCCACAATGGGAGTTCTCCAGTAAAGTTATTACCTGTCAAATTCAGTGTTGTCAACTTTGATAAGCTTTTTATACACTCTGGGAACTGTGTACCTGCATATAAGTCGGCTAAGCTTAAAGATTGTAATTCAGTAAGATAGGATAAAGAAGCTGGAATTTCAGTATTTTTGGGCCATGGCGACATTCCTATTGTAGCTGTAATTCTCTCAAAATTAAATACTACCACACGCAAAACGCCATTAACTTCTTTCGTTGTTACTCCCGTCCATGAAGATATTGACTTTTTCTTATCATAAATCCCCAACGACTCTTCTTTATCAATTATACTGAAGAAATCTAACAATGCTATACTGTCACGCTGTCTAAGTGTTCCGTGGATACCTAATTGCTCAATATTAACAATTGTTTTTGTTGTATCGCCAACAATTTTAAAACATAAATCAGCTTTTCTACTTTCTGCTAAAGTGTTCGTTTCTGCAGATATTTCTATGTCCGTTGCTCCTACCTCTCCACTTTTTTTATTAACTGAGATCCAAGAGGGCATGCCTTCTTCTACTATTTCCCAATTTGATGAAGAGGTTATTGTTATGGCTTGTTTATCATTAGCATCAGCACTTAGAATAATATTATCCTTATCTACATGAATAGCATGATGAGCAGATTGTCTGATAGTAACAGTATTTCGTTGCGAACCACTAGTTATAGTAATAATAGCTTCGCGGATTTGGGAAGTTTCATTTTCGTCTAAATGAACTACAATAACACCTGCCCCATCACCATTTGTTGGAGACAAAGTACACCAATCTGCATTTGACTCAGCACTCCAAGCATTACCAGTTACTATTCTAATAAATGACTGGTTCTCTACAAAAGGGTAATTTTTGTCCTCAAACTCAATAGTTATATCTCTAATCTCATCAGTTACCTCATCGCTACACCCAATTGTCAGCGACAATGATAAGATTCCGAGTAAAATAAAGGAAATAATTTTTTTCATGTCGTATTAGTTTTGTAGGCTTAAGGTTACATCATTTTGTTGAGGCAAAATATTTGTGATGGGATTCCATTTACTCCAATTAGTATGCAAATGCACGGTTCTAGGTACACTTCCTGTTAACAAATTGTTGTTAAGTGATAATACTTGCAAATTAAGACACGATCCAAGTGAACTCTTTATTACTCCAGTAATGTTATTATTGTCAAGTTTTAAAGCCCTTAACATTCTACAGTTATTAAAATTATCGGGAAAATCTTGATTCAGTTGATTATTTGAAAAGTGTAATTCGTTAGCAAGTGCAATTGTTGTTAAAGGATCTATCGATCCTGTTAATTTATTATTGCAAAAATTTATATTGGCAAGTTGTGTATGCAATACGAAAGTTTCTGGAAGTGTACCTTCTATCATATTATTTGCTAATCTCATCGAAATAAGAGAGGTTAACTGCCAAAACTCATTAGGTAATGATGCTAGTTTATTATCGTTAATTTGAATGTGTTGTAATCTTTTCAAAGCAGATATCTCACTAGGTAGTTCTGTAAGCTCATTATCATATAATAATACTTCCAATAAAGAGGTCATTTTTGAGATTGACGCTGGCAATACCGAAATTTTATTTCTATGCAAAAGTAAATAACGGAGTGATCCACATCCTGTTATTTCCGGCAAAGTTTCAATACCACAATCGTAAGCTCTTAAGTAGTCTAATTTACTTAAAGCAAAAATAGAAGCATCTAATGTCTTAAAGTTATTATTCTCTAAAAATAATTGTTCAACTTTTGGACAGTTTTCGAACACTGGAGATTCAGTAAAGTTATTTGCCGCTAGTGACACTAATGAAAGTTCAGGCATATCTTTAAAAACAGGCGCCGGACCTGAGAATCCTCCACGTTTATATATTTTTTGTTCTTCAGTTCCAATTCCTTCATATGAAACAGTCTGAGAATCAAACTCAGCATTCATACCAATTTCTAACCAAAATAGTTTTTTCATCTTGTCCAAAGATGGAAATCTCCCTGTAAAGTGGTTATTACTCAACCACAATCTTTCAAGATTCACAAGATTACTTAATGATGATGGTAGCTCACCAGTTAATTGATTTGAGAATAACGATAGTGTAATTAATTTATTAGCATTCCCAATATTTGTAGGCACTGTACCTGTCATCTGATTTCGATGCAAAACTAAATATTTTAAATTCGGCAAATCAAAAACAGATGACGGCAACTCACCTTTTATTGCATTATCTGCAAGATTTAATAATTCCAACGACTTCATATTTGTGAAATAAGTTGGAAAATCGGTCGTTGTTACATTATTCTTCTCTATAGCAAAAGAACGTAACTCAGTTAAATTTTGTAATTCCTCAGGTAATGTACCTTTAAGATTGTTATCCTGAGCAAAAACCTCAACAACGCGTACTTCACCATTTACACGCTCTAACTTAACTAAAGTTTTTTCGGGGTTACTACCCCATTTATTCATTGGTTGAGATAAATCCCATTTTTCATGCCAGCGGTCATCACCACCTGTCGCTTGATAAAATTTAACCAATGATAAGCTATCTAACTCTCTACTTGGTTTTAATTCACCTCTTTGTACTTTTATCGAAGCAATACTTTCACCAGATAACGTACTAAATGTGATTGTAGCTGTTTTACCTTTATCAACCTCATCAGACGTTGCTGAAATTCTCACTTCAAGGTTTTTACATGCTGTTCCACCTGATGGAGATATCTCAACCCAATCAACATCTGCAACAGCTTTCCAACTTGACGAACTTGTTAAATAAACTAATTTATGTCCTCCTAGATTAGAAAAAACTAATTCTGATTTATCAACTGTAAGAGCTCCTTTGTCTAGGGATTCATCATCGCTGCTACATGCAACTATTGATAATGAAGAAAATAAAAGAGCATATAATTTATTTTTTGCCATGATTATTACATTTTTAACAACATTCTAATAATAAATGTGTTTCTGTTGTTGTTTTTATTCTCTTAGTGAGATTGTATCTCACTAAGAGAACCATTATTACTGTTGAACTGTTAGGCCAAATCCGTTTTGTTGTGGTAATATATTTACACCCGGTAACCAATTTGTCCACTGAGAATGCTTCGTAATACCTTCTGGAACTACACCACTTAATTTATTTCCTGAAACTTTTAAGCTTGATAGAGTTTGACATGACGCGATTGTTGCTGGTAAGTTACCTGTGAAATCATTACCCTCTAAGTGACACTTAGCTATGTTATTATTAAATAATTTCGATGGAATAGTACCACTCATTTTACATCCTGTAAGGATTAGTTGCGTTAAACCTTTCATATCACTCATATCACCGCCTTCTGTACCATCTGCAATAAATTCACCTGTAATACCAATATTACCTGCTAAATTTAGTTCTGCAAGATTTACTCGTTGAAAAATTTCAACTGGTAATTCCATTACTAATTGATTGTCTGCTAAATGCAAGAAGTTAATTTTTTCAGACATATAAATTGCTCTTGGGATTGATCCAGTAATTTTATTCGAGTCAAGATATACATATTGTAAATTAGCTAGAAAGTCAGGTAATTCACCACTAATCTCGTTTTGTGTAAGTAAAAGGGCATTTAATTTTTTTAATTTGTCATAACTTGCAGGTATTGTCCCCGTCAATTTATTGTTCTTCCCATTAATAATATGTAAAGAATCAAGTGTACTGAAAGACTCTGGTAATGAACCAGTAATTTCATTACTATCAAAACGGAAATCAGCGAATTTTGTACACTGAGATAATTCCGAAGGTATAGTACCTGTTAGTTTGTTGTAACCTAAAAATAGAACCTCAAAATCTGAACATCTTGACAATGACGAAGGGATTGATCCTGTTAATGAGTTATTTTCAGCTAAAAATGCAGAAAGAGATGTACAATTACCTATTTCTGTGGGAATAGATCCTGTCAACTTACATCCTGATAAATTTATTTCATAACAATTCTTTAAATTTCCAATTGTTGATGGTATTGTTCCACCAAGTGGATTGTAAGCTAAAGCTACAGTTTCTAATTTCGTTAATTGACCTATTTTTTCAGAGATTCCACCTTCAAGATTATTACCATTTAAATCCATACGAGTTAGATTTACCATGTCATAATACGCCTCAGGTATAGTACCAGAAATAACATTCTCAGGTAGAGCTAGGAATTTTAGATTTGGTAATTTAGTTACCCAAAGAGGTAACTCCTGATTTAATACAGAAGCACGAATAACCAATTTTTCCAAACCTGTTAATTCACCCATTTCCTCAGGTAATTTTCCACGTAGACCTCCATGATCAAGAACTAACTCAGTTACACGAAGTGCTCCATCAACCATCCCGGTTTTAACACCATACCAAGAAGTAATATCAGCATCTAAATCCCAAACAAGTGTCCATTGATATCCTTTTGTTGCTGCGTAAAGCTTCTCTAACACTAACTGATCCTTATATAGTTCAGGATGATCAACTTTAGGTCCTTGTACAATTGTCACAGTATCAATACCATTGCCCACTTTAGATACAAAGGTTACCATTGCAGTACGTGCTTTCTTTGTATCTGTGTTATTTGTTACTGTAAATTTTATTTTTTGAACATCATCTGATGCCGCACCACTTTCTGGAGATATTGTCAACCAAGCAGAGTTTCCTTGTTTTATCGCAGTCCAAGCAACATTAGAGATTAATTCTATTTCTGCCGATTGTGACTCATAATTTAAATCTAGTTTTTTCGTTGATGTTTTAATTTCAACATTACTTGGAATTGGATCCATTTTATCATCATCACTACACCCAACTGTAAAAACAGAGAGAACAAGCGCTAATGCAAAGACAAATTTGTTTTTCATAATTTAAAGTATTAATTAATATTCATATATTATTGTTTGCAACTTCCTTCATCGAAACCGAAACCTTCTTTTTGAGGGCACATATCAATGGCTTCCGTTTGTTCATATGCAACTGTGGCTTTTATTGAAGCAGGGAACTCTCCCACGAAACAGTTATCAGCAATCTCCAATTGTAATAAATTAGTTAATCCTGCTACCATTGTTCTTGGTAATTGCCCACTAAAGCGGTTACCTCTAATATTCATAATCGTCATTTTTTTCATTCGTCCTATCCAGTCAGAATTAAATGAACACTCAAACTGATTAAATTGAATAAATAAACCAACTAAATTAGGCATTGCAACAGTACCGAATCCCTCCTCAAAACCTGTCAATTTATTGTTCGGGACATTTAAACTCATCATGTTAGAACAATTATTTAGCGCTGCCGGGATCAATCCACTTATGTTAGTACTATCAATCCAAAGTTGTTCTATATTAGTTTTAGCAAATGCTTCACCTGGTATTGTACCAGTAACATTTTGCTCTCCTTTTATGGCAAAACCCAATAATGCATCAAGATTACCTATCTCTTCTGGCAACTCTCCTTTCATATTTATAGGATAACCAAACCATATTGAGGTTACGCGCTCAACTTTTGATGCCTCTGTAACCATCACACCTGGCCATGATCTTACGCCAATATTCGTTGGCCATTTGACTTTCCAATTATTTCCGTCTAGTTTCTCATAAATAGTTCGAAGTGTAATACTATCTTGCATCAAATAATATTCTGTAGGTTGAAGAATCTTTACTTCTGCTCTACATTCTTCATCGCTATTTAATACTATATCAAAAGACGCTTCACGTTCTTTGATTTGCGACTCATTACGCGATACAGTTACTTGTAATTCAATAATTTCACCACCATTTCCCGATTCTGGAGTAACTTTAACCCACGATTTATAGTTTTCATTAAGCACGATATGCCATGGGCCCGTTGCTTTCATTTCTATTTTCTTGCTACTTCCATAACCATAAGCAGGAAAGAATGCAGAAGTTAATTCAATTAAATCACCTTGGTTTTCACCATTATTAGGCCCATCAGATTCGCTTGAACAGCAATACAGTGTTAATAATAATGCCATTCCACATAGGATAGCACTCAGTTTTTGTAAATACATAGTTGTTTAATTTGATTTTAGTTATTGCAATTTGAAAATCCATATCCACTTTGCTGTGGGCATATATGAATATTTGCCCCTAGCTTCTCCCAACGCAATCCACCTAGTACAGATTCATCTGTTAACAAGCGTTCGTCCAGTTCACCGCTCAATCTATTATTAGATAATCGCAAAGAACCACCTATTTGCACTTGAGTATTATAAATCTCAGAAGGAATATTACCTGTTAAATTATTGCTATCCATCCAGATACTACTTAATTGACGACATTGACCAATAGATGATGGGATAGCGCCAGAGATACTGTTTTTATCTAAGTATAGAGCACGTAAGTTAGTAAGGGATCCTATTCCCTCTAGTGTTCCAGTGATTTTACTTCCACTCAAATTAATATGAGTTAATTTGTCGCTAAACATTTCTGCTATTTGTAATTCACCAGTAAGTTTATTATTAAACATTTGCAAAAACTCTAATTGCTTCTTATTATTTAAGTTTGCAATATCTCCAACTAAAGAAATAGCATTTATAATCGCCAATTCAAAATGTGCAATCACAGTAAAACAATTTGTACATTTTTTATATTTTGTGTAATTGGCATTTAAAATAGGTTTAAACGCGTCTGTATCTCATAATTACACACTATCCACTCCTCTTGCTTACGTCGGTTCACCTTGGATGCTGATATAGTTCTCTGAACCCTATGTATAATCCATCCATTGCGATTAGCATACTCTTCAATCATATCTAAAGGAAACATGGTTAACATAAATTTGCCTTTAATATTGGTAAGTATTTCCAACAGTTTACGCATACATTCCTCATTAAAGCATCCTTCATAGTGTCCACAATCAGAGTTAATGTAGGGAGGATCCACGAAGTGAAATGCACCATCACGATCATAACATTTAATCACCTCAAGGGCATCGCGATTCTCAATAGTTACATGAGATAATCGATTACACATGTATTCAGTAAATTCATCTCTTGCGTTATTTAGCTTTTTAGGCATGCCTCCGCCCATATCATAACCAAAGCTTCCATCTAACATCGATGCAAAACTCATCTTAGACAATGCCCATACTGCCCACGCCTGTTGCACCTTAGTAAAGAAAACAGGATACTGATAGATGTGCGCAGCGTGAGCGTGCACATCTCTTGAGTGCAACGTTGCACTCATTTCATCCTTCAGGGCTTGATAGTCAGAACGGGCAATACGATAAAAATTTATGAGAGTTTGGTTTAAGTCATTTATAATCTCAGCTTTGACATGAGGCTTTGCAAACAAAACAGTAGCACCTCCAACAAACGCTTCTGTATATAAATCATGGGGTGGAATTAACGGCATGATATGTCCAAGGAGGGTTTGTTTTCCTCCATAATATGTAATAGGTGTTTTCATGTTAAAAAAATTATTAGATTTGTAACGCCAATCACATACGAAATACAATACGCCAGAACGTAGCAGAAGGTCTCAAGCCCTCGGCTATACGTTCTGGCGTATCTTGTGTTGTATGTGATTGGCGTCCTACGACAAGTCGAGGGCGTTTTTGTGCCCTCTAAAATGATTGTAAAGCTGAATTCAATTTGCAAATGCAACCGAATTCTGGTTAATAATTTGTTTCAATATATTAATTTGTTGTCGTGCATCTTTTCTACATTGAGATATTTCGGGATAAATCTCATCGATAGAACATCCCAATTCCATACATTTAATCACACACCAATCTGTGTTACTTAGATAACTTTTCAATGTATCTATT